>CACFAI010000003.1 GCA_902564265.1 uncultured Pelagibacteraceae bacterium | reverse complement strand
CGGGGGGTATTTTATTAATTGATTATGGTACCTCTGACAAAAAAATGTACGATAGTTTGCAAGGGATCAAAAACCATAAAAAAGTAAATATTTTTGATGACTACCAAAATATTGATATAACCCATCATTTAAATTTTAATTTTATCAAACAAATTGTTAATTTAAATGGATTAAAAGTTGGTGGTATTACTAATCAAGGAATTTTTTTAAAAAATATGGGAATAGATTTAAGAGCTGAAATAATATCGAAAAAAATGAGTTTCCTAAAAAAAACAGATCTTTATACAAGAATAAGAAGACTAACACACAAAGATGAGATGGGTGAATTGTTTAAAGTAATGTTTGTAACTACGAAAGATAACAATTTTAAGATAGGGTTTGATGACATTAAAATCTAAAAAATTAATAAAGTTTAAAAATATTTCACATGGTTTTTTTGGGAAAAAAGGAGGAGTGTCTAATGGAATTTATAGCGCCTTGAATTGTGGCCCTGGTTCAAATGATAAGATTTCCAATGTTAAAAAAAATTTAAAAATTGTTTCGAAAAAGTTTAAAATTTCTCCTAAAAACTTGATATTGCTTAAACAGACACATAGTAACAAGTGTCACTTTATTTTGAAAAGACCCTCAAAAAAACTCACTGGCGATGGCTTGATTACAACAAAGAAAAATTTAGCTTTAGGTGTTTTAACTGCTGATTGTGCTCCAGTTCTTATTTATGACAAAAAATTGCCAATGATTGCAGCTATCCATGTTGGGTGGAAGGGCGCTTTTAAAAATATTCTAAAAAAATGTATAAAATTTATGATTAAAAAAGGCTCTGAAAACCAAAATATTTCTGCAGTAATAGGTCCATCAATATTCAGGGAAAACTATGAGGTAAAGAGGAATTTTATGAAAAAATTTTTAAAACTTAATAGTCGGAATCGTAAATTTTTTTACTTAAAAAAAACCAAAATTTTTTTTAATTTAAAAGAATTTGTCAAATCTCAGTTAAGATCATTAAAGATTAATAATATAGATATAATTAATAAAGATACTTTCAAAAATAGTAATGAATTCTTTAGTGCTAGGAGAGCTATCAAGAATAAAGAGAACGATTATGGTAGAAATATTTCTATAATTATGCTTAAATAACTTTTTTCTTAAAAATGAAACTTCTCACAGGAAATAGTAACAAAAATCTCAGCTCAAAAATTGCAAAATATCTAAAAGAAAAACTTGTCAATTCTAATATAAGAAAATTTAAAGACGGTGAAATTTATGTAGAGATTAATGAAAATATAAGAGGAAATAATATTTTTTTCATTCAGTCAGTATCTTCCCCGGCAAATGATAATTTAATGGAGATGTTGCTTTGCATAGATGCTCTCAAAAGATCATCTGCTAAAAATATCACAGCAGTTATTCCCTATTTTGGTTATGCAAGACAAGATAGAAAAGTAGTGCCTAGAACTTCTATTTCTGCAAAACTAGTTTCAAATTTAATAACAAAAGCAGGAGCTGATAGAGTTGTCACTGTAGATTTACACGCTGGTCAAATTCAAGGTTTTTTTGATATTCCGGTTGATAACCTTTTCACAACACCGTTATTTGCAAGACATATTAAAAAAAAAATTAAAAGTAAAAATATAATTTGTGTTGCGCCTGACGTCGGAGGAGTTGAGCGAACAAGAGCCTTAGGAAGAAATTTAAATGTAGGACTTGCAATTATTGATAAGAGAAGACCAAAGCCTGGTCAATCTCAAGTCATGAATGTAATTGGAGATGTAAAAGGAAAAACTTGCATAATAAATGATGACATAATTGACTCTGGTGGAACAATTATAAATGCTGCTAAGGCTCTTAAACAAAGAGGTGCAAAAGACGTTTATGTTTATATTACTCACGGTGTTTTAAGTGGAGATGCTGTGAAAGCTATTAAAAATTCTCCAATCAAAAAACTTGTTATTACAGACACAATTAATAATGAGAATAAAGTAAGATCCGCAAAAAATATTGAAATTTTGTCAATTTCTAACTTAATGGGTGAAGCAATTAGAAGAATATCAAATTCTACATCTGTTTCATTTTTGTTTAAATAATTTACTTGTTTTATTAACTAACTTGAGTTAAAACGCTTTTTCTTTATGAATACGATTGATGCAAGTTTAAGAAATACTAAAACTTCTGGTGAAGTAAATAAACTAAGATCAGAAGGTAATGTTCCTGGCATAGTCTATGGTGGAAAATCTGAAACTCAAAAAATATCTATATCAAAAAAATTATTAAAAAATTTGATTGAGAAAGAGAACTTTTTGTCAAGTATATTAAATTTAAAAATTGATGGTAAAGATGAAAATGTTTTACCTAAAGAAATTTCTTACGATATCTTAACTGACGATCCAATTCATATTGACTTTCTAAGAATTGTAAAAGGTTCAAGTGTAATAATTGAAATACCAGTAAACTTCATCAACACAGAAAAATCTCCTGGTTTGAAAAGAGGTGGTGTATTAAATATAGTTCGTAGGAAAGTAGAACTAAAATGTCCATCTGAAAACATTCCAAGTGAACTGGTTGTTGATTTAGATGGAGTTGATATAGGACATTCTTTTAAAATTTCTTCAATTAAACTTCCTGAAAATGTTGAACCAACTATTCGTGGTAGAGACTTTGTAATCGCAACTGTAGCAGCACCAACAGTTATTAAAGAACCAGAAAAACCAGCGGAGACAGAGGAAGGAGCAGAAGGTGCGGAAGCAGCTGCTACAACTGGTGAAGGAGCTACAGAAACTGGTGATGCAAAAGACGCTAAAGGGGCCGAGGGTGAGAAAAAAGAAGCTGATAAAAAAGAGGACCCAAAAAAAGGTCAGCCTGAAAAAAAATAATTTACAATTGAAGAATTTAATTAAATAATGTTACTTTTTGTTGGCCTAGGAAATCCTACACCGAATTCTGAAAATAATAGACATAACATCGGTTTTAAAATTATTGATGCAATAAATAATAAATTTAAATTATCAAAACAAAAACCAAAATTTAAAGGACTTCTTACAACTGGAAGCATCAATAATAAAAAAGTTTACGCAATAAAACCTCTAACCTTCATGAATAATTCGGGTATATGCATCAGAGAATTAATGGAGTATTTTAAAATCGATGCAGAGGATGTAATTGTTTTTCATGATGATTTAGATATTGATTTTGGGAAAGTTAAAGCAAAGTTTGGGGGCTCAGATGCAGGTCATAATGGTATTGCATCAATTGATAAGTTTATAGGAAAAGAATATTCAAGAGTTCGAATTGGTATTGGCAAACCGAAAAATAACATAGCAGTGAATGACCACGTCCTGAAAGATTTTGACGAGGATGAGAAAACAGAACTTGAATCAATAAAAGAAAATATCACAGATAATTTATCAATTCTTATTGAAAAAAAACTGGACTTATTTTCAAGCACTGTAAACAATAAATAATAAAATGGGCTTTAAATGCGGCATTGTAGGTTTGCCTAATGTTGGAAAATCAACTTTATTTAACGCATTAACAAATTCTACCAAAGCACTTTCTGGAAATTTTCCTTTTTGCACAATCGAACCTAATGTTGGCATGGTACCTGTTGTAGACACAAGGCTCGACAAACTTGTTCAGATTTCAAAATCCAAAAAAAAAATTTATACAAGTATTACTTTTGTGGATATTGCAGGACTTGTAAAAGGGGCCTCGAAAGGTGAAGGTTTAGGAAATAAATTTTTATCCCATATAAGAGAAGTTGATGCGATTATACATCTTTTAAGATGTTTTGATTCCACTGACATTCAAAACGTTAATCCTAATGTTGATCCAATAAGGGATTTAGAAATTATAGAGACTGAAATGAAATTAGCAGATTTAGAGTCAATTCAAAGAAGAATTGATAAAAAAAATAAAAAAAATTTAAACGAAAAAGAATTTGAATTACTTAATCAAGCACTAGAATTAATCAATAATGATAAGCCAATTGATAACTTAAAGCAGAATTTCGATAAAAATGAGATATCCTCTTCTGGTCTTCTCTCATTAAAACCAAAGTTATATGTATGCAATGTTGATGAAGACAGTATACAAAATGGAAATAAATATACTGAACAAGTAAAAAAATCTGTAAATATGGAAAATGTTTTAATTATATCAGCTGATATCGAAAACCAAATTAATCAATTAAATAATGATGAAAAAGAAAATTTTATGAAAGTTATGGGAATTAAAACAACAGGTTTAGATAACCTAATTAATAAAGGTTATAAATTATTAGAATTAAATACTTTTTTTACGTCAGGCCCTGAAGAAAGTAGAGCTTGGACAATTGAAAAAGATAGTTTAGCGCCCACTGCTGCAGGAAAAATTCATACAGATTTTGAAAAAGGTTTTATTAGAGCGGAAACTATTTCGTATGATGATTTTTTGGATAATGATGGTTGGGTCAATTCTAAAAGTAATGGTAAAATGAGATTAGAGGGAAAGGACTATATTGTAAAAGACGGCGATATTTTAAACATTCGTTTCAACTCTTGACCATATTTTTTTCATACTAAAATAGACTAGTACAGTCAGAATAATCAAATAAACAATTGCTCTAAATCCTGTTTTGTGTCTTTGTTCTAAGTGAGGTTCTGCAGTCCACATAAGAAAACTTACAACATCTTTTGCCATTTGCTCTTCGGTAGCATTTGTCCCGTCAGAATATTCTACAAGACCATCAGAAAGTTGTTTGGGCATCTTAATTTTGTTTCCATACATATATTTGTTGTAATAAACCCCATCATCTAGTTTTATATTTTCAGGTGGGTCCACATAACCCAGTAAAACTGAGTATATGTAATCTGCTCCGCCTGCTCTTGCCTTCACCAAAACAGACATATCTGGTGGATAGGCACCTCCATTAGCAGATTTGGCCTCCTCTTCATTGCTGTATGGCATCGCAAATTTATCAGAAAGTTTCGCTGGTCTTGTAAACATTTCACCGTCTTGATTTGGACCATCAGTAACTTCAAAACTTGCAGCAATGGCTTTTGCTTCTTTTACTGAAAATTCTGGACCACCTTTTTCAGATAAATTTCTATATGAAACGTATTTTAAAGAGTGACAAGAAGCACAGACTTCATTGTAAACTTGGTAGCCTCTTTGAAGAGAAGCTCTATCGAATTTACCGAATGGACCTTTGAAAGACCAATCAGTTGTTAATAATTTGCTCGTGTTTTCTGCTGATATTGAATTTGCAAAATTTATATTCAGAATTAAAAGGGAAAAAAGAATTTTAAATATTCTTTGCACTATAACTTCTCTTTTCTAACATCTATATTTTTTGCCATGGCTAAATCTGCCGATCCTCCTAAAACTGGACTAGTAATACTTAGCGGTAAAGGTGTTGTTTTTTCAATTTTACCTAAGACTGGAAGTATCAATAAAAAATGTAAAAAGTAATAAGCAGTCGCTACTCTTGCAATTAATAAATATAATCCCTCAGCAGGCATTGCTCCTACATAACCTAATATTAAAACATCGATCACTAGTATCCAGTAAAATTGTTTATAAAGAGGTCTAAATACTGCTGATCTTACTTTTGAAGTGTCTAACCATGGTAATGCCGCTAAAATAAATATCGCTGATAACATTGCAACAACTCCTAAAAGCTTATCAGGAATTGATCTCAAGATTGCATAAAACGGTAACAAATACCACTCAGGTACAATATGAGCTGGAGTTACTAACGGGTTTGCCTCTATATAATTGTCTGCATGACCTAGAATATTTGGAGAATAAAATACAAAAAAGGCAAATACAATCATGAATAATAGTAATGCGAATAAATCTTTAATTACTATGTAAGGATGGAAAGGCACAGTATCTTTTGAGGGCTTTTGAATATCTATACCAACTGGATTATTATTACCTGGAACATGAAGTGCCCATATGTGTAAAACAACCAAACCCAAAATTAAAAAAGGTATAAGATAATGTAGTGTAAAAAATCTTGTCAGCGTTGGATTGTCAACTGAGTAACCACCCCATAACCATGTAGTTATACTTTCGCCTACTAAAGGAATGGCACTAAACAAATTCGTAATAACTGTGGCCCCCCAAAAACTCATTTGTCCCCAAGGTAATACGTAACCCATAAACGCTGCAGCCATCATTAACAAGTAAATCATAATTCCCAAAATCCAGATAATCTCTCTTGGGGCTTTATAAGAACCATAAAACAAAGATCTAAAGATGTGAATGTAAACAGCTAAAAAAAACATTGAAGCCCCGTTTGCATGAATATATCTTATGAGCCATCCATAATTTACATCTCTCATAATATGTTCAACACTACTAAAAGCTAAATCAGCATGAGCTATGTAATGCATAGCTAATACAAGACCTGTTATAATTTGAGTAATTAAACAAAAAGTTAAAATACCTCCAAACGTCCACCAATAGTTTAAATTTTTAGGTGTCGGGTAATCTGTTAAGTGATTTGCTAATGTAAGCAAAGGCAATCTATCATTAAACCATTTTCCAAATTTTGATGAAGGGGTGTAATTGTGATCGCTCATTTTAACCTATTTTAATTGTATTGCTATTTACAAATTCATACTTTGGAATTTCTAAATTGGTTGGGGCCGGACCTTTTCTTATTCTTCCTGCTGTATCATAATGAGAACCATGACATGGGCAAAACCAACCACCATATTCCCCTTTATCTGCTAATGGCACACATCCTAAGTGAGTGCAAACCCCTAACATAACTAACCATTCCGGATTTTGCGTTCTGTCCTCATCTTTTTCAGGATGTTTCAAATCAGAAATTTTTACGTTTCTTGCTTCGCTAATTTCATTTTCTGTTCTTCGCTTTATAAATACAGGTTTACCTCTCCATAAAACAGTAATTGACTGACCTGGCTGCAAACTACTCACATCTACTTCTGTGCTAGCAAGAGCCTTAACCGAGGCATCTGGATTCATTTGATCAATTAAAGGCCATGCGGCAGCTCCTGCACCAACTGCTCCTACAGCAGCAGTAGCTGTAAAAATAAAGTCTCTTCTATTAGGTTTTTTTTTGTCCGACATTAATACTTAATTTATTTATTATATGATTTCATATAATATAAAAGTGGAATTTTTCTATAGCAAGAATGACACATAATAACCCAAAATTAACAGCTAAAATTGCTCTCTATCAGCCTGACATTCCTCAAAATACTGCATCCATAATAAGAACCTGCTCATGTTTAGGTGTAAAATTGGAGATTATTGAACCATGTGGCTTCACTTTTCATGACAAGCGTTTTAGAAGAGTAGTAATGGACTATTTAGATGAAAAAATGATTAAAATTTACGAGAATTCAGATCAATTTTTTGAAGCAAAGAAAAACTCAAGAGTAATACTAATGACCACAAAAGCTAAAGATTCGTTTAAATCATTTAAAATAAAAAAAAATGATACTTTTTTATTTGGTAGAGAAAGTGCGGGTGTACCAAAGAATATTCATCATAAAGTAGACAAAAGAATAAAAATACCTATTCTTAAAAAAAAAAGATCACTAAACTTGTCGACCACTGTATCTATGGTGGTGTCAAAATTAATATTATAATCAAATTAATCTATGGAAGAAAATATTAAAAAAAAGTTAGCACGAAATTGGTTTTTAACAATTCAAGAATTAATTTGTCACGAAATTGAAAATATTGAAAATGGATCCTCATATTTTAAAACGAAGGTATGGTCTAGAAGTGAAACAAAAGATGAGGGCGGTGGAAAATCAAAGCTTCTTAAAAACGGAAATGTTTTTGAGAAAGTAGGTGTAAATTTTTCTGAAGTATATGGAAATTTTTCAAATGAATTTAAAAAAAAAATACCTAGATTTAATAACAGTAAAAATTTTTGGGCATCGGGAATATCAATTGTAATGCATATGAAAAATCCTTATATCCCAGCTATGCATTTTAATACGAGATACATAATTACTGATCATGGATGGTTTGGTGGAGGAATGGATTTTACTCCATGTTTTAAAGACTCAGCGCTAGAAAAAATTGTTGAGAAAAAACTAAAAATGATGTGCAACAAACATGGCAAAAATTATTATAATAAATATAAAAAATGGTGTGATGATTATTTTTATTTACATCATAGAAACGAACCTAGAGGAATTGGAGGAATATTTTTTGATTATAAGAAGGAAAATTGGGAAAGAGATTTTGCTTTTGTAAGAGACGTAGGTATAGCTTTTTCATATTTATTTAAAGAAATAATTGCAAAGAAATTTAAAAAAAGATGGAAAAAAAAGGACAAACTAATCCAAAATAAAAAAAGAGGTAGGTACGTTGAATTTAATTTACTGCATGATAGAGGTACAAAATTTGGATTACAAACTGGGGGAAATGTAGAAGCTATTTTGATGTCTTTACCTCCTACAGCTAATTGGGAATAAATTAATTTATGAAAGAACCAATAACAGTTAACGGACTAACTAAACTTAAAGAGGAATTAGTTTTTTTAAAAGAGAAAAAAAGGCCAGAAATAGTATCTGCTATTTCAGAAGCAAGATCACATGGTGATTTAAAAGAAAATGCTGAATATCATGCAGCAAAAGAACAACAGTCACATAACGAAGGTCGTATTCAACAAATTGAAGATATTATTGCAAGGGCGAATGTTATTGACGTGACTAAAATCGAAAATCTTGGAAAGGTAATATTTGGTTCAACTGTTTACTTAAAAGATTTAGACTCGAACGAAAAGTTAACATATAAAATTGTTGGCAAAGACGAGGCTGATCTTAAAAAAAACTTAATTTTTTTTCAATCACCAATAGGAAAGGGTTTAATTGGAAAAAATAAAAACGATATGGTTGAAATAAAAACTCCTTCTGGTGAAAAAAATTTTGAAATTGAAGACGTCAAATATCTTTAATTAAGAACAATTTTCTTAATTTCTTCTTTAGAGATTTTAAAATCATTATCAATCCAAAGTGTCTCTAGTTCTTTAAGTTTTTTCCCCATTTTTTTTCCAGGTTTATAATTAAAATTTTTAATCAAAAAATCAGCATTATAAGGAAATTTCGGTGAATCAGTTTTTTTGGTAATTTTAATCAGGTCATTAAGTGTTTTCTCATTTTTATGAAAAATTAATAATTGCAAAGTTATAAGATCTAAAAGACTTTCTTTTTCTCCAAAATATATTCTTTTTTTCAATTCTCTATCAAAAAAACTTTTCTCTAAACTCATTTGATAATTATCGTGAATATAAAGAAGTCTCTGTTTATCTTGGTTAGAAAAATTGAACTTATAAAGTATATAATTAATACTATTTAAATCTTTGATCATCATAGCACTTAACAATACAATGAAATTCTTGTTTAATTGTACATCTTCAATAAGAAGTTTGTTTTTATCAGTTAAAAATGAGGTATTGTTTAAACTTGGGAAAACAAGTTCAAGAATTTCTTTTGAAAAATCGTCCTTTTTAAGATTTATGAACCCCTTGGAAAAAATGATCTTTTTTAATTCATCTATTAATCTTTCTTTAGAGATTTTAAGCAAGCCATCTAAATTTTGTTTGATAATTTTTTTTATTTTTGGCTCGTGGTCTTTTTTTGAGTAGTTTAAGAAAAATCTTACATATCTCAGTATTCTAAGGTAATCTTCTTTAATGCGTTTTGATGGATCTCCAATAAATGTGACACAACCATTTTCTAAATCTTTTATTCCATTAAAGGGATCAAACACCTCACCATAAATATTCGAGTATATTGAGTTAAAAGTAAAATCCCTTCTCTCCGCATCTTCTCTCCAATCTTTTGTAAATAATACTTTCGCGTGTCTTCCATCAGTTGATATGTCCTTCCTTAAAGATGTAATTTCAAATTTCTTATCATCAATAATTGCAGTTATTGTTCCATGATTTTTTCCGGTTTCATAAAAGGAAATATTATTTTTCTTTAGCGACAGTATAACTTCGTCAGGATTTATGTTTGTGGCTAAATCAATATCATCCACTAACTCATGGCAAAAAATCTTCCTAACACATCCTCCTACATAATAAATATCGCTTTCATCTGAAAAAGACTTAATTGCATCAAATATTTTTTTTACTGGAAAATTTTTCTGAATATCCAATGTATTCTTTTTAAATAAATCGTTTTTACTGTGGTTAAAAAAGTTATTAATTAGTTTCAACATAACTGGCTGGGGCGCTAGGATTCGAACCTAGGAATGGCGGTACCAAAAACCGCTGCCTTACCACTTGGCTACGCCCCAAAATTAAATTCTTATAACACAACTAATCAAAAATTATATAGTTTTAGACATTACAGACCAATATTTTTTGTATTTATTGGTGAATAATTTAGACGCATTTAGTAAGTTTTTTTTAGACTTAAAATAGGCAACAAAGCTAGAACCAGACCCTGTCATTCTTACAAATTCTATCCCTTTTAAGCTTTTCAAAAAAAATACTGGTTTGCTAATATTTCTAAATTTTTTTAATACAATTGGTTCCAAATCATTCTTTTTATTATTTAATTTAAGCAAATTTTTTTTATTTGAAGGTATTTTCTTTGAAAAATTTTTAAATTTTGAAAAAATATATTTTGTAGAACATCCAATTTCTGGTTTAAATATCAGCAAATGATAACTGAGTCCTTTTTTTAATGATTGAATTGAATTGTTCGAGTTCAAAAAAATTGGGCCCTTATATAACCCTATTTTTACATCATTGCCTACCATCTCACAAACCTCTAAAATTTTTTTTTTGTTCAAAATTACAATTTTCCTATCTAAAAAAAATTTTAGAATTGAAGCGGCATTCATAGAACCCCCTCCCATACCTGACTTTTGAGGAATATTTTTTGTAACTTTAATATAGTATTTTTTTTTAATTAGTCTTTTTTGATCTAAAATTTTAAGTAAAGTAGAAATAGAATTTTTTTTACTTATTCCTTTAGAGAATTTTCCATCAAATTTTATAAAATGTTTTTTACGATTAATTGTCGATATTTCTATTTTATCATATAGGTCAATAAAGCTAAAAAGAGACTGAATTCTATGAAATTTTTTTTTTTTTGAAACTACATTTAAATAAAGATTAATTTTTGCAAATGACTTTATTACTTTTCTGTACATGCGGAATTTAGGTTTTTTCTATACCGTAAATAATCTTTTTTTTAACATCAATTTTCATTTCATCGTCTGTTTCATCTAAATTTAATACATTGTTCCAGAAATATCTTGCTTGTATTTTTCTATTTAACATCCAAAGTATGTCCCCATAATGATCATTCACTATTGGATCATATGGCATTAACTCTACAGCTTTCCTCAAATATTTTTCTGCATTTTCAAAATCGTTTATTAAATAATATCCCCATCCCAATGAGTCGGTTATGTAAGGATCGTTCTCTCTTAAATCATGCGCTTCTTTTAACATCTTCATTGAAAGTTCAATTTTATAGTTTCTCTCTAACCAACTATATGCAAGATAATTTAATACGTAAGGATTTTCTCGAGTAATATCTAAAGAATCTAATAAATCTTTGTCAGCACTTTCGTAATCTCCAACCCTTTCAAAGCTGCCTCCCCGCCTGTATAATATATCAGCATAAGCTTTTGATCTATTATCTACCAATTTTAATAATTTAGAGTAAATTTTTATTGCCTCATCATATTTTTCAAAACTTTTGTAAATTCCACCCATGTCATACAAAATTCTTATGTTATTAGTTTTTAATCCATCAAATTTTTTTTCTAAAAAATTTAGTGCTGCTTCTTCATTTTCTTGATTTTTAATAATTGAAGATTTTTTTTTATTTTTATACCAGTTAAAAATAAGATCTTCCTCTGAAATAAAATTTAAAGATTTTAAAGCTAAATCAAATTTTTCATTACTTATATAATTTTCTGCTAATAAACTATTATTAAAATTAAATTCAGGATTGAGATAATTTGATAAATGAATATAGAAATTTGACTTTTTATAAAATTCTTGTGAAGAATATAAGTTAGAAATCAAAAACAAGAATTCAGATATAATATGGTTTTCATTTTTACATGAGAATACTGAAG
This sequence comes from uncultured Pelagibacteraceae bacterium, assembly GCA_902564265.1. Classification (GTDB taxonomy): domain Bacteria; phylum Pseudomonadota; class Alphaproteobacteria; order Pelagibacterales; family Pelagibacteraceae; genus Pelagibacter. The sequence continues at coordinate 106,042 of CACFAI010000003.1, read as the reverse complement.
TAATTTTGTCGTATCTTTTATTTTCAATCCAATGTTTTGCTTGAGCAATTAAAATACTGCTATTGGTATAATCAATCTTATTTTGTAATTCATTTATTTTATCAAAATCTCTGATTTGAATTAAATAATTAATATAGAAAAAAATATACCTTGAGAAATCTTCAGTGTCTTTAATTACAAGCTTCTCAAATAAAAGATTTGTATTATCTTTTTCTAAATAACAAGACTGAAAAATTTTTTTTATTTTATCTATTTCACCGAACTGGGCATCTTCGTTACTGTCCATCTTTTTAAATGTTATCGTGTCCAGATAATCTACTAATGTCTCTTTGATAATAAGCTCAAGAGTGTCTAGCGGGAATTCATCCTTTTGTTCCAAGATTAACATTGCATTTGAAAAATCTTTTTTATTTATCGAATTTAAAGCTAATAATACTTTTGCTTCAAAAAAATTTGTTTCGTTAACTTTTAATTGAGCAGCTTTATTAAAGGCGATATCAATTTTATTGTTTAAAACTAAAGAGATTAGATAATTTTCCAAATATCTCTCATGAGTTTTAACAAGACTCTTTGTGTTATTTAAATATTTTAACGAGTCTTTATCATCTTGATTATTAATGGATATTATTGCTGAAAAATAGTTTGATAAATACCTGTGGTTGAATTCAATATTTTCAGGTGTTTTAGCGTAGGAAAAAGTTTGATATAAAAAAATTATTAAAAAAAAACAGATTTTATTCATAATTAAAGAATATGATTTTTTTTTTTAAATTAAAGAAATAAAATGCAAAAATATCACTTTATCAAATCTAATTTTAATTTCTCAAATGCTCCCATCAAAAGATTTGTTAAAATCGAAAAAAAGGAGGATTTGCTAAAAAAACTTAAGGACGAAATCTCTAATATTAAAAATTGCTCTCTAAAAAATAATTCAAACAATCTAGTTTTTGCTGATGGTAATCATGACAGTAGCATTATGCTGATAGGTGAAGGTCCTGGTCAAAAAGAAGATGAACAGGGAAAACCATTTGTAGGCGACGCAGGCTTACTTTTAAATAAAATGTTAGCGGCAATCAATATTAAACGAACTAAAGTTTATGTAACAAATATAGTAAATTACAGACCACCTGAAAATAGAAAACCTAATGAAGTTGAGATTAATACTTATGCTCCTTTTATAAAAAAACATATTTCAATTATAAACCCTAAGTTGATTATATTGCTAGGAAGCACTGCGATGGAGGCCTTTTTTGGAAATAAAGAGAAAATTTCTAAATCAAGAGGAGTTTGGAAAGAATTAATTGTTAATAATAAAACTTATTTAACTATGGTTACCTTCCACCCCGCTTATTTGTTAAGACAGCCTGATCAAAAAAAATTTTCTTGGGCAGATTTAAAAGAAATAAAGAATAAAATTGAAGAATTGAAAATTGGAATATAGATCCCAAAAAAATGTAGCTGGAGTAGATGAAGTCGGTAGAGGAAGTCTTATTGGGCCTGTATATGCCGCGACGGTAGTCTTTAAAAAAGGTTTTGATAAAAACAAAGTAAAGGACTCAAAAAAATTATCTCCTAAGAAAAGAGAATTTTTGGAAAATTATATAAAAAAAAATTCTTATTGGGCTATTGGAACTGCCTCAAAGAGAGAAATTGAGAAAATTAATATTTTAAACGCATCTCTTTTGGCAATGAAAAGATCAATTTTAAAATTAAAATTCAAACCTAAAATAGTAAAAGTTGATGGAAATAAAAAACCTAATATTTATAACCTAAATATAAAATCAGTTATTAGAGGTGACCAGAAAATTCCAGAAATTTCTGCAGCATCTATTTTAGCAAAAGTCTCAAGAGACCGATTAATTAAAAAAATGTCAAAAAAATTTAAAGCTTATTTGTGGGATAGAAATGTTGGCTATGGAACTAAAGATCATATTTCAGCAATTAAAAAATTTGGAATTACAAAACATCATAGAAAAACATTCAAACCAATACACAATATATTGAGTCCCAAATAATCGAAGGCACAATTAATCTAAATTAATTCAATCATGAGTTGACCTGGACTCCGACCTAGAGTCTAATTGTTTCTTTTAAAATGAGAGAGTTAAACTTAAAAAACAATATTATTAACGGAGACAGTCTTAAAGAATTGAAAAAAATTCCAGATGGGACTTTCGATTTAGTTTTTGCAGATCCGCCTTACAACCTTCAACTAAAAAATAAACTAACCAGACCAGATAGATCAAAGGTTAATGCAGTAAATGATAAATGGGATCAATTTGAAAGTTTTAAGAAATATGACGAATTCACATATGCATGGTTAAGTGAGTGTAAGAGAATTTTAAAAAAAAATGGAGCAATCTGGGTTATAGGAAGTTATCATAATATATTTAGAGTTGGCACAGCTATTCAAAATTTAGGGTTTTGGATTTTAAATGATGTAATTTGGAACAAAAAAAATCCAATGCCAAATTTTAGAGGAACAAGATTTACTAACGCTCATGAAACTTTAATTTGGGCTTCAAAATCTGAGAATTCAAAATATACTTTTAATTATCAATCATTAAAATGTTTGAATGATGATTTACAAATGAGATCTAATTGGGATCTACCCATTTGCAATGGAACAGAGCGTTTAAAAAAAAATGGAAAGAAGATTCATTCTACACAAAAACCAGAAGCTCTGCTTCATAGAATTTTATTAGCAACTTCAAATAAAGATGATTTAATTCTTGATCCATTTTTGGGATCAGGCACAACTGCAACGGTTGCAAAAAAATTGAGTAGAAATTATTACGGTATCGAAAAAGAAAAATCCTATTTCAAAGCCGCCGAACAAAGATTAAAGAATACAAAACCAATAGAAGATCATTATTTAGATACGCTTAAAAACAATAAATCTAAACCAAGAATACCTTTTGGTTCATTGGTTGAGTTGGGAATAATTAAGCCTGGCACCATTATTTTTGATCATAAGAAGAAAATCAGTGCTAAAATTATGGTTGATGGGAGTATCAAACATGCTCAAACCGAAGGTTCAATTCATAAAGTTGCAGCTACAATTTTAGGAGCTGAAAGCTGTAATGGATGGACTTATTGGCATTGTGAATTAGGAAATACTTTCGTGCCAATAGATAATTTAAGACAAAAATTCTTGTCAAAAAATTATCTATAAATTTTCCCCAAATAACTTTCTAAAAACATTTTATTTTTTACTAATTTTTTTAAAAAAATATTTCTAAAGTATACTGTTAAAGGATTTGATAAATGAAAAGCAAACTGATTCAATTTTGATCTTTTATTTACCATTTTTGTTTTATTAACCCTATTTTTAAAAAAGTGAGCATTGGAATTATTTTCTATACTAGCAAATAGTTCATGTGCGCCCTCTATAGACTGAGATGCGCCTTGAGCAAATGATGGTGGGAAAGCAAAAAAAGCATCTCCTATTAAATGAATGTTCTTATTTTTAACTTCAAAAAAATTATTACTGACAAACACAGGAAATATTTTTAATTCTTTAAGATTATTAAAAAATTCTTTGTTCTCTTGGGGAATATTTTTCAAAATTTTTTGTATAAAAGATTTATCACTGAACAATGAGTTATTTTTCTGCTCCTCTGTTGAAAGTTTATATTTCATTATAGCTATTAAATTTAAATCTCCGCTTGGAGAAACGGGATAAATTACATGATGAAAATTAGAGCCCAAAAATAATAAAATGTTCTTTTTATCAATAATGTTTTTTGGAGGCATCATTCCTCTTATAGCTAAAGTATCGTTATATTTTGGTTGAATTTGTTTATTTGAAACAAGATTTCTACTTTTTGAAAAAACCCCGTCAGAAATAATTAGATAATCACATTCGTGAGTTTCTTTATTTTCAAAGGTAAGTTTTATTTTTTCTTGCTCTTGATCAATTTTCGAGACACTATAATTTGTTTTGATCAAATCCTCTAAATCTTTTTTTAGAAAATTGATCAAAGTAGATCTTTTCAAAGTAGTATACTTACTATCATTTGAATTAAATTCAGATATATCTAGTTCACATATTTTATCTTGATCTTTTTTTGAATAAAAATTTATTTTTTCTGGATAAAATTTTTCGTTTTTTTCTAATTTGTTAAATCCAATTTCATTTAAAAATTTAACACAGTTTGTAGATAATTGTACACCGTACCCCTCGTTTAGATTAAGAGAGTCTTTTTTATCAAAAATTGATACTTGATATTTAGGATTTTTTTTAAAAAGATTAGCTATGTATAATCCTGATATCCCTGCTCCGATAATTCCAATTTTTTTCATACATTACTTGAAGCTACTCTAAATAATTTTTTTGTAAAAGATGGTATTACTTCACTTGCTATATTCTTTCGGTTTAAAATTACACCCTTTTTCGTTGATTTAATTTTATTTTTATTAATTACAATGTTCATATCTATATTAGATATCTTAATTTTTGTTTTTACTTTTGGTGAAGAGTTAAATTTTGATTTATCTATTTCGTTCATCGGAAAGATTAATAAATTTTTAAGAAAGTTAAACTTATTGTTTCTAACCAACAACATTTTATTTTCATTCATATAAATATTCGCCTCAAAATATTTGGTCTTATTTCTTTTTATTTTTTTTATTAAGGAAAAATCTTTTCGTTTATATGAAATACAATTTATACTTATGGGACACTTCTCGCATAATGGAGAGGTAGGTCTGCATACTAAAGCACCTAATTCCATAATAGCTTGTGCATAATCACTTGCTCTTTCTGATAAACCAAAAAAATTTTTTGAAATTTGCATATTTTCTTTTGATATATCTTTATCACTTCTAAGATATAAAACTCTTTTAAGAATTCTTTCAACATTTCCATCCAAAGGAATAAATTTTTGATTGAAGGCAATAGCCATTACTGCAGTTGATGTATAGTCACCAACTCCAGGCAAAGATTTTAAATCTTCAAAATTAGATGGTAAAATTCCACCAAATTTACTAACAATCATTATCGCAGATTTTTTTAGATTTCTGGCTCTAGAGTAGTAACCCAGTCCTTCCCACAACTTCATTAGTGTTTGGTCATTTGTTTTGGACAATTTTTTAAAATTTGGAATTTTTTGCACAAATCTTTTAAAATAAGGAATGACGGTTGAAACTTGGGTTTGTTGCAACATAAACTCACTAAGTAAAGTAAAATAAAGTTTTTGTTCCTTAGAAGTATTTTTTCTCCATGGTAGAATTCTCTTATTATTATCGTACCAAAATAAAATTTTTTTTGATATAGTTGATTTGTTCATGAATTTTAATTCTAATCAGAGATCTAAAGTCATTCAAGGATTAAGATCCTTTAAAGATACTTTACCCACAAAAGTAAAAAAATTGTTAAAGCAAAAAGGGGAAGTTTATTCTGAACTTATAGAAAATTGGAGAATGTTTGTGGGTGATGAGCTATTTTCTATAAGTTATCCAAAAAAATATTTGAGTTCTAACAAGTTTAGAAAATCGGTATTGGAAGTCATGGTTAAAAGAGGTCACGAGGTCGAATTAGAGTATTCGAAAAAAAATATAATAGATAAGATTAATTCTTTTTTTGGATACGATTTAATTTCGTCATTAAAAGTATATACATTTGATAGGACTGATGAAAAAAAAAAAAACCTTAAAAAATATAGTTCCAAAATTAATTTAGGAGAAATTAAAAATAAAAAAATTGAAAATTCTTTAAAAGAATTTGCTAAAGTGTATAGAGAAAAAAATGATTAAGAAGATTTTTGTACTAATAATTTTTGTTCTATTGCAAACAAATATTTATGCATCTTCATTCAAGCCAATAATTGAAGGTAAAAAAGACGCAAAAATTAAACTAATAATTTATGAGTCTCTTACTTGTTCACACTGTGCAGATTTCCACAACGATGTTTATCCAAAATTAAAAAAAGAATTTATAGATACTGGTGTTATAAATATTGAATTTAGAAGTTTTCCTTTAGACATGGCGGCTTTAAATGCTTCCAAATTAGCTCACTGTAGCAACGATGGTAAATCAGACTTATTACATTTTTTATATTCAAATCAGAAGAAATGGGCCAAAGGTTCCACTATAGAGGAGCTTAATTCAAATCTATCTTCTGTGATAAAGTCTTTCGATAAACCTTTAGATGAGAATAAATGCTTTTCAAATAATGAATTGGAAGCCTTTATCTTAAACGAACGAATCGAAGGTGTAAAAGAATTTGATATAAATGCAACTCCTACACTCATTTTGAATAACCAAAAGTTTGAAAAAACGCTATCGTTTAAAAATTTAAAAAAAGCCATAGAAAAACTGTTATAATTCCTTAATGGAATTTAAAAAAATTCAATTAAACGGTTTTAAATCTTTTGCCGATAAAACAAGTTTACTTATTGAAGATGGTCTAACTGGGATAGTTGGTCCAAACGGATGTGGTAAATCAAATATTGTTGAGTCCTTAAGATGGTGTATGGGTGAAACATCAGCAAAGAGTATGAGGGGCTCAGGTATGGAAGATGTAATTTTCTCGGGTACTTCAAATAAACCTTCCAAAAATATAGCTGAGGTAATTGTAAATCTATCGAATGATGGAAGTCTAGGATCACATAATTATAAAAATATTCCTGAAATAGAAATTAGAAGAAAGATTGAAAAAGACAAAGGATCAAAGTTTCATATAAATGGAAAAGAGGTGAGAGCAAAAGATGCTCAAATGTTTTTTGCCGACCTTTCAACTGGAGCTCACTCTCCATCATTAATAAGCCAAGGTAGAATTGGGTCGTTAGTTACAGCAAAACCGAGTGATAGACGAGCAATCCTTGAGGAGGCTGCGGGAATTTCTGGTTTACATGCTAGAAGACATGAAGCTGAAGTAAGATTAAACGCTGCAGAAAATAATTTAAAAAGAGCAGATGAATTAAGAAGACAACAAGAGAAACAATTAGCAAATTTACAAAAACAAGCAGAAGAAGCTGGAAAATATAAGATGATTTCAGAGGAAATAAAAAAAATTGAAGCAGGTTTATATTTTCTTAAATTGCAGGAGATAGATAAGGAAATTACCTTAGAAAAAGAGATTAATAAAGACTCTGATCAAGAATTTGAAAATATTACAAATAAAATTAATGAAATTGAAAAAAATATAGAAAGTGAAAGTGCAAAAAACACCCCCATTAAAGAAAAGAATTTTGAAATACTTTCTAAAATCCAAAGACTAAACTTGGAACTCAAAAGTTTAGATGAGGAAAATGATAGGATACAAAGAGAAATTGAAAATTTTAAAAATAGTCTTGTTGAAATAGATAATGATTTGGATAGAGAAAAAAGTATTACGATTGATGCTAATTCAAATGAAAAAAGATTAAAAGAGGAAAAAAATGATTTAATTAATATTGATACAAAATATTACGATACTGAAAAAAAATCTAATGATGACCTTTTTTCTGTAAAAGATAAACTTAAAAATAATCTTGAAAATGTAAAAAATTTAATTAGTCAAAACCAAAATAATGATGCCATAAAAGCTATTGAAGAATGTAAAAACATAATTGAAGAATATGCTGAAAGCTATAGCAAAAACCAAAATATAAAAAATGATTCAATCAAAAGAAAAGAAAGAATAAAAATTATTGATACTGAAATTGAAAGTTGGAAAAACCTACTTGAAAATTCTGACAAATCAATAAAACAACTAAATGAAAGAAGACAAAAATCATCTAGTCAATTAAATCTTTTAGAAAATAAACCAAACACTCAAGCAGAAAAAAAAGGGCAGCTTACTGAAAATTTAAGACTTTCTGAAATTGAGAAAGAAGAGAATGAAAAATTAATTGAAATATCAGATAAAAAATCTAACGCCCTAAATCTTGAGCTTTCTGAGATTAGAGAAAATTCTATAGAAATCAGAGAGAGAAAAGCGAGTTCAACAGCAACAATTGATGGTCTGTCAAAAAGAAGAATTGATTTGTTAGAGAGAATTGAAAATGAATTAAATCTTGCTGAAAAAGATGTTTTTGAATTCTCAAACTTGATAGATCAAAGTGATCTACCAGATGCACTCACGCAAGAGGAATTGCTTGATGAAAAGAAAAGAGAGAGAGACAAACTAGGATCAGTAAATCTAAGAGCAGATGAAGAAACAAGCAAATTTGAGATTGAAATTAAAAAAATGGAAAAAGACCGATCAGATTTAGTTACAGCCATTGTTAAACTTAAGGAAAGTATTAATGAACTTAATCAAAAAGGACGAGAAAGACTCCTTGAGGCTTTTGAAAAAGTTAATAGAAAGTTTAATGAAGTTTATACAAAATTATTTAATGGTGGAAGTGCGAAACTAGAATTAGTTGACTCTGATGATCCACTTGATGCAGGTTTAGAGATGTTGGTAAGTCCTCCAGGAAAAAGACTTCAGTCAATAACTCTTCTTTCAGGTGGAGAGCAAGCGCTGACTGCTTTATCTTTAATCTTTGCAGTTTTCTTAACTAACCCTTCGCCAATATGTGTTCTTGATGAAGTAGACGCCCCTTTAGATGACGCGAACGTAACTCGTTTTTGTAATCTCTTGGATGAACTCATAAAAATTACTAAAACAAAATTTATTATTGTTACCCATCACGCACTTACCATGTCAAAAATGAACAGGCTTTATGGTGTAACCATGCCAGAGAAAGGCATAAGCCAGTTAGTTTCAGTCGACCTTGAAAAAGCTGAGAGCATGGTTGCTTAGATGGGTAAAGAAGAGCTAAAAGATCGCTTAAAAAATGCACGTAGAAAGTTAAAAGTAGAAAAAGAAAATCCACAAACGTCCAATATCGGACAAGCTTTCAAATTGAGCACTGAATTAGTAGCGGCTGTATTAGTAGGGACAATTATAGGGTTTATTTTAGATAATTGGTTTGATACTAAACCATGGTTAATAATAATATTTTTTTTTGTGGGCGTAGTTGCGGGTATATTAAATGTAATAAGGTCGGCAAAAAAACTACAGAATTGATTTTATGGCAGCAAATCCAATGTACCAATTTAACGTTTATAGAATTGGTCCAGAAATAAAAATAGGTGAAATAGATTTATCCTTTACTAACGCAAGTTTATTTATGGTCATAAGCTCATTAGCAATATTGATAATTTTCAATTTAGGAGCGCAGAAGAAAAATTTAATTCCTGATAAAATACAATTACTCTCAGAACTTAGCTATACATTTGTGTCTAAAATGATAAGTGATACAGCTGGCTCCAAAGCTAAACCATATTTTTCATTTATATTTTCACTTTTCATGTTTGTTCTTTTTTGTAACATGTTCGGTATGATACCCTACTCATTTACAGTAACAAGCCACATAATTGTAACATTTGTTTTAGCAGCATTTATTTTCATTGGGGTGACAATCATTGGATTTATAAAACATGGATTTGGATACTTAAAACTTTTTGTCCCCAGTGGAGTGCCGGTTGTCTTACTACCACTAATAGTAGTTATAGAAATTATTTCTTATTTAAGTAGACCCATTAGTTTATCTGTACGGCTATTTGCGAATATGATGGCGGGACATACAATGATGAAAGTATTCGGAGGCTTTGTAGTAAGTCTTGGAATTGTCGGTGGAATACTTCCACTGAGTTTTTCAGTTGCACTAACAGGTTTGGAGATATTGGTTGCTTTTCTTCAAGCTTATGTTTTTGCAATTTTAACATGCATTTATTTAAATGATGCATTAAATTTACACCATTAATCATAAGGAGGATAATATGGAGTTAGAAGCAGCAAAAATGATTGGAGCAGGACTAGCGGCAATTGCTTTAGCAGGAGCAGGGGTAGGAATAGGTATAATTTTTGGTAACTATCTATCTGGCGCTATGAGAAATCCATCTGCAGCTCAAAAACAATTTCCAAATTTACTTTTAGGTTTCGCGTTAGCTGAAGCCACTGGGTTATTTGGGCTTGTTGTGGCTTTGATAATTTTATTTGCTTTTTAAAGAATTGTGAAAAAAATTATTTTAATAAATATTTTTTATTTCTCATTCTACACTGTGGCAGTGAAAAGTGCAGAAAAAGGTGGAATGCCTCAATTAGATCCTGAATTTTGGGTATCGCAAATTTTTTGGTTAACCATAACTTTCGGTACCCTTTTTTTAGTTCTCTCTAAATTTATCTTACCAAAAATAAGTAAAAACTTAGAACAGAGAAGATTACAAATTTTAGAAAATATTGAGACAGCTGAAAAACAAAGGGAACAAAGCGAAAAAAATCTCAAAGAATTTGACGAAATAATTTTGAAAAGTAAAAACAAAGCTAAAGAGGTGATGTTGGCTGCGAGAGAAAAGGTTGTTTCTGAAATAACAAAGAAAAAAATTAAACTTGAAGAAGATTTAAATTCAGAAATTCAAAATGTTGAAAATGAAATAATTGAATTAAAACTATCCTCACCAAAAAAGATAAATTCAATAGCTTCAAATATAACGAACGAAGTCATAAAAAGATTAATTGGAACTAATGTAAATGAAAGTAGTGTTTCTGCTTTAGTTGAGGAAGAGCTAAAAAAATTGAATAGGGGCACAAATGGAATTTGACTCAACTTTTTGGGTTGCTGTATCTTTTGTTATTTTTTTTGGAGTTCTAATTTATTTTAAGATCCCAAAAAAAATAAATGAGGCTTTAGACACAAAAATCTCTGAGATTAAAAATGAATTAAATGAAAGTGAAAAGTTAAGAATAGAAACAAAAAAATTATTAGAAGACTCTCAATCCAAATTAACCTCAGCTAAGGAGGAAAGTAAAAAAATTATAGATCAAGCAAAAAATGACTCTGAAAAAATGGTAAGTGAATTAGAGCTTAAGTTTGAAAACTCGGCTCAAATTAAAAAAGAACTTTCTTTAATCAAAATTAAACAAATGAAGGATAATGCAGTTAGAGAAATTAAAAATACTTCAGTTGATGTTGCATTCTCTGCTTCAGAAAATTTAATTAAAAATTCAATTGAAAAATCGAAGCTCGAGAATTTATTTCAAAAAAATTTAGAAGATGCTAAAGATGCTTTAAAAAAAGCTGGCTCAAATTAAAATAAATTCTTACATTTTTAAAAAAAAAATATAAATTATCGTTATGAAATCCATAGTCATAGGTTCAGGTTTTGGTGGTATATCCGCAGCTCTTAGGCTAAGAGCAAAAGGCCACGAAGTGACTTTAATTGAAAAACAAAATGATTTAGGTGGTAGAGCTAGAATTTTTAGAAAGAACGGGTTTTCATTTGATGCTGGACCGACAGTAATTACTGCACCTTATTTAATATATGAGTTGTTCGAATTATTTGGGAAAGATCCAAAAAACTATTTAAATATTACACCCTTAGATATTTGGTATCAATTCGTTTTTGAAGACGGTACAAAATTCAATTACTCTGGAAATGATGAAAGCATGGAGAAACAAATATCTGCGATTTCTCCAAATGATTTGAAAGGTTATACCAAACTGGTAAATTTCACTAAAAAAATTTTTGAAAAAGGTTATTTAGAACTTTCAGATGTTCCCTTTACGAAACCTTTTTTCATGATGAAACAAATTCCATCTTTATTAAAGTTAAAAAGTTATAAATCTGTGTATTCTCTTGTTTCCTCATATGTTAAAAACGAAAAACTTAGAAGAATTCTTAGTATGCATCCTCTTCTTGTTGGTGGTAATCCTTTCACAACCACTTCGATTTATGGCTTAATACTATATTTAGAAAAGAAATGGGGAATTCATTACTCGATGGGTGGAACTGGAAATATAATTAAGGGTCTTGAAACGTTAATGAATGAGGAAAATATAAAGATAAAAAAAGGCTTTGAGGTAAACAAAATTATTTCAAATGGAAAAAAAATCAAAGGTATTCGATTAGCAAACGGTGATGAAATTTCTGCAAATAATGTGGTTTGTAATGCTGATCCACCCGATGTCTATGAGAGATTATTAAATAAAAAAGACCTGAATTTTTTTTTCAACTTTAAGAGAAAAAGAATGGATTATTCAATGGGTTTATTTGTTTATTACTTTGGGACTAAAAAAGTTTATAAGAATGTCGCTCACCACACAATTAAGTTTGGTAACAAATACAAAGAACATTTGGATGATATTTTTGATAAAAAGAAACTTAACGATGATATTAGCTATTATCTGCATCGACCTACAGCAACAGACAATTCGATGGCACCAGATGGATGCGATTGTTTCTACGTTCTAGTCCCAGTTCCTAATAATCAATCAAATATAAATTGGTCGGTAAGTGGTGAAAAAATTAAAAATTTAGTAATTGATAAAATGGAAAAGGATTTACTTCCAAAATTAAGAGAAAACATAATAGAGGATTTCTACTTAACACCCGACTACTTTGAAAAAGATCTTAACACAAAATTTGGATCAGGCTTTTCAATTCAACCAAAATTTACACAATCTGCTTATTTTAGATTTCACAATAAGTCTGAAATTTATGATGGATTATATTTTGTTGGTGCTGGAACACATCCTGGTGCTGGTGTGCCTGGAGTTTTATCATCAGCAAAAGTTTTAGATAAAATCCTTTAATGGCGAATAATCTTTTATCAATTCATGCAAAGTCTTTTAGCTGGGCTGGATTTTTCTTACCTAACGATGTTTATAAAAATGGATCTGATCTATACGATTTTTGTAGAATACTAGACGATATTGCTGATGAAGAAATATCTTTAGAGATTAAAAAGAAGAAATTCCTTAACTTTAAAAATGACTTTATTAAACATAACTTGGAAAACGATAGTATTAAAAAGATACATGGAATTATTAAAAATTTCGATATATCAGAAAAAATTGTTCTCGATCTCTTTGATGGCATTGAGTCTGATTTAAAAGAAAAAATAGAATTTAAGTCTAAAAGAGAGTTGCTAGTGTATTCTTATAGAGTGGCTGGAACGGTAGGTTTGATGATGGCAAAAATACTTAAAGTAAAATCTAAAACGGCTTTGAAATCTGCAATTGATCTAGGGATAGCGATGCAGCTTACAAATATTTCTAGAGATGTAATAGAAGATAGAGAGAAGAACAGAAAATATATTAAGCATGATCTTTCAAATATAAAAAATACAATTACTACTGCAGATTTATTTTACAATAGTTGTTTTAATTCAATTAGAGAAATTCCAATTAAGTGCCGTTTCGCTATATTAGTCGCTCGCAGAGTTTATAGAGAGATTGGTTATAAAATCGTCAAAAAAGGTAACATTGAGGAATATAATCAATCTGGAAAAATTTATGTTACTAAAACCGGCAAAATCGTTCAAACTATTTTGAGTATTTTTGATTTTTTTAGATTATTATTTATTCAATCAGATAATTATTACAGAAATGAAGAACATAACGAAATTGGCTTAGAAATTAATATAGATGAAAGAATTTGATTATACAATAATTGGCGGCGGTTGCGCTGGTCTTTCCTTAGCTTACGAGCTTGAAATTAATAACAAGTTAAGTGATAAAACCTTAGCTATTATTGATCCAAGAACTGAATACAAAAGAGATAAAACATGGTCTTTTTGGAAGACATTTCCACATAATTTTGAAGATTGTGTGATTAAAAGTTGGGATTCTTTTTCAATTAATATTCCCAGTAAATCAAAACAGGTTGAATGTGAAAGTCTACCGTATCAATCTATTGACAGTGGTCTATTTTACAAAAAAACTTTGAATAGACTTAAAATAAATAGAAATATTCATTTCTTCAGAAATAAGGATGATGTAAATACAGAAAATTCATACGTATTTAATAGTGTTCCAAAAATTAGTTCAAATGAAAATGATCTTTGGCAACATTTTGGCGGTTATGAAATTGAAACAGATAAGAATGCGTTTGATGATTCTATAATTAATTTAATGGATTTTGATTGTGACCAAAAAAATAGTGTTCATTTTTTTTACACTCTTCCGTTTTCAAAAAATAAAGCTTTAATTGAAACAACTTGGTTATCAAACATGAGAGATCCTTCAGAGAAAGACTATGATTTTCAGATTAAGAAATATATTGAAAATATTCTTAAGATTAAAAATTATAAAATTATTTATAAAGAAAAAGGACAGATCCCATTATTTTACCCTACAAATTTAAACAGTGAAAAAAAAATTAATATTGGAACAGCAGGTAAAATGACAAGATTAAGTACTGGATATACTTTTTTAAATATTCAAGAACATTGTAAATATATTGTTGAAAATTTGGATAGTTTAAAAACTTACAACATCGGAAAAAAATATGAAATTCTTGATAAAATATTTTTAAAAGTGATGAAAAAGAATGCTCAAAGAATGCCAAACATTTTTTTTGAAATCTTTAATTCTAAATCAGAAACAAGTATTAAATTTCTCTCAAATAAAAGTAACATTTTTCAAGACTTATCAATAATATTAAAAATGCCAAAGTGGCCTTTTATAAAAGCTTTATTCAATTAATGGACTTATACAAAATAAACAAAAAATATTCATTTTTTTTACTTCTGTTCAATATTATTTTTTTAATTTTAATTTCAAAATATTTTGAAAATAAGCAAATAGAATTTCAATATCAAAATATCATCTGTTTCTTTTTAATATCTATCATAGGTGTTTCTCATGGAGCTCTTGATCACCTAAAAGGTTATAAGCTACTTAGTATCTATAAAATACAAAATAAGTCATACTTCTACTTAGCTTATATAGCTGTCTCGTTGATGGTAATTTTTACTTGGATGATAGTTCCAGAAATCGTTTTAATAATATTTTTAATTGTTGCGTCATATCATTTCGGTAAAGAGGACAGTTGTGTTGAACAAAACACAAAAAATTTATTTTACGATTTTCTATATTTATTTAAAGGAAGTGTAATTATTATTGCGCCTCTTTTATTCCATAATGAAAAAACAAATGAAATTTTTCAAATTTTAAACTTAGACTTAAGTTTTTTAAGTAGTAATTTTTTAATACTAATGATATTTCTAAGCTTTATCGCAAACATTATTATAACAGTTCAATCAAATAATGGTGGATTTTTAATTGCAGATTGGACAAATATTATATTGCTAAATGTTTTTCTTTCTCCATTAATTGCTTTCACAGTTTATTTTTGTTTTTTACATTCTGTAAGACATTCTCTTTCTTTAATATATGAAATTGATAGTAATGATTTTAAAGTTGGTTTTTATAAATTTGCAAGAAAAGCATTGCCACTTACGTTGATGACTTTATTGCTATTTATAATAAGTGTTTATTTTTTAGCTAATTATTATGTTTTTGATGATGCAATTTTAAAAGTAATATTTATAGGTTTGGCGTCTTTAACCTTTCCGCATATATTATTAGAGTATCTTATAGAAAAAAATGAAAAATAAAGACTTAAAAATATATTTAGCTGCTCCAAGAGGATTTTGTGCAGGGGTTGATCGAGCTATAGAAATTGTAAAAAAAAGTATAAATAAATTTGGTTCACCAGTTTACGTGCGACATGAAATAGTCCACAATAAGCATGTTGTAGAAAATTTAAAAAAAATTGGGGCAATATTTGTAGAAGAAATTAGTGAAATTAAAGACAAAACCAGACCAGTAATTTTTTCCGCTCATGGAGTTCCAAAAAAAGTTCCTAAAGAAGCCCAAGACTTAAAAATGGAATATATAGATGCTACTTGTCCCTTGGTTTCTAAAGTACATAGAGAGGCTGAAAATTTAAATAAAGCGGGTTTCCATATCTTTTTAATTGGTCACAAAAATCATCCCGAAGTAGTTGGTACTATGGGTCAAATACCAGACGGGTCAATAGAACTAGTTGAAACGATTGATGATGTTGAGAATATAAATATTCCATCAAATAAAAAATTAGCTTTCGTAACTCAAACAACTCTTTCTGTTGATGACACAAAAGATATTATTATAGCCCTAAAAAAAAAATTTCCACAAATTAAAGAACCAAACAAAGAAGATATCTGCTATGCCACAACTAATAGACAGGCGGCTGTTAAAAAAATTGCTTCAAAGTGTGATATGTTCTTTGTAATTGGAAGCAGGAATTCATCAAATTCCAAAAGGCTCGTTGAGGTAGCCAATAAAGCAGGTTGTAATTATTCGGAGCTAATACATTCTGAAAGTTCAGTCCCTTTAGAAAAAATTTCTAAGTGTAATACTATAGGTATTTCATCAGGTGCATCAGCACCTGAAATTTTAGTTCAAACTTTTATAGAAAAAATTAAAGAAAAATTTAATGTCGAAATTCAAGAAGTCGAAATAGTAAAAGAAAACGTAACTTTTAAAGTTCCAGGAAAACTCAATTAATGGCTGTATTTACAAAATTGAATCAAGCTGACATTTTAAATGTCCAAAATATTTTTGGATTTAAAAAAATCAAAAGCTTTAAGGGTATTAAAAAAGGAATAGAGAATACAAATTATATTGTTAATACGAAGAATAAAAAATACGTCTTAACGATTTTTGAAAATAGAGTAAATAATAAGGATTTACCCTACTTTATGAACTTAATGGATGCACTTTCAAAAGAAGGTATTAAATGCCCGTCTCCAATTAAAAATAAATATGGAAAATATATATTTAATTTAAAGAGAAAAAAAGCTTGTTTAGTTTCCTTCTTGGAAGGTAACGATAAAAAAAAACTTTTGGAAAAAGATTTATTAGTCATTGGTAAAAAAATTGGTTTAATGCACAAAAAATTAACAAAAATAAAACTAAAAAGAAAAAATAGCTTTTCACCTCTCAAAATAAATGGTCTTATAAATAAAATTAACTTAAAAAATTCGAGGTTACCAAAAAATCTTAAAGGTGAAATGAAGAAAAGTTTTTATGATATCAACAAAAACTGGCCAAAGAAAATACCGAGTAGTGTAATTCATGGAGACTTGTTCATTGACAATATTTTTTTTCACAAGGGAAAATTCAGGGGGTTTATTGATTTTTATTTTTCAGCTTATGATTTTCAAGCCTATGAACTTGCAATTTGCATAAATTCGCTTTGTTTTAACAAAACAAAAAATAAATTTAAATTTAATAAGAAAAAAGCCACTAGGCTTTTCAAGGGTTACGAAAGTGTTAGAAAGCTTAAACCAGAAGAAAAAAAGAGTATGAAAATTCTTTGCAAAGGATCTGCGTTAAGATATCTAGCCACAAGAGCGTATGATTATATTAATACTCCTAAAAATATATTGATTAAAAAAAAAGATCCATCAGAATATATACAAAAACTTAGGTTCCATGAATCAATAGAAAGATTTGAGGAATACTTAAATGATTAAAATTTATACAGATGGGTCTTGTTTAGAAAATCCTGGAAATGGTGGATGGGCAGCAATAATTATTAACAACGGGGAAAAAACTCAAATTAAAGGAAGTAAAAAGAATACTACAAATAATCAAATGGAGTTACTCGCGCCTATTGAGGCGTTAAAAAAAATTCCTAAAGGAAGTAAAGTTCAAATTTTTACAGACTCTAAGTATGTTAAGTCAGGCATAACAGAATGGATTCATAATTGGAAAAAAAATGGATGGAAAACTGCAAACAAACAAGAAGTAAAAAATAAAGATCTTTGGACAGAACTAGATACTTTAGCTAATGAATTTAAAATAAGCTGGAACTGGGTAAAAGCACACTCTGCTGATGATTTGAATAATGAAGTTGATTTAATTGCTCGAGAAGCGGCCAGTTGGTAACTAAAATGCATAATAAAGAGGTTCATTTTTTTTTAATTTTAATGTAAGAAAGCAAAATGACATTTACAAAATCAATTGAAGTTTGTTTTAATAAATTCGCTAAATTTGAAGGTAGAGCAAGTAAGTCAGAATTTTGGTGGTTTCAGTTGTTTTATGTAATCGTATTATTCGTAGGATCGATAATAGACGAATTACTTGGATACACAGAACTTTTTTATTGGGTGGGATATATAATTTGTTTGCTCCCAGGTTTAGCTGTGGGTGCTCGAAGGCTGCATGACACTGGACGATCGGGGTGGTGGCAGCTTCTTTATTTAACAATTATTGGAACGATAGTTCTAATTGTATGGTGGGTAGCTGACGGAGTCAGAAAAAATAAATACGGTGCACCAATAAAAATTAGACGTTGATTGCACCTGTTAATAGATCGCCTCAAAAAAAATTATTATACCTAATAAATAGTACATTTGCCCTCAATAATAGCAGTGGAATTTTCATACTTTAATCCTACCATCACAAAGCTTTTTTTTGTCTTGTCTAAAAGTGTAAGAAACGCAGTTGTATCACCTTCAGGAACATCTATGTGTTGATATAAATGAATAAAATTATTAGTTTCTTTAACAATAATCTGACCGATATTATCTATTACACCACTTTTGAAAATATTATAAAATCTGTTTTTTTTTCTCTCAAGGATGACTTGTCTTGACTCATTATCAAATTGATAAACACACGACCATGTTTCTGCGTGCCCAAAATTGCACCAAATCGAAATCAAAAAAATATATATAAATATTTTTCTCATAAAAAAACGATATCAAAAATTGTGGTTTAGAACGAGTCGTTTCTAATCTTAAATGGCTTAATATTTAGTTAAATTGAACTAAATTTTATTTTTAACAAACTTTTTTACCTCATCCGTACTATTTTTTAGTACTTGAAAATTTTCATTTTTATTAAGTACGTGCTGGAGTTCTTTCGGCAATTTTTCATGTTTGTTAATTGCGTTGATTGTAGCATCCGGAAATTTACATGGATGTGCAGTTGATAGAACTATACAATCATCCAAGAATAATTTTTGTGCGGCGCCTACTCCAATTGCTGTATGTGGATCTAAAACTATATCATTTTCTTCATAATTTTTCTTAATAATTTCTAAAGTTTCTTTTTCATTACAACTTTCTGATAAAAAATCTTTATGAATTATATCTAAATCTCTCTTTTCAATTCGATAAGAATTCTGCTTAACTTTCTTCATAATTTCTATTGTTTTTTTTGGATTTGAATTATTCACGTAGTAAATCAATCTTTCAAAGTTACTGGCTAATTGAATATCCATACTAGGTGACAATGTTTCTCTAACTTCATTTGAAATATAGTCTCCTTTTGTAATGGCTCTGTGTAAAATGTCGTTTTCATTTGTTGCAACAATTAATTTATCAATTGGTAATCCCATTTTTTTTGCAAGATATCCTGCAAACACATCTCCAAAGTTTCCTGTCGGAACTGAAAAGGAAATACTGTCTTTTCCTAATTTAAAATACGCATAAAAATAATATACCGCTTGAGCAATTATTCTCGCCCAATTTATTGAGTTAACGCCAGACATATTTATAGATTTTGAGAACTCCAGGTCAGAGAACATTTCTTTAACAATATTTTGGCAATCGTCAAAGTTTCCATCAATTGCAATATTGAAAACATTTTTTTCCTCTACTGTAGTCATTATTTTTCTTTGAACAGAGGAAATTCTATTATTTGGGTGTAAAACAAATATATTTAAATTAGATTTTCCTTTAATTGCATCAATTGCTGCTGCTCCTGTATCCCCAGAAGTTGCAACAACTATATTTATTGTTTTGTTATTAGATTTTAAGAAATGCTCGTACATATTTCCAATTAATTGCATTGCAATATCTTTAAAAGCTAGAGTGGGTCCATGAAATAATTCCAAGATCTTTAATTGATTTAACCCAACTATTTTAACAACATCTTTTTCTCTGAAGTTAGAATATGATTTTTTAACAATTTTATTTAATTCTTTTTTGCTTAAAAAATCACCGGTGTATAAATTAATAATTTCAGTAGCGAGATCTACATAACTTAATTCTTTTAGGGAGTTCATTTTACTCTCATCAAATTTTTTAATATTCAGCGGTATAAAAAGGCCCCCGTCATCAGCGAGACCTTTTAGAAATACCTCACTGAAAGAGAACTTCTTATTATCGCTTCTTGTACTTATATATTCCATTAATAATTTTTTTTTCTAAAATATAGATATATCAAAAGAATTGATATCGCTATTGAAAACCATGTTAAAGAGTATTTAAGGTGATTGTTAGGCAGATCTGATGAAATTTTTTTTGGTATTGGAAAAGAGTTTGTTTGTTCTCCGTTTTGAATAAAAATTATAAAAGGAGAAAATGTTTTACCAGTATATTTTTTTAAATCAATATCATCAAGTTTAAACCAGTAATTTTTTGATAAATCATTATTAGGTTTAAAGTAATTTTTATTTGATTTTAACTTCGTAATGCCGAAATATTCCGATTGTTTAAGATCAAAAGACTCGCCTTTCAGATTTCTTGGTATCCATCCTTGATTAATTAAAAAGTTTACTCCTTCAATATCAACTTCTTTAATTATATTAAAACCTGGTTCTCCATTTTCACTGAGTCCATATAAATAAATTAAATTCTCATTATCAATTTTTCCTTCAAATTTAATTTTTTGAAAGTTTTTAATTTTTTGTACTTCAAATTTTACTGGATCATTCATGAGAGAAGAGTTTATTTCCTCAATAAGACTATTTTTCCAATCAAGTCTGTATAACTGCCAAAACCCAAGAGCGAGAAAAATTGTAATAAAAAAAGAAACAAATATTGTGAAAAGAAACTTATATCTCAATTAAATTAGCTTCCCCAAACGTAGATCGCTGCAAATAGAAACAACCAAACTACATCAACAAAATGCCAGTACCATGCTGCAGCTTCAAATCCAAAATGATGATCCTTATTAAAATGACCAAGTTTTCCTCTCCACAAACAAACAGCTAAAAAGATAGTTCCAATTACAACGTGGAAGCCATGAAAGCCTGTGGCCATATAAAATGTTGCGCCGTAAATATGTCCTGAGAAATCAAAACTTGCATGTTGATACTCATATATTTGCAGAAGAGTAAAAAAGAAACCTAGTAGAACTGTTGCCCATAAACCTTGGATAAAACCTTTTCTATCATCCTCTAATAAAGAGTGATGAGCCCATGTAACAGTTGTTCCAGATAATAATAAAACCAGTGTGTTGATTAATGGGATATCCCATGGGTTAAAAACTTCAATATCTTTAGGCGGCCAAACTCCACCAACAAAAGCGCTTGGATACAAACTAGCGTCAAAGTAAGCCCAAAACCAGGCAACAAAAAACATTACTTCAGATGCTATAAACAATGTCATTCCATAACGATGATGTATCTGAACAACTGGAGTATGGTGACCTTGATGTTCAGCTTCATTAACAACATCTCTGAACCACATGTACGCTCCATAAATTAAAAGAGCAAAACCAAGTAACATAGCCCACATGACTTTTGAATGAAAATAATAAACCGATCCCACAGCAGTAATTAAGGTAGCAAAAGATGTATAGATTGGCCACGGACTTGGATCAACCAAGTGGTAATCATGTTTTTGATCTTTAGAGCTCATAATTAATTAACCTTTGATTGTTTGTAATAGTCAGAAGAAAAAAATGTATATGACATTGTAATATCATCAATGTTTTTAGTTTTTGGATCATTTACCATTTCAGGATCCAAATAGAAAGTTAAAATATAACTCATTTTTTCTCCACTTTTGAGAGTTTGCTTTTCAAAACAAAAACATCCTAGTTTATTAAAATATTGTCCAAAGGTTGATGGGGATACGTTGTAACTTGCAACTCCACTTGATGGTTCTTTTCCAAAGTTTTCTACTTCAAACTCAACTTTATAAACCTTGCCTGGTTTAATATCATATAAAGATTTACTCGCTTTAAAATTCCAAGCCAAGTCTGTTTGAACATTTGTGTCAAATCTTACTCTAACAGGTTTATCAATTACTATTTTTGGAGCTTCTTTTGAGATTTGAGTAGTGCCCCCAAATCCTGTGACACGGCAGAATAAATCATACAGTGGAACAGCAGCAAATGATAATCCTAGCATTAAAAAAAATATTAAAGATAAAATTAATGGTGTTAGGTTTTTTTTACTAATCATATGGCTCTTTCAAAAACCCCAACATTGTAAAGTGTAAAAACAAAAAGCAATAAGATAAATACTATAAGTCCAATAGCAGTAAATATATTCTTTTTTTTAATTTTTTTGTCGACTTCCATTATAATAATTTATCAATTAAAAATAAAACAAATATAAAGAACAAGTAAAAGATTGAGTAACCAAAAACTCTTTTGGCTTTTTGTAAATTAAAGGAATCTTTTTTTGTTTTTAATAAAGCATAACATAATAAAATATAATAAATTGTTAGACCAAAAGTGCTAACAAGGAATAATTCTCCAACAAAACCTATTATGTAAGGTAGAGCCAATGTTGGGAGCATTAGAAGTGAGTATACAAAAATATTTTTTTTTGTATTTTCTATACCATTTGTAACTGGTAACATTGGAATTTTAGCCCTTTTATAATCGCCTACTTTATACAGACTTAAAGCCCAAAAATGTGAAGGTGTCCAAAAAAATATTATCAAAAAAAATGATAGTGCTTCCAAACTTAAAGAATTAGTAACAATTGTCCATCCGATTACAGGGGGTAGCGCACCAGATGCTCCACCAATTACTATATTTTGTGGTGTTCTTCTTTTAAGCCAAATTGTATAAACAAATAAATAAAAACTAATTGTAAAAAGCAAAACTAAAGCAGATAACAGGTTTGAAAAATAGTAAAGTCCTAAAACTGAAACTGCTGATAGGACTATTCCAAAAATAAGTGCATGTTTCTTTTTTAGTTTTCCTGTTGGGAGTGGCCTTAAACATGTCCTGCTCATTAGTTTGTCTAAATCTGCCTCATACCACATGTTAAGAGCTCCTGCTGCTCCAGCACCAAGTGTCACAAAAAAAATGTTTGTTATTGATTTAATAAAACTAATTTCGCCTGGGGCAGTTAACAAACCAACCGCACAGGTAAATATCACCAATGACATTACTCTAGGTTTCATCAGTCTTAGTAATTCTAAGAAAATGGATGTATCAAATAGTGAAATACTTTTTGCTCTAGAATTATAAGTTGTCATTTATTGCCAATAATTACGTGCTTGTTTTTTCAGCTTCCCCGTACTCATTTACTTTAGGTAATTCCTCAAATGTATGGAAGTTTGGTGGCGATGGTACTGTCCACTCTAAAGTAGTTGCACCTTCTCCCCATGGATTTTGAGCTGCTGCTTTTTTCTTCATAAATGCGTAAGCTAAATTAATTAAAAATATGGCTAATCCTACTACTGAAATATATGAGCCAATTGAAGAAATATAATTCCAATCTGCAAAAGCATCTGGATAATCGGCATATCTTCTTGGCATACCAGCTAGTCCTAAAAAATGTTGAGGGAAAAATATTAAATTTACTCCAATAAATGTTAGCCAAAAATGTAGTTGTCCAAGCCATTCTGAATATTCATAACCAGACATTTTTCCAAACCAATAATAGAACCCTGCAAAAATTGCAAAAACTGCTCCGAGTGATAAAACATAATGAAAGTGTGCTACTACATAATATGTATCGTGTAAGGCTGTATCAACACCAGCATTAGCTAGAACTACACCAGTAACACCTCCAACTGTAAATAAGAAAATGAAACCAAGAGCCCACATCATTGGAGTTTTAAAAGATATAGAACCACCCCACATAGTTGCTATCCAAGAGAAAATTTTTATTCCTGTGGGAACAGCAATGATCATTGTTGCTGCTAGAAAATATGCTTTTGTATCAGTGTTTAGTCCTACCGTATACATGTGATGCGCCCAAACTACGAAACCAACAATACCAATCGCGACCATCGCATAAGCCATACCTAAATATCCAAAAACTGGTTTTTTTGAAAATGTTGAAACAATATGACTTATCATTCCAAAACCAGGTAAAATCAAAATATAAACCTCTGGATGACCAAAGAACCAAAATAAATGTTGAAATAAAAGTGGATCTCCACCGGTTTGTGCATCAAAAAATGCTGTTCCAAAATTTCTGTCCGTTAACAACATTGTTATTGCTCCAGCTAAAACTGGTAAAGATAATAGTAATAAAAAAGCCGTTACAAGAATTGACCAAGCAAACAATGGCATCTTATGCAAAGTCATGCCTGGAGTTCTCATATTTAATATCGTAGTTATAAAATTTACAGCACCGAGTATTGAAGAGGCTCCCGCTATATGAAGACTAAGTATTGCTAAATCCATTGCAGGACCCGGTTGACCAGTTTTAGATGACAGTGGTGGATAGATTGTCCAGCCTCCTCCTACACCTTGTGCGCCTGGAGGTCCATCTACAAATATTGATGAAAGTAATAAAATGAATGACACTGGTAGTAACCAAAAAGATATATTATTCATTCTTGGAAAAGCCATGTCAGGGGCTCCTATCATAATTGGTACAAACCAATTTCCAAAACCACCAATCATTGCCGGCATGACCATAAAGAAAATCATTATTAAACCATGACCAGTTACTAAAACATTATATAAGTGATAATTACCACCTAGTATTCCATCGCCTGGATGCATCAACTCCATTCTCATTAAAACCGAAAAAGCAGTTCCGATTATTCCAGCAATAATCGCAAAGATTAAATACATTGTACCTATGTCTTTATGATTTGTTGAGTAAGCCCATCGTTTCCATCCTGTTGGATGATGATGTGAATGATCTTGTGAAGCAACTGTTGTCATATTAATTTTTCGCTAGTAATTTAGTTTTATTATTGTTTATTTCCTCTTTTGCAAACTTTATTTTGGCTTCCTCTAACCAAGCGTTATATTCTTCATCTGTTACAACTCTAACCGTAATTGGCATGAATGCATGTTTAATACCACATAATTCTGAGCATTGTCCGTAATACGTTCCAACCCTATCTGCCTTAAACCAAGTTTCATTTACTCTTCCAGGCATCGCATCTCTTTTTACTCCAAATGATGGTAGAGCCCAAGCATGCAAAACATCGTTAGCTGTTATTAAAACTTTAACAACTTTATTTACTGGCACTACAACTTCATTATCAACTGCCAAAAGTCTAGGTTGACCTGGTTTTAAATCTTCTTCCTCTACCATGTAAGAGTCGAATATAATATTCTCATCAGGATATTCATAGCCCCAATACCACTGGTAACCTATGGCTTTAATTGTAACATCAGCTTTAGGAATTGTGTCTTGTGAATAAAGTATTTTAAAAGATGGAACTGCCATCACAATAAGAATTAAACACGGAATGAGTGTCCAAAGTATTTCAACAGCAACATTGTGTGTTCTTTTAGATGGATTAGGATTTCTTAAAGCTCTAAATCTGATACATGTATAAGCCATTAAAAATAATACAAACCCACTTATCGCAACAATTATTGGCACTAACATATAATCATGAAATTTTACAATTTCATACATAGATTGAGAAGCTGGATTCTGGAATCCTAGCTGCCAATCTTTTGGCTCGTTGGCATATGAGGTAGAAGATATTAATAAAACAAAAGTATATAATAATTTTTTCAGCATTTTTATTTCGTTTTTATACAGTTTTTAATTCAATTAACAAATTCAATTAATGCGACAATTATGAATTGAAATAGACGAAATTCACTAATGAAATAGCGGTTATAACGGCAGTATCTGATCTTAAAATATTCTTAGATATAGTAAAAGATTTAACATCAGGAACTTTCAAAATCGACTCGCGTTCAGCTGGTGAAAAGTCACCTTCGGGTCCTATCAAAACACTTAAAGCTTCTGTTTTTTTTATATTATCATTTTTTAAAACATTTTGAGAATTCACATCTGCAAATAAAAGTTTAGTAGTGTCATCGATGTTTTTTAAAAAGTCTTTAAGTTTTTTAACTTCCGAAATTTCTGGAGGATTTAGTTGATTGGATTGTTCTGTAGCTTCAATAACTATTTTTCTTGCTCTTTCATAATTTAAGTCTTTTACTTCTGTTCTCTCAGAAACAATTGGAATTATTTTACTCACACCTAATTCGGTAGACTTTTGTAAAATAGTTTCCATTGGAGTTTTTTTGACTAAACAAATTGCAAGTTCAATTTTAGATGGATTGTTTGCTTGTTTTATTTTTTTTAAAAATTTTACTTCAACCTTATCTTTTTGAATAAAAGTTATTTCACTTTCCCACTCTCCATCTTTATTAAAAAAATTTATTCGGGAACCTAATTTAAGTCTCATTACGTTTGCTACATAATGACCATGTTCTTTTGAAAGCGACTTAGTTGTATTTTCGACTATACTGTTTGAGTGATATAATCTAATATTCATAAAATATAGTATAATATAAAAACCTAAATTTAAGTATGGATTTTAAAGCAATAGTATTTGATGCTTATGGAACATTATTTGACGTAAATTCGGCGGCAGAAAAATGTAAACATAAAATAGGAGATAAGTGGGAAGCCTTTGCAAATTTTTGGCGGACTACACAACTTGAATATACTTGGTTGAGAAGTTTAATGAAAAGACATAAAAACTTTTGGCAAATAACTGAAGATAGTTTGGATAAATCTATGAATGTTTTTAACATAGATAAAAAAATGAGAAGTGAATTACTAAACCTTTATAAAGTTTTATCCCCTTATCCAGAGGTAAAAGAGGTTTTAACAAATTTAAAAAAGAAAAATCTAAAGCTCGCAATACTTTCAAACGGTACTCCAGATTTAATTAATGAACTAGTAAGTACTAATAACTTAGATGCTACTTTTGACAATCTTTTTTCGATTGAAGAGGTAAAAGTTTACAAGCCTGACTCAAGAGTCTACGATCTTCCAATAAATAAATATAAAATACAACCCAAAGAAGTTGTTTTTTTGAGCGCTAACACTTGGGATGTATCAGGCGGTGGTAATTTTGGTTATAATGCTGTCTGGGTTAATCGTAACAATTCTCATTTCGATAATCTTGATTATAAACCAAAAAAGGAAATTAAAAATTTAAAAGGACTACTTGAAATAGTTTGAAACATAATTAAACTAAAATCATGTCAAATATTGAAATCAAAAAAATTGTAAATTCTATTAAAACATCTGACGGTGCGGGTGTTAAACTTAAGAGAAGTATAGGTACACCAGAGGCAGATTATATTGATCCATTTTTAATGTTAGATGAATTTGGTTCAGAAAATAAAGATGATTATGTTGCAGGATTTCCACCTCATCCTCATAGAGGCATTGAAACAGTTACTTATATGCTTAGAGGGAAATTTGAGCATGAGGATAGTACTGGAGCTAAAGGAATTATGTCATCAGGAGATGTGCAGTGGATGAAAACTGGGAGAGGAATAATACATTCTGAAATGCCTGCAATGTCTGATGGTCAATTACTTGGATTTCAATTGTGGATTAATATGCCTGCAAAATTAAAAAAAAATAAACCTGAGTATATTTATATAAAAAATAAAGAGCTTGGAGCTCATAGTGATGATGAAAAGATAGTTAAAGTAATTGCTGGAAAGTATAAAGATGTTGAAGGTCCTGAAAAAAATCATAATGTTGAACCAATCTATTTTCACATTGTATTAAAAAATAAAAAGGAATTTTCTTGCGAGGTTCCAGAAGGACACAATTCATTTATCTATTTGCTTAAGGGTCAATTAAAAGTGGGTAAAACTAATCATGAAAAAACAAATGATTCAAATTTGATATTATTAAAACGAGGTAAGAACCTTCAAGTAAAAGCTGAAAAAGAAAGTGAATTTTTATTTATTGCAGGTAAACCAATTGGAGAACCAATAGCTAGAGGGGGTCCGTTTGTAATGAATACAAAAGCTGAGATTATTGAAGCAATAAATGATTATCAAAATGGTACTTTCGCAAAATATTAAATGTATTCTGTAAATTTTTCAAAAACTGGGGGTCCTGAAGTTTTAAAATACGAAAAATTATCTGTTTCTGAACCTAAAGAAAATGAAGTTTTAATAAAACATTCAGCCATAGGTTTGAACTTCATTGATACATATCATAGATCTGGATTATATCCTGTCCCTCTTCCATCTGGTATTGGACTTGAAGGTGCAGGGATTATAGAAAAAGTTGGGTTAGGTGTTAAAAATTTTAAAGAAGGTGATAAAGTAGCTTACGCAGCTGCACCTCTTGGTTCATATTCAACACATAGAATTTATCCAACAAAGAATTTAGTTAAGGTGCCAGATGGAATAGATCTTGATATTGTAGCTTGTTTAATGACCAAAGGTTTAACAACTTTTTATCTACTCCACAAAACTTATCCTGTAAAAAAAGGTCAGACAGTTTTATTCCACGCTGCTGCTGGTGGAGTTGGTCAAATTTTTTGCCAGTGGGCTAAAAGTTTGGGCTGCAAAGTAATAGGAACAGTAGGATCTGACGAAAAAATCAAACTGGCAAAAAAATTCGGATGTGATGAAGTAATAAATTATAATAAAGAAAGTTTTAAAGATAAAGTTTTACAATTAACTAACAATGAGGGTTTACCAGTAGTATATGATGGAGTTGGAAAAAATACTTTAGAAGATTCATTGGGTTGTTTAAAAATGCGTGGAACAATGGTTTCATTCGGAAACGCATCTGGAAAATTAGATCCTGTTGATGTTGGAAAACTTATTGCACCAAAAGGATTATATCTGACAAGACCTAGTATTGCACACTATACTTCTACAAGAGAAGAATTAGACGAAGCATCAAATAAACTTTTTGAAATGGTTAAATCAAAAGCAGTTAAAGTTGAAATATTTAAGAAATATTCTTTAAGAGACGCATCACTTGCACATCAGGATTTAGAAGGAAGAAAAATTTTGGGACCTGCAATAATTACTCCTTAAACTGTACATCCATATCTGAAATATGCAATTTAAGAGCTTTTGTAGAAATTTGAATTTCTCTTATAAAAAAGACTATAGACACCATCATTGAAAGACAACAAGAGCCAAAAATAATTCTTGCAACTAATATTTTGTCCAAATAAAGAGCAAAAACAGTTAGCATGTTGAATAAAAAACCAAAAGCTGAAAACATTATCGTTAACTTCAAAACACTAATTCTATTATTGAGATTTATTAACTGATTTTTCCACTCAGGTGGCGTATGTTTTTCAAATACGTGTTCATCATGAATTTTTCTAATCAAATTACTTAAAGTATGAAATCTATTACTATAAACACCCATAATTAGCGGTATTGCTGGAAACATTAGGGCTGTAACTGTGTAGTCAATATCCATAGCGAATCAATTTGATTATGAAACGATGCTTTGTTATTTACAAGAAAATTATCATGAAAAATTTTGAATTATTTTTAGAATTAACAAGACTTAAAAAACCTATTGGTTTTATGCTTCTGTTCTGGCCATGTTTGTGGGGTCTTGGGCTAGCTAATCAATATTCCGATAATAATTATATCTTTCTAAAACATTGTTTATTATTTTTTTGTGGAGCTGTACTGATGAGGTCTGCAGGATGTATTGTGAATGATATTTTAGATAGAAAAATTGATACTATGGTTGAAAGAACTAAGGATAGACCAATTGCGTCTGGAAAAATTTCTGTGCAATCAGGATTGATTTATGTTTTCATTTTATGCTCCTTAGCTTTTATAATTTTAGTTCAATTCAATAATATTACAATTGTTTTGGGTTTAGCCTCTATGCCTTTTGCATTTTCTTACCCTTTAATGAAGAGATTTACATATTGGCCTCAACTTTTTTTAGGGTTTACTTTTAATTATGGATTGATAATGGCATGGATGTCTTTAACAAATGAATTTAGCTTTTATCCTTTATTATTTTATTTTGGAGCCATATTTTGGACACTAGGATACGACACAATATATGGGTTTCAAGATATTAAAGATGATGAAATAATAGGAGTAAAATCAACATCAATAAAATTTAAAAAAAATCCAAAATTATTTTTATTTCTATGCTATCTAATTTTTTATATATCTATTTTTCTAACAGGAATATTGATGTCTTTTAGTCTTTATTATTTTTTATTTTCTATTTTAATTTTTTTGCATTTAATACTGTTTCAGGTAAAACCTTTAAAAGTTTCTCAAGGTCATATGTGTTTAAAAAAGTTTAAAAGTAATAACTTTTTAGGGTTACTTGTTTTTATAAATATTTTAATTGGTGATTTTTTTTAATGAAAAATACTGAATTATTAAAAAGATTATACAAAGATTACACGAAAAAATATTTAAACAAGATATTCTTAGCATTATTTTTTTCAGTTATTTTGGCTGCAAGTACCTCGTCTATTGCTTATTTACTTGATCCTGCAATTGAAAGAATTTTTTTAAACAAAGATAGAACTTTAATTTATATAATTCCTCTCTTTATAATACTTGCATTTGTTGGTAAAGGGCTATCGCTTTATGGGGCAAAAGTAATTATGATTAGAATATCAGAAGAGGTTAAAAAGTCTTTACAACTAGATATGATGAGGGCTTTAATAAAGGCAGATACTGCTTTCATTGAAAAACGTCATTCAGGAAAAATAATTACAAATTTAATTAGTGATGTTAATTTTATGACAGCATTAGTAAGTGTAGCAATATTAAATTTATTTAAAGACTCTCTTACTCTTATAGGTCTTTTGTCTGTTATGTTTTATCAAAATTGGAAACTATCGATTGTTGCAATAATAATGATTCCATTGGCAAGTTTTTTTGCAAATCTATTAGGAAAAAGAATTACAAAAGTGACTACACAAGCAATGGATAAAGCGGGAGAGTTAAATACATATTTAATTGAAATTTTTAAAAATCATAAACTGATTAAGATATTTCAAAAAGAGTCATATGAAACAGCAAGAGCTGATGGAGCTTTGAAAGAGCTTATGCAAAGAGGAAAAAAATTAAACGAAATTTACGCAAGATCTTCTCCTATAATGGAGGTTCTAACAGGTATTATGATTGCAATATTAATTTTTTATTCTGGTAATCTAATAATTAACAATGAGTTGGGCATTGGTAATTTTTTCTCATTTTTGGCTGCGATGATGTTAGCGTATCAGCCTGTACGATCACTTGCTACGCTTAATATTACGATTAATCAGGGTTTAGCCGGTGCGAGAAGAATTTTACCCATTATTGATCTAAAAGAAAAAATTTCAGAGGACAGAAGTTTAGATGACATTAATTTAAATAATGGAGATATTGAATTTCAAAAAGTGAACTTTAATTACAATGAAGAAGATAAAATAGTTCTGAAAGAAATAGATTTGTTAATAGCTGGAGGTAAAATGACCTCTTTGGTTGGTCACAGTGGGGCTGGAAAATCAACTATTCTAAACTTAATACCAAGATTTTATGACCCACAAAGTGGCGATATAAAAGTTGACAATCAATCAATTTACTCGAAAAAACTATCATCACTTAGAAATAATATATCTTTAGTAAGTCAAGAAACGACATTATTTGATGACACAGTATTAAATAATATTAGATATGCAAATCTAGATGCCTCCGATGAACAAATACACGAGGCAGCGAGATTATCTTACTCTTCAGAATTTATCGATAATCTTCCTAACAAATACAACACCTTGATAGGAGAAAACGGTATTAGATTATCTGGTGGAGAAAAACAAAGGCTTTCTATTGCAAGAGCCATACTTAAAAAAAGTAAGATTATTCTCTTAGATGAAGCAACATCATCATTAGATGCAGAAACAGAAGAAAAAATTCAAGACGCTGTAAATTATTTGACTAAGGGTAGAACTACCTTGGTAATCGCACATAGATTGTCAACCATATTAAATTCAAATAAAATATACGTCATTGATAAAGGAAAAGTAATTGGTGAAGGAACACATGACGAGTTAATTAAAAATTCGAAGATTTATAAAAATTTCTACGAAAAGCAAATTCAAAAAAATTGATGATAATAATTTACAATTTTTTGGTTTTTTTAATCATAATATTGTCTCCATTAATTATAATCTTCAGAATAATAAAAAAAAAAGAAAATCCTAAGAGATTTTTGGAAAAGTTTTCATTTTTGAAGAAAAAAAGAAATAAGGGTAAATTAGCATGGTTTCACTGCTCAAGTGTTGGTGAATTTTTAAGTATTGTACCACTAATTCAAAAGTTAGAAAAAAAAGTTAACGTCAATCAAATTTTAGTTACAACCTCTACATTAAGCTCATCAAAAATATTTGAAAAATTTAGATTTAAGAAAACTTTACATCAATTTTACCCATTAGATAATATCTTCATAATTAAAAATTTTTTAAATCATTGGAAACCATCATGTGTTTTTTTTGCAGAGTCTGAGATATGGCCAACTATGATTCATGAACTAAAAAGAAGAAATATCAAAATTGTATTAATTAATGCTAGAATGAGCCAAAAATCATTTAAACGATGGTTAGCCTTAGGACATTTAGGTCAAAATATACTAAAAAAATTTTATTATATTTTTCCTCAAAATAAAGAAACTTTTCAGTATTTCAAAAAGTTGGGGGTAAAAAGATTGAAATTTTTAGGAAATCTTAAGTTTGTAAATACACAAAAACAAAAATTTAAGGAAATTAAAAAACAATATTTTAAAAAAAAAAATATTTTATGCTCAGCTAGCACTCATTATAATGAGGAAGAAATCTTTGCTAATTTACACATTAAATTTAAAAAAAAGATAAGCAATCTTTTAACAGTTATGATTCCAAGACATGTTGAAAGAACAGACGAAATTGCTCAAATGCTAGATAGAAAAAAATTAAAAATTGTAAAACATAGTGAAAATAAAAGAAATCTCAAAGATTGCGACGTTTACATAGTTGATAGTTATGGAGAAAATAAGTCATTTTATAAGATAAGCAATGTTGTTTTTTTAGGTGGATCTTTAGTGCCAAAAGGGGGGCAAAATCCTTTGGAGGCACTCAGATTCGGCTGTAAAACTTTACACGGAAATTACACTTTCAATTTTAAGGATATTTATAAAATGCTTGAAAAAGAGAAGTTATCCTTAAGAGTATCTAACAATAAAGATTTAGAAAAAAAAGCATATAGTCTAATTAAGGATAAAAAGAATAATTCAAAAAAAATTAAAAAACTAAAGGTAATGGGAAATTTAATTTTAAAAAAAAATTTTAAAGAGATAAGAGAAATTGTTTTATGAAATTTTATAAACCAAAATTCTGGGATAAGAAAAATTACTTTAATTTAATATCTTTTTTGCTATTACCAATATCTTTAATAGTAATCGTTAAAAACTATTATGAAAACAATAAAACAAAAAAGAATTATTATGATTTTAGGACGATTTGCGTTGGAAATATTTACATTGGTGGAACTGGGAAAACTCCACTTGTAAGTAATTTAGCAAGTTATTTTAAAAAAAAATTTAAAACTTTTATAATTAAAAAAAATTATACCTCACAAATAGATGAAAAAAGACTTTTAGAGACAAAACACAAGGTAATTTTTGAAAAAACCAGAGAACTATCGTTATTAAAAGCAGAGCAAGAAAAAGCGAAAATAGTAATTTTTGACGATGGGTTACAAGAAAAAACAATTAATTATGATTTAAAAATTGTTTGTTTTAATTCAGTGAAATTAGATGGGAACGGGCTGGTAATTCCAGCTGGACCGTTAAGAGAACGATTAAATTACCTAAAATATTACGACATAGTTTTTATTAATGGAAATATAAACAAAGAGTCAAAGGATTTTATAAATAAAGTTAAGAAAATTAATCCAAACATTAAAATTTTTAAAGGAAAATATGTGCCTAAAGACTACTCAAAATTAAAGAAAAAAAAATTTCTCATATTTAGTGGTATAGGTAATTCACATACATTCTCTGACACTCTCAAAAGCGTGAAAATTAAATTTTATGGGCACGAAAAATTTCCTGACCATTATAATTATGAAGAAACAGACTTACAAAAGTTAAAAGAATTAGCCAAAAGAAAAGGCTGCGAATTATTAACGACAGAAAAAGATTATTTAAGGATAAAAAAATCCTTTCGAAAAAATATAAATTTTTTAAGGATTGAATTAATGATTGACCAAGAAAAAAAATTTTATAAATATTTGAATGAGAAATTATGAAGTTTATAAGATATTTTTTTGAATATATTTTAATTATTATTCTTTTCATTTTATTTAAGCTTTTAGGATATAAAATTGCATCAGAGTTTGGGTGTATACTTGGAAAGACGTTTGGCCCCCTTTTTAGATCAAAAACGATAATTAAAAATAATTTGGCTAAATTAGATACAACCTTAACCAAAGAAAAAATAGAAAATATTTCAAAAGAAATGTGGGGCAATTATGGAAGAATTTTATCAGAGTATCCTTATATAGCTAATTTTAGAAAAGGTGATTTGGATAAATACATTAAAATTGAAAATATCGAAAAGTTAGATGAGATAAAGAAAGGACAACCAGTTATTTTTGTTTCAGCTCATTTCAGTAACTTTGAGTTGATGGCTATGGCTATCGAAAAAGCAGGTATAAATTTAACAGCAATTTATAGACCTTTAAATAATAAAATGGTTAACTCAATAATGGAACCACTTCGTAAAAAATATATTTGTAAAAATCAAATTAAAAAAGGAATTAATGGAGTAAGAGAGTCTTTAAGATTTTTCAAACAAGGTACGAGTCTTGCCATTATGATAGATCAAAGAGTAAGTGAGGGTGAAAAAATAAATTTTTTTAATCATCCAGCACTTACGACTACTATCCCCGCACAATTCGTAAAAAAATTTAAATGTAAAATTCAGCCGGTTCATATTGAAAGATATGACAAAATTTATTTTAAGATCACTTTTGATGAGCAGTTAATTATTGGAGAGAATACCGATGAGGCTTCAATCAGTCTAAAAATAAATCAATGGTTAGAGAAAAAAATCAGAAAAAACCCTTCTCAATGGATATGGTCCCATGATAGATGGAAATGATTTGTCAATTTTTTTCATCTTCTCTTTTTAATTGTGCTTCTTTGTAAGAAAAATAAGCTTCTTGAAGTTCAACATTCCAATAATTGAGATTTTGCAGATATATTTTCTGCTTGGATACTGCACAAATTACATGATCGCCTGGTTCAATTATTTCAAATTTATTCGGCAAGTATTTTAATTTAGCTAATTTATTTTTCATTTTTTTAGTTATAAGATCACTATAGATGAATGTAGGAATTATTGGAAGTGGTGGTAGAGAGCATGCAATTTGCCATACACTTAGTAAATCGAAAAAAGTGTCAAAAATTTTTTGCTTCCCTGGGAATGCGGGCACTAGTTTTATTGCTCAGAATGTCAATTTAGATCCTAATGATTTTTCCGAACTAGAAAAATATTGCATAAAAAAAGAAGTCAATTTTTTAGTGGTTGGACCAGAAAAACCTTTGGTAAACGGGATTGTTGATTATTTTAAGGGAAAACCGATAAGAGTTTTTGGTCCAGATAAAATATCATCAAAACTCGAGGGTTCAAAAATTTTTACCAAAAAAATTTGTCAAAGAAACAACATTCCTACATCAAGGTTCAAAATTTATGAGAGTTTGAATGAAACATTGCACTTTTTAAAAAATAGTCTTTTTCCAATTGTCATAAAGGCTGATGGTTTAGCATCAGGAAAAGGTGTTTATATATGTAAAAATTTCAATGATGCAAAAATGGCTTCTGAGGAAATTTTTAATGGAAAATTTGGTATTGCTGAACAAATTTTAGTTGAGGAGTTTTTAGATGGGGAGGAAATGAGCTATTTCATAGTGACTGATGGTAAGAATTACAAATTTTTTGGTTCAGCTCAAGACCACAAAAGAGTTGGTGAAGGTGATACAGGCAAGAATACAGGGGGTATGGGTTGTTATTCACCATCAAGACTTCTAAATGATCATCTGGAATTTAAAATCAAAACAAAAATAATTGAGCCTACTTTAAATGCAATTAGTGAGCATGGTGGAGACTATAAAGGTTTTCTATACATTGGCCTCATGATCAAAAACGGTGAACCCTTTTTAATAGAATTTAATGTGAGAATGGGAGACCCTGAGTGTCAAACAATCTTGCCTATTCTTAAAACAGATTTAATGGATATATTAACATCATGCTGTGACGGCACATTAAATAAATTGAAAATTAATTTTTCAGAATCTAAAAGTATTTGTGTTGTTTTGTGTTCAAATGGATACCCAGAAAAATTTGAGAACAATATTGAAATTCAAGACTTAGAACAACTTAAACCGCTTGAAAACCAAAATATTTTTCATGCAGGTACACTAAAAACAGAAGAAGGTATTTTTTCTAATGGTGGAAGAGTACTAAACTTTGTTTCAACCTCAGATGATTTTTTGGCATGCAGAGTCGAAGTAATGAATTTAATTAAAAAATTAAATTGGAAGAACGGTTATTTTAGAAGAGATATCGGTCATAAAGTTATTAAATTATGAGAATAATTTCAGGCTCAAATAAAGGGAAAAAACTAATTATGCCCAGCGATAAAACAACTAGGCCTTTAAAAGATATGGCTAAAGAGTCTATCTTTAATATTTTAACTCATGCTAATTTTATAAATTTTTATCTTAAAGAAAGTAAAGTTTTAGATCTATTTTCAGGAATAGGCTCATTTGGATTAGAGTGTATCTCTAGAGGTTCAAAATCGGTATTTTTTCTTGAAAACTATCCTCCGGTTTTAGAAATTTTAAAAAAAAATATTTCAAACCTTAAATACCAAAACAAATCAAAAGTAATAGATATTGATGCATTTAAAATAGATAGCAATACTTTTAAAATGGATCAAAAATTTCATATAATTTTTTGTGATCCACCTTATAAAGAAAAAAAAATTGAATTATTGATTAAAAATATTATTGAAGTGAATATCTTGGAAGAAAATGGTATAATTATTATTCATAGGAAAAAAGGTGATTTAGATAGGTACCCGAAAAAATTTAGAGTAATTGATAAAAAAAGTTATGGTTTATCAACTTTTGTTTTTGGGAAAAAATCTAACTAAGTATTCTTTTTGTCTCTTTTTTAATCGATTCAACTGCTGGCTGATTGAATGGGTTTATTTTCATCAATTTCCCTAATAACATTGTTTCAAGCATTAAGTAAGTAAAAATTATTCCCAAACTCTCCTCATCTTTATTCAATATTTCAAAATTTCTAAACTTTAAGTTTTGTTTTTTTAAAACTTTTTTTAATGAATTCTTCTGCGCAATCATGACGGATTTAACACTCTGATTATTTAAAAAATTATAACCTGACAGTAAATTCTTATTCTTAATTTTTGGTGTCTTGTGACCTACGGTATCAAATATTGTAAAAAAATTATTTCTATTTCCATCTAAATAAAGCTGCATTAAGCTATGGTTATCTTTAGGTAAGTTTGAAATGATTGGAAAAAAACCTTTCCTATTTTTACCTAAACTCTCTGATAATAATTGCTGATACCACTCAAGTAAGCTTATTAAACTCTTATCAAAATTGAGCAATACAGAGTTAGTTTTTCCTAATGAATAAAACTTGTGCATCATATCTACGTTATAAATAAGTGTATTCATAAAATCTCTATTTTTTATCAAATTATCAAACTTTTTGAATTTATCTTTTTTTAGTCCAAAGAGTTCAGCTGGCAACATTCCAACTTCAGATAAAGCTGAGTATCGCCCTCCAACAAAATTTCGATGTTCAATAATTTCTGATTTTAATTTTAAAGCTAAATCCATCAAGTAGCTTTTTTTATTTTCAGTAATAAACAACTTTTTACTATTTGAGAAGATATTCTGGTTTACAATTGTCTCAAGAGTTGAACCTGATTTTGAAATAACGATATCTAGATTTTTCTTTTTATCTATTTTTGGAACCACTACATCCAGGTTGTCATAAAAATAGACTTTTTTTCTAATCTTAAATTTTAAAAAATCATAAATAGCTTTTATGCACAAAGACGAACCACCTAATCCAAAAATACTTATTGTTTTATACTTTTTAAATTTAGAAATCTTTTTTTTGTTATATGAATACTGATACTTATTTGAAAAAGTCTCAATTAATCTATAATTTTTTTTTTTTTTTAAAATTTCAATTAAGAGTTCTCTTATATTTTTTTTATTTTTTTTTTTTAGATTAAAACAAGATATCTTGATTTTTTTAGAAAACATTAATCCTTGATTTTTTCTAAAACAAAATCCTCTGTGTCGCCAGAGGAAGATGATTCTAAAACCTCTTCGTCATCTTTAATTGAACTTAAAAGATCTTCTATTTCATTTTCGATATTCTCAATTTGAGAGTTATCAGCTACATCCTTTGGTGTAGGTAAATCATTAAAATTTGGTGGTAAGACTAGAGGATTTTTTTTAATCACAAGAAACTCATCGCTACTTTCATACTTCTTTCCAGTTAAAGCATCTTTAACTCCTTGACATGAACAAAGAGCAAATAATAAAACTATCAAAAAAAATTTATTCATTGACTTCTTTTTTATACAATAGTTCAGCTAAAATAAGGCAAACTACACCCACAGTTATAAAGATATCAGCAATATTAAAAATAAACCAGTGGAAATTACCTATATGAAAATCAATAAAATCTGGCACCGATTTATAGTAAAGTCTATCGAAAAGATTTCCAAAAGACCCTCCAAGAATTAATAAAAAAAAATATTTTCTAAAATCTTTAATATATATTATCAAATAAATAATTATTAAGTTTATTAGTACGATAATTGTCGTAAATAAATTGTAAGTGAATTCATTTGAAAGAGAAAATAATCCAAATGCAATTCCTGTGTTCCAAACTAAATATGAGTTTAAAAATGAAGTTAAATATATTTCTGAAACGTTAGTTTTTTCTGCAATTTCAATTACATAAATTTTAGAAAATCTGTCTATGCAAAAAAGAATTAAAACAAATACGGAGTTAATTAAAAATTTATACACTTTTATTCTTATTAGAACATGAATTTCTTTCACATCCATTTTTATTTATTTTCCAACAGACTGGACATTTTTGTCCCTCTGCTTTGACAGTGTTTACCTTAATTGAAATTTCTTTTTTTTTTGTATTAACTATTTTTGCTGATGAAGTAATGCATATTTCAGAAAAATCATAATTTTTTCCTAAATTATAAGTTTCCTCATCTAATTCTATTTCTATGTTTGCTTCTAAACTAGACCCTATAATTTTTTCAGCTCTCATGGCTTCAATGCTTGAGTTTGCCTCATTTCTAATATCAACTATCTTTTTCCAATTTTGTTCTAGATCAGGATTATTCCATATCTTTGGAAATTTATTAAATTTTTTTAAGTGAATACTTTTTTCACTATCATCTTTATTTACTAACTTAAATATTTCCTCTGTAGTAAATGATAGTATTGGCGCGAACCACTTTAATAAACTATCCAGAATTATATTAAGTAATAATTGGCAGTCTTTTCTTTTCTTGGAATTTTTTTCATCGCAATACAAAGTATCTTTTCTAATATCAAAATAAAATGATGAGAGATCAACAGTACAAAAATTAAGTAAATCTTTATAAATTAAATGGATGTTGTAAGAGTTAAAATGTTTCATAAAGCTTTCATTCAAATTATATAATTTATGAAGCATCAATTGTTCAAGTTCCGGTAGTGTATCAAATTTGATTTTTTCCAAATCAATTTCTTTCAATTCATCGTTTAAGTTACCTAACAAATATCTGAATGTATTTCTAAGTTTTCTATAGGCATCTGCATGTTGTTCTAAGATTTTATGATCTATCCTCAGGTCCTCGGCATAATTTGATGCAGCTACCCAGATCCTTAAAATATCTGCACCATATTTTTTTAAAATTTCTTCTGGAGAAATTACGTTCCCTAGCGATTTTGACATTTTTAAACCTTTTCCATCTACAACGAAACCGTGTGATAAAATAGCTTCGAAAGGTGCTTCACCTCTCGTACCACAAGACTCTAAGAGAGATGAGTGGAACCAGCCTCTATGTTGATCAGAACCTTCGAGATATAGAGATGCTGGCCATTTTAAATCATCTCTTTGCTCTAAAACGAAAGAGTGGGTAGAACCACTATCAAACCAGACCTCAACTATATCAGTGGTCTGGTAAAAATCATTTTCATTATACTTTTTTCCAAGAAACTTTTGTTTGTTGTTTTCAAACCAGCAATCTGAACCTTCTTTCTCAAAAATTTTAGCAATGTTTTCAAAAACTTCCTTATCAACTAAAACTTTCTTATCTTTTTTAGAGATAAATATGGGCAGTGGAACTCCCCAAACCCTCTGTCGTGATACACACCAATCTGGTCTAGTTTCTATCATCGATTTAAGTCTATCTTTACCTTTGTTAGGATAAAATTCAGTTTTATCAATTGCAATTAAAGCTTTTTTTCTAAGTCCATGACTTTCCATAGATATAAACCATTGAGGTGTTGCTCTGTGAATTAATGGCGCCTTCGACCTCCAAGAATGTGGGTAAGTATGGTTCAACTTTCCATTAGAAAGTAATCTTTTATTTTTTTTTAGACTTTCAATTACAATTGGATTTGCTTTAAAAACATGTATTCCCTCATAATTTAAAATATTGTTTGTATATTTTCCGTCATCATCTACTGTTTCAACTGCCTGAATTCCATTGTTTATACATAAGTTAAAATCGTCAGGTCCATGACTTGGTGCACAATGAACTATTCCTGAACCCTGCTCAGTTGTAACAAAGCTTGCCTCTAACATGGGAATATCATAGGTGTAACCCTCTTTTTCTAAAGGGTGAATACAGACTACATTTTCAAATTCTTTACCTGATATTTTTTGAAGTTTCTCAAACTTTTTTATCTCACATTCTTTCAAAACTTGCTCTAGTAAATCAGAAGCGATAACAATTTTTCTATTTTTAAAATCACCCTGATCTTCAATCTTAATTATTTGGTAGCTAATTTTTTTATTATAAGCTAGTGCCTTGTTTGCTGGTATAGTCCAGGGAGTTGTAGTCCAAATAATAATTTCACAACCCTCAAGGCTTTTATTTGAGGTTTTATTAATTGGAAATGAAGTATAAATAGTATCAGAAATATGATCCATGTACTCTACTTCGGCATCTGCTAAAGCAGTTTTTTCAACGGTGGACCATAAGACAGGTTTATAGCCTTTGTACAAACTACCTTCTTTTAGAAACTTTGCTAACTCTCTAACTATTTGAGCTTCAGCTTTAAAGCTCATAGTTGAGTAATAATCTTTCCAATCTCCTATAACGCCTAGTCTTTGAAACTGTTTTTTATGAACATCGATCCATTTATTTGCAAAATCTCTGCATTCTTTTCTAAATTCAACTATTGGGACATCGTTCTTATTTTTTTTATTCTTTTTATATTGTTCTTCGATTTTCCATTCAATTGGTAAACCATGACAATCCCATCCTGGAACATAAACAGAGTCTTTTCCATTCATCTGATGAAACTTTGTGACAATATCTTTTAAAATTTTATTTAAAGCAGTTCCCATATGTATGTTTCCGTTTGCATATGGGGGACCATCATGCAAAACAAATTTTTCATTTCCTTTGCTATTATCACGAAGCTTTTTATAAAGAGAGATTTTGTTCCAATAGTCGATAAGGTCAGGTTCTTTAAGAGGAAGATTTGCTCTCATTGAAAATGATGTCTTCGGAAGATTTACAGAACTTTTACTCATTCGATAATATTGCCTTTGCTTTTTTACAATCCATTTTAATTTGTTTTTTCAAATTAGGTACTCCATTAAATTTTTTCTCACCTCTTATAAATCCTATAAATTCTATTGATAAATTTTTATTATAAAGATTTCCAGAAAAATTAAATATATTTACTTCTAAAACTAATTTTTTTTGATTAAATGTTGGTCTGTATCCAATATTTGCAATGCCTTTTAATTTCCTTTTATTTTTAGAAGATACTTTTACCGCATAAACACCAATTTTTGGGATTTTATAATTCTTTATATCAATATTGCATGTAGGAAATCCAATTTTTTTACCAAGCTGTCTTCCTTTTTCAACTCTGCCCTCTATGCACCAATTCCTCCCTAAAAATTTTTTTACTTTTTTTAAATTTCCTTTTTCAAGATTTTTTCTAATCAAGGTCGATGAGATTACAAATTTTTTACTTTTAAGAGGAGATGGATTAATAATTTTGTATTCAAAATTTTTTTCCAATGACTTAAGAAGTTTTATATCGCCAGCCCGTTTATAACCAAATCTAAAATTGTCTGAGACAAAAATATATTTTGGTTTAACCTTATTAAATAAAATTTTTTTTATAAAATCGTAACAACTTATTTTTGAAAATTTTATATCAAATTTTTGATTTACAATAAAATCTACATTATTTTTTTTTAAAAGTTGAATTTTTTGATCAAAAATTGAAAGTCTATAATTACGAAGCTTTTTAAAAAACATTTTTGGTATTGGATCAAAAGTAATTACTCCCATTCTCAATTTAAATTTTTTTTTGAAACTTTTTGCTTCATTAAATAGTTTTTGATGCCCCCTATGAAGACCATCAAAGTTTCCGATTAAAATGATTGCCCCTTTGTCCTTTTTGGACAAATTAAAGTTTTTATAAATTTTAAAATTATTTACCATTTAAGCTCTGTTTGAGTATAATTAACATTAACATTATACTTTTTTATTAATTCTTTAATACCATTACTTATTTCACTTTTATGAATTCCATTATTTATTAGAAGAGAGTCAAAATTTTGTATATTCGCACCTTTGATATCAGTATTTAGATTATCACCTATACAAATCACTTTTTTGCCTCTAAGTTTGTTAAATGCTTTTTCATAGACTTCTGGATAAGGTTTGCCAAAATATTTAACTTTACCACCTAACTTTTCAAAAATTTTTGCAACTGTACCTGCACAAAATTCCCTTTTTTCACCTCGATAAACAATAAGGTCTGGATTGGTGCAGATCATTTTTTTTTCGATATGATCTAGAAGTAATTTTTCATAAAATTTTAAATCTGTTTGATATTCATCAAATAATCCAGTGCATAATAAAAAATCGCAGCTGTCTATTTTTTCAACTTTTTGATTTTCAAATGTTTTGAATAAATCAAAATCTCTTGGCGGGCCTATGTGAAAAAAGCTTTTAGAGTTCATAATTTTGAGTTGATCTAAAGCAGCTTGGCCAGATGTATAAACTTGGTTAGCTTTTTTTTCATCTAAACCCATTTTTTTTAAATATTTCATTACAGTAAGATTTGGTCTTGGTGCGTTCGTTAGCAATACATATTGCTTTTTATTTTTTTCTAACTTTTCAAGAACTTCAACCGAATTTTGAAATAGATTTATGCCGTTGTGTAAAACTCCCCAAATATCTATAAAGAACACATCGTATTTCTCAACAATTGATCTAAATCCTTTTTCGTCTAAATTTGAAGTCATTTTTTATGATATAACTCAAAAATATGCATATTTCTTGGTTTTTTTTAGAATATATATTTTATCCTTTGTCTTGAAAAATTATCTTTTGGTCTTTATATGAACTCCATATTTAAAGGAGTTTTTATGAAATTTAAACCGTTACATGACAGAGTTTTAATAGAAGTTTTGGACAGCAGTGAGAAGACTGCTGGTGGAATTATAATACCAGATACAGCTCAAGAAAAACCTCAAGAGGGAAAAGTTGTTGCGGTTGGTGGTGGAGCCAAAACTGAAGATGGTAAAATCATTCCAATGGATGTCAAAGTTGGTGACAAAGTATTATTCGGCAAATGGTCGGGCACCGAAGTTAAAATTAATGGAAAAGAATACAGCATTATGAAAGAATCTGACATAATGGGAATATCAACAGGAAAATAATTTTTAATAAAGGAGTTAAAAATGGCAAAAATAGTAAAATTCGACTCAGATGCAAGAACAGCAATGCTGAAAGGTGTTGATATACTTGCGAACACAGTAAAAGTAACATTGGGTCCAAAAGGTAGAAATGTTGTAATTGATAAATCTTATGGTGCGCCAAGAACTACTAAGGATGGAGTATCAGTAGCTAAAGAAATAGAGCTTGAAGATAAGTTTGAAAACATGGGTGCTCAAATGGTTAAAGAAGTAGCTAGCAAAACTAATGATGAAGCTGGAGATGGGACAACTACAGCTACTATCTTGGCTCAAGCAATTGTAAAAGAAGGTTGTAAGTACGTTACAGCTGGAATGAATCCAATGGATGTCAAAAGAGGTATCGACTCAGCCGTAGATCATGTGAAACAAAAATTAATTTCTTCAGCTAAAAAAGTAAAAGATAGTGATGAAATTGCTCAAGTAGGCACAATTTCAGCTAATGGTGACAAGGAAATCGGTAATATGATTTCTAAAGCCATGCAAAAAGTTGGTAACGAAGGTGTTATAACAGTTGAGGAAGCAAAAGGTATAGAAACAGAACTTGATGTTGTTGAAGGTATGCAATTTGATAGAGGTTACTTGTCTCCTTATTTTATTACTAACGGTGATAAAATGACAACAGAATTAGAGAACCCACTTATATTGTTACATGAAAAAAAATTAACTAATCTTCAACCAATGGTGCCACTTTTAGAAGCAGTAGTTCAAGCAGGCAGACCTTTAATGATTATCTCTGAAGATGTCGAAGGTGAAGCTTTAGCAACATTAGTTGTAAATAAATTAAGAGGTGGTCTTAAAGTTGTTGCTGTCAAAGCACCTGGCTTTGGTGACAGAAGAAAAGCAATGCTTGAGGATATCGCGATTTTAACTGGCGGACAGGTAATTTCAGAAGACTTAGGTATTAAACTTGAAAATGTAAAACTTAACGATTTAGGTTCAGCAAAAAGAGTTAAGGTTGATAAAGAGAATAGTACAATTGTAAGTGGATCAGGAAAAAAATCTGACATTGAAGCTAGATGCGCTCAAATCAAACAACAGGTTGAAGAAACTACGTCTGATTACGATAAAGAAAAACTACAAGAAAGATTAGCGAAACTCGCTGGTGGAGTAGCAGTTATAAAAGTAGGCGGTGCAACTGAAGTTGAGGTTAAAGAGAGAAAAGATAGAGTTGAAGACGCACTTAATGCTACAAGAGCAGCTGTTGAAGAAGGAATAGTTGTTGGTGGTGGTTGTGCATTGCTTTATGCATCGCA
Source organism: uncultured Pelagibacteraceae bacterium (assembly GCA_902564265.1). GTDB lineage: Bacteria > Pseudomonadota > Alphaproteobacteria > Pelagibacterales > Pelagibacteraceae > Pelagibacter. The sequence goes on along the minus strand of CACFAI010000003.1, from coordinate 61,050 downwards.
AGATCTTGATAAAGTAAAAGTAAAAGGTGACGATCAAAAAGCAGGCGTTGAAATTGTCAAAAGCGCACTACAAGCTCCTATCAGACAAATAACTAAAAATGCTGGAGTTGATGGATCTGTCGTAGTTGGTAAATTGTTAGAAACTAACAAAAGCTCTAACGGTTACGATGCTCAGTCAGAACAGTACGTTGATATGTTTAAAGAAGGAATCATTGACCCTGTCAAAGTTGTAAGAACTGCTCTTCAAGATGCAGCTTCAATCTCAGGTTTGCTAGTCACAACTGAGGCAATGGTTGCTGACAAACCAGAGGAAAAAGATTCAACACCAGGAATGCCCGCTGGAGGTATGGGTGGAATGGGTGGTATGGGTGGAATGGGAATGTAATTCGTTTCCATTTAGAGAACACTCTAAAAACATACACTAAGCAAAATTAGAACCCTCGGAACGAAAGTTTCGGGGGTTTTTTTATTTAGTTATTAAATTTTTTAAAAACATAATCATTAAATTCATTTGTTGCTACTTGAAATCTTTTTGTAACATCACCATCTGTATAAACATAACATCTGAATGAAAAAAACCTATCTTTACCAAGAAAGGATACATAGTGATCCGCCATTCCATCGGGAAACTTGTGAACTTCTTCTTCCTGGTTAAAAAGTGATGTAATGCGATTTTTTTTTTTATAATTAGAAACATCTTTATTTCTTTCAATAATACAACTGCTTAAATCATTTGCCATATCAACTTTAGCAAAGGAAACAATTTTGTCAGTTTCATTTTCAAAATATATTTGAATACCAGAATTTGAATAATCTTCTTTAAATATTTTGTTATCGTTTAAAATTGCCATATAAGAATAGATTACATCTCTTCCATAAACTCTTTCACCTTTTGAGTTTTTAGTATTTTCATCGTCATCAATATAATGCTTATTAATTTGATTAGAAGTGAAATGATCTGTGATTTTGTCTCCAAGTTTTATATCTAAAAAAGAAATCTTTTCAGCAACCACAACATTGCAAAACATCAAAACCAGAAAGATGTATAGAGATAACTTTTTCATCTAAACCAGTTTAAACCATTCCTCAATGAAGTCATCTTTTGAATTGCTTTTAAATTAGAGGGTTTTCTCAATGAAGTTTTCAATGAAGTTCTTAAATAAGTGAGTATTGGTGTACTAGAAATGCGAATTTAGGCGAATCTAATCGTTCTCACTCATTTAAAAATTCTAAAAGGGCAGTTTTTACTGCCCTTTTTTTTACTCGTCTTAAAATTTCTTAGTGTTAAGTTGATTTATGAAAAAAATAATTTTAGTCGTAGTCGTTATTTTAATTTCTACAAATACTGTTCATGCTAATAAATTTAAATGGACTGATGGAAGGGAGTCTGATGATGGATCATCAGAATTTTTTTATGATAAAAAATCAGTAATTAAAATTGATAATTACATTTATTACTGGTCAATGGCAAATTACTATATATTAAAAGAAGGTGATGACCCAAATATAAAATCAGTGATTTCTTATCATAGAGTTGATTGTAATGACATGGGATATCAAATAATTATTTTTTCAGCGCATGGAGATTATAATGGAAGAGGTAAAACTATATATCATTTTATAGACCCAGATACAGAAGAAGAGAAAAGATTTAACAGTAAAATTTCTATTGCTTATTCAAGACACGAAAAACTTTGTAATTAATATTGAGATATAGTTTTTTATCAAATCTAGTTTAACCCTCTCTTCAATAAAGTAATAATTTAATTCCCTTTTAAATTTGATGTTTTTCCTATGAAGTTTTCAACAAAAATTATTTATAATTTTTTTTGATTTATTACTACGTCTACAAGTATTGCTATTAACAAGTTTAACATTGTAATTCCACAAATTATGATAAAACTAAAAAAATATATCCAAGCCCACCAATAAATGTCCTGCAAAGGTAGCATTACTTGCTCCCAACTTGATAAAGTCAATACCTGAAAAAGTGTTATCATAGAAACGCCCACATCACCCCATCGTTCAGGGATATCTGAATTGAATAAAATTGATCCTATTGATGCATATATGTAAAGTATAATAAATAATAATAACCCGACATAGAAAACCCTTTTGATTGAACCAAGTAATGCCTCTATTATTTTTTTTAATTCAGGTATAACAGAAATAATTCTCAGAACCCTAAAAACTCTTAAAAGTCTTAAAAGTAAAAAACTAGAATTGTTTGGAATTGGAATTAATGAAATTAGGACTATTGAGCTATCAAAAATATTCCACCCACTTTTAAAAAAATCTTTCTTATTTTGTTCACCAACAAATCTTATTATAATTTCAATAACAAAAAAAACTGTAATTGAATAGTCTAAAACACTTATAACTTTTGTTAATAAATCATCCAAATCATATGTGTTAACTCCTATAGTAATTGCATTAACTATGATTATAAAAATTACAGAATATTGAAAAATAGAGCTTTCTTTGAGTTTGAATAAAAAACTACTCATATTTAAAATTACACTTTATGTGAATAAAAAAAAACCCTCTTCTTTCGAGGGTTTTTATAAATTTTTAAACTTTACCTAATTCATGGCGGATGAAAGGTTAACCTTACAAATTTATGTAGCCTGATTCTAGTAAACCACATAAATAAATAATAACAATTGATCAGGTTGTATTAAATATTTTTATTTTCTTTTTTTTTTAGATAAGCCTAGTTTATCACTATGCCTTAGTCTTAATACTACTATGGCGAGAGCGATTAAAACAATTGCAATTGACTCGTATAAAAGTTGAGAAGCGTCCATCTGTTTACCTTGCAAAATTATAAATCTACTTAGTGCAGTGATTGCAATCAGCAAAGGCAAAGAAATGCTAATTGATTGTTCTTCCCAAAATACTCTTACCATTGCCATAACTTCTAAATATAGAAACATTAATAATAAATCAGCTAATGTAACAGTTTGATTTAAAAACATCGTTCTTATTTCAAGTACCACTGCGATGATTGTGCTAAGTAAAATTATTCCTAATAAAAGAAGTTGTAAATTTTTTACAAGATTTTTCACAAATTAAATATAGCTGATTCTAAGCTTAAAATATATATTTAATCTTCTGATTTTTTTTGGGTAAATGGCAACCATTTTTCAATGGCAGACTTATCTGGTCCCCCATAAGGTATTTTGTATGAATTCGTATTTGTTAGAACCTCAATACCCTTTGAAAAAACAAATATAAAAACAATTACAAAAACAATTGCCATTATTTTAAACGGATTAAAATTTTTTGTTTCAAAAACACTAGCTGATTTTTCCTCAGCTTTATGAAACTGTTTAAATGTATGATAGACTGCAAAAATAAGTCCTAAATGAGCAAGGAATACACCTGCCCAACCAAAAATAAATGTTGTGTATGTAAAAATGTATAGACTAAACACCACGGACCAAATAAAACTCAAAACTAATAAAATTTGAAGTCTTACAGTTTTAGGCAAGGCTCTTAAATCATTTTTACTATCATCAAACAAAATGTTTGCTGACTCGATCATAAAATTTTTCAATGACATTAAAAATTAATAGTTTTTTTTAAGACAAAAATCAATTAAAGAATTTTCCTACTAAATGAAGACCAAGTGCTACAGCGGGGCCAATTCCAAAGGCAAATAGTAAAGTTCCCACACCAACTGTGCCGCCCAAATACCAACCAATTGATACAACTGTTATCTCGATTCCCGCTCTGACCGCGGCTATTGGAAAATTTGTTATTCTTTGAATTCCAGTCATTAATCCATCTCTTGGTCCAGGTCCTAAATTTGCAATTAAATAAAAACCACTTCCCAAACCTACTAATAAAACTGCAAATACTGCCATTAACAATTTTCCAAAGTATGTTTCTGGTGTTACAAAAAGAAAAATAGTGAAATCAATCATGGCAGCTATAATTACAATATTAAAAACTGTTCCAATGCCCGGTTTCTGTTTCAAAAAAAACCACAGGCTTAAAGTGCAGACACTTACAATAAAAGTTACGACACCAATTGATAAATTAATATTTAGTGAAATTCCTTGTGCAAGAACACTCCAAGGTGATGCACCAGAATAAGATACGATCAATAACCCCTCACCCAAACCAAAAATTGTTAAACCCAAAGTAAGATAAAAAATTGTTAGTAGCTTTGGTTTCAAATTTAGGGGCTTTTTTGAACTCCAGTAATTTTTTGGGATTTTTTTAATTGTTAAAAACATATATTTTGACAAAGTGATATAATTAAAAATTTAACAAATTAATATCTATTTTTGATATGATTAAACTATTTAAGTTTCAAGAAAATAATTTACTTATTTATTCTTTTGTTTGTTTAATAATATTACTGGGATTTGTATTTAGATTTTACAACATAAATTATGAGAGTCTTTGGTTAGATGAGATTTACTCTTTTTGGGTTACAGATCCTAGTTTAAGTTTTACCGAAACATACTTAAGAGTACAAACTACAGAGTCTATTCCTTTTCTATATTACTATTTAGTAAAAATGTGCAACAAAATTTTTGGTTATGATCCAATAGTTGGTAGATGTTTTTCAGCTTTTTTTGGATTTTTAAGTATTTTTTCAATCGGCTTATTGTGTAAAAAAATTTCTCAAAATAAGAGCTATCTATTCGCAACTTGTTTAACAAGCTTGAATATTTTTTTGATTGTTAATTCTCAGGAGATGAGGGTTTATATTTTTACATTTTTTTTGATTTCTCTAAGTCTAATTTTTTTTGTAGATCTTTATAAAGAAGAAAAAAACAAAATATTTACAAAAAATTTCATTCTGTTCACTTTTTTTACCTTCATAGCAATTTTAAGTCATCCATTCGCTATAATTCTTTTAGCATCAATAATAGTTTTTATAACTATAGATTATCTCTTTTTTTCAAACAACAATCACAAAATAAATATTTCCTTATTATTAATATCAATTTTGATGATTGGATTTTTGTATCATTATATTGATTATGTTTCTCACAATAAAATTGGGTGGATAGAACAACCAGGTATTAAATTTTTTTCAAATTTTTATTTTTCAAAATTTTTTGGTTCTAGGCTATTAGGAATAATCCACTTATTAACTTTAATCGTTCTATTATTTTGTTTTAAAAAAAAAATAGAAAAAAACAAAGAAATAATTTTTTTAGTTATTTTTCTAATTTTATCATATTTTATACCGTTGATTTATGGATATTTGATTAAACCAATAATTTTTCCAAAATATATAATATTTGTTCTAATACCAATAATTCTGATTATCTCTACTCTTGTTTTTCTTATAGAAAATAAAACTGTAAAAAAATTAATGATATCATTTATTATTTTAATCAATTTTGCCAATCATTTTACAGAAAGTACTCTAAAACAATTTTTTTCAGAAAAACAAAGATTTAATCCTAATTTTGAAAAAGCATTTGAAATTGTTAAAGATTCACAAATTAAAAAAATAAATTTTTATACTAACCAAATAAACGATGAAAATGAAAACTATATTAATACTGTTATTTCGAACTATTCAAAAGTAATACTAAACGAAAAGAATTTTAATATCGAAATTTTAAAAGAAAATACAGAAAACCTTAAAGGTAAAATCTGGAATATCTGCTTAATCATAATCTCCTGTGATAAGCCACCAGGTAAATTTAGAATTTTAGAAGAAACTCTTTTAGAGGGTGGCCTTAGATTGAGTCTTTGGGAGATTAAATGAGAAAAAGTAAAATAATTTTCTTATTAATTTTCCTTATTTATCCCCTTTTTTCTCATTCACATATAAGTCATTATTCCAAATTCAAAACAATTGAGATGGATATTTTAAGAAATGGAAAAAAAATAGGATACAATAAATATTCATTCAAAAATCAAAATAATTTATTAATTGTTAAAAATGAAATTAATTTCGCTGTAAAGATGATAGGAATTAATTTATTAGATATAAACGGTTCTTCCACTGAAACCTATAAAAATGGAAAACTGGTCAAATTTAAGTCCAGTACAATTCAGAATAAGAAAAAAAAACACAATGAATTAACTTTAGATGAGAGCAAAAAAACTTTTAAGATAAAAGGCTCATCTTTTAATGGCAATGCACCGTCGTCTGTATTGGTTGGAAATTGGTGGAATCACAGTATTCTTCAATCAGATATGATCATAAGCCCACTCTCTGGGAGTCTAAAATATCAAGAAATTTATTTTCTATCTAAAGAAATACTTAAAATCGATAACAATAACTACAATACAAGTAAATTTAAGATTATAATGAGAAAAAATATGGATGATAAAAAAAAAGATGAATTCAATGTTTGGTTAGATGAGAAATCGAAGATTATTTTAAAAGTATCTTATTCTAAATTTGGGGATTGGGAATATATTGTTACAAATATTGAAAAATTTAATTAAACGAAAATCTTTAACAACAATTGGCTTAGAAAATTCATGAAAACAAAAAAACCCAGAAATAAAATCCAATACATACATGTAACTGCAGTATTTCTTCTTCTTCTTAATGCGACGAATTCTGGATCATCTATATTGGAAATATCTTGCTTTCCTTTTACGGGATAGTCGTATGACCATCTCCATAAAGAGTTTCCAAATCTTTCATCTATCTTATTAAAATATTTTATACATTCGAAGGAGTAGATTAGCAAAAAATATAAAACTAGTAGAATTAATCCGCTTGTAATCATTTAAAACTGTTCAGACTCGGTTGACCCCTCCATTGCTGTTGTAGAGCTTTTACCAGAACAAATGGTGCTTGTAACAGCATCAAAGTAAGATGTCCCTACCTCTCTTTGATGTTTAACACTTGTATACCCATCCTTCTCTCTTGCAAATTCACGTTCTTGGATTTTTGAATAAGCTGTCATACCCTCAGCTTTATATTTTTCTGCTAATTCAAATATAGCTATGTTTTGAGTATGGAAACCCGCTAAAGTAATAAATTGAAATTTGTAACCCATTTCGCTAATTTTTTTCTGAAACGTTGAAATTTCATTATCTGACAGATGTTTTTTCCAATTAAAAGATGGTGAGCAGTTATAAGCTAATAATTTTCCAGGATATTTTTTATGAATAGCATCAGCGAATTTTTTCGCTTCTTCTAAATTAGGTGTTGCAGTTTCACACCATATAAGATCTGAATACGGTGCATACGCAAGACCTCTTGAAATTGCTTGGTCAATTCCAGATTTTACATAGTAGAAGCCTTCAGGCGATCTTTCACCTGTCAGGAAAGGCTTGTCATTTTCATCGTGATCATTTGTAATTAGTTTTGCTGCGTTCGCATCAGTTCTAGCAAGAATAATCAATGGAACATCGGCTATATCAGCTGCTAACCTTGCAGCTTTGAGATTTTTTATTGCTTGGCTAGTTGGTATTAGAACTTTGCCACCCATATGACCACATTTTTTTTCACTTGCTAATTGATCCTCAAAATGAACCCCGGCTGCCCCAGCTTTTATAAATTTTTTAGTCAATTCAAAAACATTTAATGGTCCCCCAAATCCAGCTTCACCGTCAGCAATTATTGGAAGCATGTAATCTATTCTTTTTTCTTTTTTTTGATCGCCATCTTTAATTTCCATATGCTGAATTTGGTCAGCTCTTAATAAGGCATTATTCATAGCCTCAACTAATTTTGGTGCACTGTCATAAGGATAAAGAGATTGATCAGGATACATCTCACCAGCGCTGTTAGCGTCAGCTGCAACTTGCCACCCACTTAGATAGATTGCTTTTAAACCAGCTTTAGCATGTTGCACTGCGTGATTACCTGACAAAGAGCCAAGCGTATTTACGTATGGCTCAGAGTTTAATAAATTCCATAATTTTGTAGACTGTTGCTTACTTATTGAATATTCAATTTTAATTGAGCCTTTTAGTCTTTCTACATCTTCTTGATTGTAATCCCTTTTAATGCCTGCAAATCTTTTTAAGTCGTACGAAACTCTCTTTTCTGCGCCCATTTTCTACCTACTTTTGATTGATTAAATTGAAGTTTATTGTGGATTAATCGTTTTCACTATACTCGTTAGTGAACTCGTTCATTCCACTTGAACCCCAATCGCAATGATCATCTCTCAAATAGATACCAGAACTTTGATTGTTCGTGTTATCAGCCATAATTTCTTGGCTTTTTTGTTGAATTTTTTTGTTTTTGTTGTTCATAAGTATTATATAATTTACTAAATTTACAAAATCCACCAAAAAGCACAATTTACTTGTAAATTAAATAAATTTATTGTAAATTTAAATTTACAAAATTTACAAATGTCAGAAAATACAGACATAATTATAGGCAGAAAAATAAGGGATTTTAGAAGGAAGCTAGGCTTACAGGCAAAAAAATTAGCAGAGCTACTGTCAATTTCTCCAACATATTTAAACTTAATTGAAAGTGGAAAAAGAAGGATAGATGGCGAACTATTATTAAAAGTTTGCAATGAATTAAGAATCGAGATGTCAGATTTAATTGATGATAAATTGGTTGATTTAGAAAATTCTAAGAAAGCTATAATAAAAAATATAAATGTAGTAGAACTTAAAAAAACCAATTTAAAAATTGGACCAAAAATAAAAGCTTTTAGAAGACAGTTAGGAATTCAAGCAAATAAACTTGCTGAGCAGATTGGAATCTCTGCTAGCTACCTTAATCTAATCGAAAGTGGAAAAAGAAATATTGATAGTAATTTGATAATTAAGATATGTGGTGAGCTCCGTATTAATGTATCAGATTTAACTAATAAATCAGATTTAAATTTAGAAAATGACATATCGGAATTGCTCAGTGATGAAATTTTTGAGGATTTGGATATTCTTGGTCCAGAGGTTAAAGATTTAGTGGCATCAAATCCAAAGATAGCTAAAGCTTTAATCAAGCTTGGTGATAACTTTAAACAAAAAGATCATGATATAGTCAATAAAGTAGAAAATATTTCTGGAAAAATAATTGATAGTAGACGTGCAGCATTCCCGGGTGAGGTAATTGCTGATTTTTTGCAAGAGAATAAAAACTATTTTCCTAAGTTAGAAGAATTTGCAAATGATATTTTTGAAGAAGTAAAACAGAATAATAGAACACGATATATTGCTTTATGTGAATTTTTAAAAAATAAATATGATGTTCAAGTTAAAGATGTTATTCCTGAAGAAGGAAAACCTTTTTCCAAAATATATAAAGAACAGGAAAAAATTCTTTTATTATCTGATTACATTTCCTTAGAAACAAAAAAATTGTATGCTGCAGCACAAATAGCTCATATTGGAGCAAAAGACCAAATTAATTTTTATTTGTCAAATTTCAAATTTTCTTCAAATGAAGCGAAGGAGTTATCAAGAATTGCTTTATTAAATTATTGTGGTGCAGCAATACTTATGCCATATAGATTGTTCCACAAAGAATGTAAAAATTTAAAATATGATCTCGAATTATTGCAGAATACTTTTGCCACTTCCTTCGAACAAGTTGCTCACCGAGTTACTTGTTTACAAGATCCTAAATTACCAGGTATTCCTTTTCATTTTTTACGAGTGGATGTTGCTGGTAATATTTCAAAAAGATTGTCACTATCCGGAATTGAAATACCAAGATATGGAGGTGCCTGCCCTAGATGGAATGTCTATTCAGCATTTTCAAGGCCCGGAGTAATTCAAGCTGCAGTAAGTAAGATGTCCAATGGAGAGAAATATGTTTGTATAGCAAGGACAGTTGAAAAGGGTGTGGGTAGATACGGGCAGAAAAAAAGTATGTTATCTATAGGACTTGGTTGTGAAGCTAAATATGCTAAAGAATTTATTTATACTGAAAATTTAGATTTAAATGACAAAAAATCTGAGCTGCCAATCGGTGTCTCTTGCAGAACTTGTGATAGACTTGACTGTTCACAAAGGGCATTTCCTCCTCTTCACAAAAAATTTGATGTAGATGTAAATGCTAGAGGTGTGTCAGTTTACGTAAGTGATTGATTTACATTCTTACTTCGCACACGATATAAAAGTTGTGTGAGAGAGTCTACCATTTTGTCCGATGCCTTAAATATCTCATTTGATTGATATTCGTCTGAAAAATATTTTTCATGATTGCATTTATCTTCAATAATTATTTTTCCCTCTGGTGAATTATCTTTAATATAAATCAGTATAAGCCATTCTTCGTCATTGGACTCGTCCCACTTTATAAATATTTCACCTGTTTCAAACCTTCTATCAATACATCTGAATATGGACATGTCCCTTGTAAGGTGTCTTTTGTTTAATTGGAAAACTAAACTTGAGGCACTTCTATAAAAGCTTTCTAGAGATGTTTCTACTAGTTGTCTAGCAGCAATATAATTTTTTTCTTTTTTTAATAAAGTTTCTCTGTCATCTTCATCTAGAGTTTTTATTCCTAACGCCTCTAATCGCTCGCGAATTTTTTGATCTCTAATTAACCTATACTTTTCTTTTAACTTATCTATTCTTTCTTGGATTTCACTATAATCATCTCTTTTTTCTTTTAAAGAAATTCGCTCTAGAGTCTCTAGCTCTTTAACCTCTCTTATTCTGAATTTTTCAATTTGTTTTTCTATCTTAATTTCTTCAAGAAACTTCCTTTGAACTTCTGCCTGTTCCTCTCTTAAAAGTGCCTGCTCATGTCTTAAAAATTTCTTAAGGTCTCTTGTTCTCTCTATTTGTAACTGTTTTTCCTCTTTTAACTCGTTTTTTTTAAGCTTAATCTGTTTTTTTAAGAGGTCTATTTTAGCTTTTTCTTCTGCTTTCTTTTGTTGTCTTTCCTTTTCAATCTCTCGTATTTTAAACTTCTGTTTTTCTTCAATAATTAACTTTCTCGTATTAATAATTTTCTTTTCAATAAAATCAAAAAAACCTTGAATTTTTTTTTCAGGATTAAGATTAATTTTGAAACGTAGTTTACTTTTTATACTCTCTTGCAAAAAAACAAATTTTGCTAAAAAACCTGTCCATTTTTGGGACCTTTTTTTTGTGATTTTTTTTATTTTTTTTTTACTTTTTTTTCTTATTTTAACTTGTTTAAAACTTCTCTTGGCTTTTTTCTGAGTTTTTTTTTTCTTTATTATCTTTTTTTTTCTTTTCTTATTTTTTTTCATCAGGAGATTTCAAAATTATCAGTAATTTATTGATAAATATAGTCTCTTGTTGGTGGTATTGTGGTTTTATCCTTACTTAATTGTAATTGAAATACAACCTGATCTCCCCATTTAAAAGCCATCTCACAACCAGCTAAATAAAATTCCCACATTCTTAAAAATCTTTCATCAAACATTTCTAATACTTTATCTTTTCTGTTAAGAAATCTTTCTCTCCAATTTCTTAAAGTATGTGCATAATGCAGCCTTAAAACCTCTAAATCATTTAGAACTAAATTTGATTCTTCTATGGGTCTTGCAATTTCGCTTAAGCTAGGTGTGTAGCCACCTGGGAAAATGTATTTAGAAATCCAAGGTTGGGGATCTCTAGGCTTATCGATAGAACCAATAGTATGAATTAATGCAGCTCCATTTTCATTTAAGAGATTATGTACGCATTTAAAGTATTTTTTATAAAATTTTTTTCCAACATGTTCGAACATGCCGACACTTACAATTCTGTCAAATTTTGATTTTATATCTCTGTAATCTATTAATTTGAAATCAACTTGATTTTCAAGATTCATCTCCTTCGCCTTTTGTTTACTGTACTTAAGTTGATTTTCTGACAAAGTTATACCAAGAACTCTAGCTTTCGTTTTTTTGGCAATTTCAATCGCCAATCCACCCCACCCTGAACCAATATCAAGAACTGTTTGATTATCCTGAATATTTAATTTTTTTATTATATGATTAATTTTATTATTTTGAGCTTCTTCCAAAGAGTCATTATCATTTTTAAAATAAGCGCAAGAGTATTGTCTTTTTTCATCTAAAAATAAATCATAAAGTTTTTCAGATATGTCATAATGATGAGCTACGTTTTTTTTTGATTGTTTTGCAAAATTAAAATTTGTCAAGAACCTGTATGTGCCTAATGTTTTATTTATCACCTTGCTAAAAATATTTGGGTGGTGTTTTCCAAGATTTTTTAAAGTCATTTCTAAAAATTCTGTAATAGTGCCATTGTGTATTTTTATCTTACCATCCATGTAGCCTTCTCCTAAATATAAATCAGGAAGTAGCAAAAGTTTATAATGCATAGATGAGTCTAACAGTTCTAATATTAAAGGATTTTTTTTCTCAGGTTTTCCGATCAAGTATTCTCTTTTGTTTGCATCAATTAATCTAAACCCATCTTCTTTAAATAGATCATTCAAAAAATTAACTAGTTTCATCTTATGCAGCTTTAAAATCCTTTCCTAAAAAGTCTAAATCTTTAAGTTTATCTATGAGTATTTTCTCATCCTGTTTTTTAAGCAGGGAACACGTAGGTAATATATTTAAAAACTGCTTATCAGTTAAACTAAGAAATGAATGTAGACCTGATATTAAATTAAACTGATCGAAAGCTTTTCTAACTTCACACAATTTATCATTAACAGTTTGATCTTTGTTTTGTTCAAAGTCATCAAAAACTTTTCTCGCAAGTTTGGCAGTAACATTACATGTGGCTGTTATTATTCCAGAACAATCTCTCTTAAGCCCACTTAGGAGTTTTAATTCTGATCCAGGTAAAATAGAAAAATTTTTGATATTTAGGTTTCCCATAAGATTATATGAGCTGTCTTTTACACCAATTATATTTTTGGGAAATCTAGCTGCTAAATTTTCAACACACTCAACTGAAAATTTATATCCACAAAGTTTTTCAAAGTTATAAAGAATTATTTTTGCATCAGGAACAGATTTTATTAATTTTGTATAATATTCTATTACCTCTTTATCTCCATAATTATAGTAGGCTGGAGGCATAATCAAAAATTTATTAAGACCAATATTTAAAGATAATTTTAAAAAATTTATATTTTCTACTAATGAATTTAGTCCAGTTCCAATAATCAACTTATCTTTAATTTTGTCATTTTTTGAGACAAAATTAATCATCTCAATTTTTTCATTAAGAGGTATTAGTTGTGATTGACCAGTGCTTCCAAATAAAACAACTCCATGACAACCATCCTTAATTATATTTTCGCAGTGTTTTACTGTTTTGTTTACGTCTAATGATAAATCATTATTTAATATAGAGACAGCCGCCGCATAAATGCCTTTTATTTCTCCCATAATTAAATTTAACTAATATTTTTTTTTTAGTAAAGATACAAAGAATCTATGAAAATACTTGTTATTCAAAATCGAATGGGGATTGGGGATATGATTATGTTTCTTCCTTTTGTTAAAGCAATTTCAAATTATTATGGAGAACAAATTTCTTTAATGGTTAAAAAAAGCACTAAAGCTTCAGAATATTTAAATGAAGAAAAATATATTAAAGAAATTATTTATCTTGAAAGAAGCGAAGTTGAAAATAGACATGTTGGTGTTAAAGGATTCTTTAATCTCATAAAAGATTTAAAAGCTAAAAAATTTGATAAGGTTTTTATTTTTAATTCTTCGCTTAGATTTTATTTAGCTGCTAAAATAGGTGGGATAAAATATGTAAATTGTTACACACTTCTTAAAAAAAAAAATCAACATATTATAGAGACTGCCAAAAAATTTATAAAAGATACTTTAAAAGTTGATGTCGGTGAAGACCCTACTATAAATCTTAAACCAGATTCTATTGCTCAAGCAAAGAAAAATTACTCAATCAGAAATGATGAAATTAATATTATTCTTGGGACAGGTGGGTCAGGTGGAACAAAAAGAGTTCCTTCGAAAATATTTATTGAAGTTATGAAAAACACACTAAAAAAAGGGAAATGTAAATTTTTCATTGCGACTGGAAATGCAAAGGAGGAAATTGAAATTTTAGATCAAATTATAAAATCAGACTTAAAAGAATTTTGCATACCATTAAATAATTTAAATATTAGTGAAATAATTCCTATTATTAAAAATTGTAATGTTTCAATATGTAATGATTCGAGTTTCAGTCATTTATCTGCTGCTTTAAATATTCCTACAATTGTACTTATGGCTGATACGCCTCTAGTTTACGGAAGCTACAGTTCTCTAATGCACCCTATACTTCCTGAAGGAGTGAACACAGTTAGCCATGATACGTTAGGGAAAGATAAAATAAATCCATTAGAGATTCAAAAAAAACTAGACGAAATTTTGTCAAATGTTTCTTAGAACAACGTCCTTGGCCTCATTGACAATTGAGGCTAACCTAGTCAACTCAGGGCTAATGTCTGGATGAATTTTTTTCATTATTTTTTTATAAGAATTTAAAATTTCATCTTTTGAATATTTTTTTTTAGGATCAAGATTAAGAATTTTATACGCCTCATCCAGAGTAATCTCACTAGTATTGAGGTTTTTATTAAAATTGTTAAAATTAAATCTTCCAGAATTTTTAAGAACGTTTAAAAGGCCCCAAAACCTAAACAATTGAAAAAGAGTAAAACCAGCTTTCGTTTTAAATATAGGAAGCACCATAAGTAAAAAAGGCAGTGAAAATATATATCTTCCAGCAACCACCATCGCAATAGCAAGGACTATGGATAAAATAATTACAAATGATCTTATAAATTTTGAAATTTTTCTACTCGAGGTTTTAGCAAACCAATTCAATATCAAATATATTAAGACAAAAATAACAAGTGTTATAAAAAAAAAATTCATGTAAATAGTTATTATGAAAATACCACAACTTTCAAAAAAATCAGAAACAAAATCCTGTCATAACGTCACTTGGACAGACGATTATAGCTGGGTCCACCAAAAAAATATATTGGAAGTTTTAAAAGACAGTTCAAAGCTTTTACCAGAGGTAAGAAAGTATTTAGAAGAAGAAAATAAGTATACAGAGTTTCACTTAAAAGATACCAAAGAATTTCAAAAAAAGTTGTTTAACGAAATCAAAGGAAGAATAAAGTTAGATGATGAGTCTCTTCCTTTTAAAGACAAAAATTATGAGTATTGGACTAAAACGACTAAAAAGGGAAACTATTCAATTAAATGCCGAAAGAAAATTGGAACTGATGAAGTTGAGGAAATTTGGAATGGCGATAAAGAAAAAAGTAAACTGAAGACTGAGTATTTTGGAGTAGGCGATCTTGAAGTAAGTTATAATGATAAATTTCTTGCATACTCTTTAGATTTAAAAGGTTCAGAATATTTCACAATTTATGTCAGGGATATTAAAACTGGCAAGTTAGTTACTGAAAAAATTGAAAATACTTCTGGTTCAATTAATTTTACTCTAGACGATCAATATATATTTTATTCTAAGTTGGACGAAAATCACAGACCAAGATCAATTTTTAGACATCATATTGGATCATCTATTAATGAAGATCTACTTATATTTGAGGAAAAAACAAAAGCATTTACGGTTAGCATAGGTACAAGTTCTGATGAAAAGTATTATTTTATTAATAGCTCCGATCACAACACATCAGAGAAATATTACTTTAGCATTGATGAAAAAAAACCTAAGCCTAAACTTATTCAACAAAGAAAAAAGGGAATAATTTATAGTGTGAATTCATGGGGTGGAAATTTTTACATGCACACAAATGAGGACGCTGAGGATTTTAAAATTTTAATTTCAAATAATATCAAGTCTAAAGTATGGGAAACTTATATTCCAAGCCAATCAGAAACAATGATTGGAAATTTAACATTCCTGAATGACTGGCAAATCAGATCTGAGCTAAGGAATGCACTTGATAAAATTTACGTCAAAAATCTTAAAACAAATAAAGAGGAAGAAATAATTTTTACTGAAGAAACTGTTTACGACTCATCTGTTTCTCTCATGCAGAGAGATCGTGAAACCGATGATATATATATTTCTTACTCTACCCCTAAAACGCCATCTAGAACTTTTATTTACAATCTAAAAACTAAAGAAAAGAAACTTGTCAAAGAACAAATAATTCCATCAGGTCATAATTCAAATGATTATATTGTTGAAAGAATGGAGTGCGAAGGACATGATGGAAGAATAATTCCAATCACAATTACAAGAAAAAAAACTACGAAACTGGATGGAAATTCAAATTTACTTTTATATGGATATGGTTCCTATGGAAATTCAATGTGGCCATCGTTTTCCTCTACCAGATTAAGCTTAATCAATAGGGATATTATTTGGGCAACCGCTCATATTAGAGGAGGAATGGAAAGAGGCATGAAGTGGTGGAAGGAAGGAAAATTATTAAACAAGAAAAATACTTTTCAAGACTATATTTCGTGCGCAAAATATTTAATTGATAAAAAATATACTTCAAAGAAAAAAATTATTGGTATGGGAGGATCAGCTGGTGGATTGCTAATGGGGGCAGTAGTAAATGAAAAACCAGATTTATTTTTAGGTATGATAATGGCTGTTCCTTTTGTTGATAGTTTGACAACTAACCTTGATCATTCTTTACCTTTGACGATTGGAGAATTTGATGAGTTTGGAAACGCAAAAGACAACAAGGAACACTTTGATTATATTTACTCATACGCGCCATACAACAATATAAAAAAAATGGATTATCCAAACATTTTAATTACTACTAGCCTCAGTGACAATAGAGTTTTATTTGATGAACCTCTCAAATTTACAGCAAAATTAAGAGACAACAAAACTGACAATAATCTTTTACTTTTAAAAACTGAAATGAATGCGGGTCATGGAGGTAAGTCCGGTAGAGATGGAATTATTGAAGAGATAGCTTTTGACTATGCCTTCATATGTAAGATTGCAAAAAAAATTTAATTTTTACATCTTGAAAAAATAAAAATAGTTACCACATAAACCTCTAAGGTCGCCTAATGGGGCCTTTATAATTCTTGCTAACAAAGGAGGATAATATGACAAGTAAGGATCTATCAATATTCAATTCCTTAAGACCATTTTCAATAGGTTTTGACGACATGTTTAATCAATTTGAAAACATGTTAGGTAATGGAGGAATGAGTATGCAGTCAAATTACCCGCCTTACAATATTAGAAAGACAGGCAAAGAGAAATATTCTATTGAAGTTGCTTTAGCCGGTTTTACTAAAAAAGATGTAGAGGTGGAATTTGAAGACAATATGCTGACTGTCAGAACAAAACAGACAGATAAATCAGAGAACAAAGATCAGGACGGTGAGATTTTACATAAAGGGATATCTCAAAGACAATTCGCAAGATCGTTTACAATAGCAGATGATATTAAAGTAAATGGAGCTGAGTTAAAAGATGGTTTGCTAACTATCGCTTGCGAAAGAGTAATACCTGATTACAAGAAAAAAAAACTTATTGAAATTAAATAAGTTTTACCTTGCTTGTGGGGGTTTTCCCCACAAGTCAAAAACATCCTTTTGACGAAAATCCTATCACACTCTCTGATGCATCAACTTCAAAAGTTCTTACACAATTAATTCCCAATTTTTTTGTATTGTATATCAATTTTCCTCCACCATATTCTGGGTCTGGTGTTAAATATTGTGTTGGTTTGCCAAATTCTTGAATAACTTTATCAATTTTTTTGTGAATAAATTTTTTAAGGTATTTTTCCTCTTTTTCAACGAAATTGTTTGTTTTGTCTTGGACTGTTTGACACCCATAAAACAACGGTATCAATAAAATTATAATAATTATTTTTTTTATCATTTAGATTATCTATTATAATTACTTTACATAAAAAATAAACTTCAAGTTGAAATTTGTTAATAAAAAACAAGTATTTAAAGTAATTAAAAAAAGAATCTGATAATTATTTTAATCAATTGGAGGTCAAATGTTAGATAAATATTTTGAATATAAAAAACATAAAACTAGTTTTAAGACAGAGGTCATTGCTGGAATAACAACTTTCCTAACAATGGCTTATATAATGTTTTTAAATCCTTTTATATTGTCAGGAGAATTTGCAGGTCCTGAAAAAGGTTTTTTTGATTTTGGAGCAGTTTTCACTGCAACAATTTTAGCAACTGCCGTAGCTTGTTTTATTATGGCTTTTTATGGAAAAACTTGGCCAATAGGTCTCGCGCCTGGAATGGGAATAAATGCATTTGTTGCTTTCGGAGTTGTTGGTGGAATGGGTTACTCCCCACAAGCTGCCCTTGGTGCGGTGTTAGTTGCTGGAGTTCTATTTTTAATAATTTCACTTACTCCACTGAGAGCTTGGTTAATAAATTCTATACCAAGAAGTTTAAAATTAGGGATTGGTGCAGGAATAGGTTTATTCTTAGCTATAATAGGTCTTGAAATTATGGGTGTAGTTGGAGATCATCCGGTTACTTTAGTTACTTTGGGTGACATTAAAAATCCGTTGGTGCTATTAGGATGTTTAGCCTTTGTAGCAATGGTTGTTTTAGAAAAACTTAAAGTCAAAGGTAATATTATAATTGGAATTATAGTTTTTAGCATAATTGCATGGGCAACGGGTCTTGCAAAATTTAACGGGATTGTTGATACGCCACCTCCAATGACTTACTTGTTTGACTTTGACCTCAAAGCTGCTTTGACTGCAAGTATGTCTACCGTGGTCTTTACTTTGTTATTTATTGATTTTTTTGACACAGCTGGAACTTTAACGTCCGTTGCAAATGTTGCTGGTAAAGTAGACAGCAAAGGCAAAGTACAAGATATCAACAAAGCAATGTTGTCTGATAGTGTGGGTACAGTTGCTGGTGCTTTAATGGGAACAACTACTGTCACAAGTTATGTTGAGTCTGGAGCTGGAGTTAAGGCTGGTGGAAGAACTGGAATGACTTCATTGGTAATTGGTATATTATTTTTATCGTGTTTATTTTTTTCGCCGCTTGCAACAAGCTTACCTAAAGAAATTGATGGAGCAGCATTATTATATGTTGCAGTTTTATTTGTAAGAAATATTACAGATATTTCTTGGGACGATATTGCTGAGTCAGCTCCTGCTATAGTTGCTATGATTACCATGCCTCTAACATACAGTATAAGCAATGGTATTGCGCTTGCCTTTGTGGCGTATGCTTTAATAAAAATCTTTACAGGAAAATTTGCAACCACTTCACCAGCAATATGGATTATTGCTATTTTAAGTGTTTTAAGTTTTGTAGTTGCTTAATTTAATTAATTTAAAAAAGGGCTAGAAATTATTTATCTAGCCCTTTTTTTTAGTTCTTTTTTTAATTGGTCTATTGAAATTAACTCTCGTAATTCATACGGAAATACAATCCAAGGATTATCTTTAAGATTGTGAACAATATAATCCGACTTAAATTTAGATTTTTCTTTTTTATAGAGAACGGCAGATTTGAAAGTTATTTTCTTGTTGACAAAGTCTTTATATTTTTTGAGCCAGTCTAACGTCTTTTCAAGTGTCACACCTGTATCGATGAGATCATCGGTGACTAAAACATTTTCTCCGTAAATTTTACTTGTTGTAGATAAGTCTCTTGCAAAAGTAAGTTCATTTTGAACATCGGATACTTTACCTTCACCTACTGATGAATAACTTTCAACTCCAAGATAACCACATTTTACTTTAAAAATTCTACTAAGTATATCCCCTACTCTCAAGCCACCTCGAGCAATGCAAATTATGAAAGATGGTTTAAAATCGCTATCACTTATTTGAACCGCCAATTCATCTATAGATCTATTGTACTCATTCCAGTCAATAATAAGTTTTTTAGACATAAAAAGTGTTTAATTTTTAGATTTATATATCAAGATATTTAAGTTAGAAATCATTTTATGCGAATCTTTGATTGTTTTATGTTTTATGACGAAGAGGTTGTATTAGATATAAGACTAAACTCTTTAAAGAATTCTGTTGATTGCTTCGTTATCGTTGAAAGCAAATTCTACCATAACGGTAAAAAACGCAATCTTAAATTTGATATTAACAAGTACCCCAAATTTAAAGATAAAATAATTTATATTGTTCAAGATGAAGAACCGCTGAACTTAGAAACATTAAAAAAAGAGGATGATGAGGGCACTAAATCTTATAAATTTATATTTAATGCTCATAAGAGAGAAAATTTTCAAAGAAATCAAATTTCTAAAGCACTTGATAAAGCAAATGAGGATGATTTGATAATGATATCTGATGTTGATGAAATACCAAATTTAAAAGATCTAAACGTAGCTAAAGTTAATAATAAAATTGTTATTTTTGAACAGGATATTTTTTACTATAAATTAAATAGATACCTTGAAGGTTTCACCTGGCATGGAACCAAAGCTTGTAAGAAAAAAAATTTAAAATCTCCTCAATGGATAAGAAATGTTAAGAATAAAAAGTTTGGGTTTTGGAGACTAGATACTTTTTTTTCAGAAACTAAATATATTAATAAAATTTTTATAAAAAATGGTGGTTGGCATTTTTCAAACTTAAAAAATCCAGTTGATATAGAGAACAAGCTCAAATCTTATTTACATCACAGAGACTTTGATGTTGAGAATATTGATTTGAAAGAGATATCAAAACTAATGAGAAATAACGAAACTATTTATGATATGTTCGCAGACAAAAGGGAAAAAAAATTTTCTGAAAATAGAAGGAAACTAAGCCTTTATCCTAAAGATAAACTTCCACAATATATTTTGGGGAATGAAAGTAAGTTTAAAGAATGGTTAGATTAAGTTAATACTGAATAGGTTCATCATCTATAGATCTCCACAAATACCATGTTGCAACTGAGCAATACGGTGTAAATCTTTTTCTTAAAAATTCAATGAATTTTTTAGGGGGAAAATATTTTTTTTTATAATTGTTAGAAATAGATCTTAATAACCCGATATCTTGGACTGGCCAGATGTCTGGCCTATTCAGTGTGAATAATAATATCATCTCTGCTGACCATCTTCCAATTTGTCTTAACGATGATAAATAAATTATTGCCTCTTCATCAGTCATAAACTTAACTTTTTTTGGATCAAAAGATTTGTTTTCAAATTTAATAGCTAATTCCTTAATACCTTTTACTTTTTGTCTGCTTAAACCACATCTTTTAAGTTTAACGGGCGGTAGTTTATTTATTTTTTTTGGATTTATCTTCCCGTTACATGCTTTTTCAAATTTTTTAAAGACAGAATTAGCAGCTTGTACGCTTATTTGTTGGCCAATAATGCTTTTACATAAAGAATAGAAAATATCTTTTCTAGTCGTTAATGTTTTATCTTTGTACTGAGATATCAGTTTTTTCATCACAGGGTCTTTTTTGGATAAGTATTTTACAGCACTATTCCAATACTTGGGTCTTTTACTCATGGCGTGCAGCTGAAATTTGTTTATTCAAAATAATTTCTCTTCTAAAAATAATTATAGATGAGATGATAACTAAAAAAGCACCAATCAGTGTTTTTACAGATGGAATTTCATTCCAAATTAAATATCCAAAAATAATTGCAAAAACTAAAGTTAAATACTTAAGTGGTGTCACTAATGAAACTTCAGAATATTTGTATGATTGGCTAAGCCATAAATTAGCAAATCCACCAAAAACTCCTACTAATATCAAAAAAAATAAATCTAGAAAGTCAGGCATTTTCCAGCCCCAAGGAATTGAAAAAAAACTTGAAAGAGTTATTACTATTGAAAAAAAAAGTGAGATTAGCCAAACGGGTTCAGTTGTAGATAACTGTCTTATGCTTATAGCAACATAGGACATACCAAGCACAAAGATTACTGGAAAAATATAATATATATTCAAAGAACTATAACCGGGCTCTGTAATAATTATTATTCCTACAAAGCCTACAAACACTGCCAACCATCTATAATACCCAACTTTTTCTCCCAAAAAAAAAATCGAGAAGATAGTAGTGAATATTGGCGCTGCAAATGAAATACTTACAACAGTTGCTAACGGGAGATTTCTTAATGCAGTAAAAATTGATAACAAAGCGATGAGACCAAATAAGCACCTATTAAAATGTAGTAAAGGTCTTTCGGTGGTATAAAAATTCCTTAATCTGTCTTTAGGTATAATAAAAAAATATATAACGATCCCAAAAAAACCTCTAAAAAATAAAACTTGGCCCAATGGATAATCATTTGACCATTTCACTAATAAATCCATAATTGAAAAAGCACAAACAGACAAAAACATGTACAAAAAGCCTAATTGATTTTTAGAGAGCATAAGTTTAACTTAGTTATATAATTAAAATAATCAATGGAAATAGCAGTTTTAGCTTGTGGATGTTTTTGGGGACCTGAAAAAAAATTTAGTGATCTCGAAGGAGTTTATAAAACTGAAGTAGGTTATTGTGGTGGTAAAACTGAAAAAACAACTTATCAAGAAGTTTGTTCTGGTGAAACAAATCATGCAGAAGTAGTAAAAATAAATTTTGATCCAAAAATTATTTCATATGAGGAAATTTTAAATTTCTTTTTTAAAATTCATGATCCGACTACTTTGAACTCTCAAGGTCCAGATTTTGGAACTCAGTACAGAAGTGAAATTTTTTATCTAAATACAAAACAAAAAGAAATTGCTGAAAAGATTTTAAAATCAAAAAATAACGACTTTTCAGGAAAAATTGTAACTAAATTATCTTTGCTAAAAAATTATTGTATAGCTGAGGAATACCATCAAAAATATTTGGACAAGAAGTTTTAGATGAGTTTAGTCACGACAGATTGGGTTCTCGATAATTTAGATAGTCTTAAAGTTATAGACGCCTCTTGGCACATGCCTGCTCAAAAAAGAAATCCTATTGAAGAGTATCAAAACGCTCATATTCCAAACTCTATTTTTTTTGATTTAGATGAAAATTCTGAGAAAGATACGGACCTTCCACATATGCTTCCAAAACAAAAAACGTGGGAAGAAATAATGTCTTCTTTGGGAATAAATAATAATGACGATATTCTCATATATGACAATTCTGATTTAAAAAGTTCATGTAGGTGTTGGTTTAGTCTTTTATATTTTGGTCATGATGAAAAAAAAATTCATATTTTAAATGGTGGATTAAAAAAATGGATTTTTGAAAAAAAACCTATAACTAAAACTGAAACAAAAATTACTGAGAGTAATTATGTTGCAAATAAAAAAGATAATTTGATATTGAACTTTCATCAAATCAAAGAAAACATTCTAAGCAAAAATTTTAATGTTATTGACGCAAGAAGTCTTGAGAGATTTGAAGGAAAAGTATCTGAGCCAAGGAAAGGTTTAAGAAGCGGACACATAGAAAACTCTTTTTGCTTACCTTATAATCAATGTATAGATCAAAAAACTGGTGAATTTAAAAATCTAAAAGAATTAAGAAAAATTTTTGATCAATGTGAGAATAAAGAAAAAAAACTTGATCCAGTTTTCACGTGTGGGTCCGGTGTTACTGCCTCAGTCCTAGCTTATGCCTATAAAATGATAAATAATGATTATATTCCAAAAATTTATGATGGTTCTTGGAGTGAATATGGTAAATATCCAGCATGAAAACTTCAAAAAAAATTACCATATTTTTAATAACATTTGCAATTGTCATTGCTTCAGTGATAGTAGCAAGACACTTTGTCGGAAAACATTTTCAAAAGAAATTTTCTAAATATCCACCACCAGGGGTAATTGTTGAAGTTGTTCAAACCTCCAAGTTTTTTGATACCATTGAAACATTCGGGACTGCTCTATCAAAAAAAAATAAAAACTTCAGAGTTAAAAAAAGTGAGATTTTGGATGAAAAAATTCTTATTGGAAAAGTATTTAATGAGGGAGAAATTTTACTAAGGACAAAAAATGAAACTATCATTGCCCCCTTTAAAGGTATTTTAGGAAAAAGAGAAATTGCCCAAGGTGTTCTTGGAACAGAATCTTTTATTCTAACTCTAGATGATACTTCGTCAATTATTTTAAATATTAAAGTACCTGAAATTTATCTAAAAATTTTAAAAACAGGTCTTGAAGCTAAAGTTAGTTCAGATGCATTAGATAAAATATTTTATGGTAAGATAGACACTGTGAGTTCACGTGTTGATCCTAGTACAAGATCAGTTCTTGCAAGCATAATTGTGGACAACAAAGATTTAGAATTGGTCCCAGGTATGCTTTTAGATATTCAAATTATTTATAATGAAACTCAAGAAATAGGAGTTCCTGAAAACTCATTATTGATACAGGGTGATACAGCTTTTGCTTATAAAGTTTTAGAGGATAATACTATTGAAAAAATTGAAGTAAAAATTGGAAAAAGAAATTATGGAAAAGTTTCTATCCTTGATGGTTTGTCTGAGGGTGATAAAATAGTAAAAGAGGGAATTTCAAAAGTAAGAGATAAAATCAAAATTAAAATCATTAATTAAAAGATGTTCTTAACAGACTTATCAATCAAACGACCAGTCGTCTCAATGGTGATGAGTATAGTCATGGTTATGTTTGGAATTTTAGTTTTTTTTGAAATACCAACTAATGAATTACCAGATATTGACCGACCAGTGGTGTCAGTACAAACAGATTATAAAGGGGCTTCAGCACAAGTTATTGATACCCAGATAACACAAAAGATTGAAGATTTTATTGGAGGCACTCCTGGTCTTGTTTCAATTGACTCTATGAGTGAAGATGAAAGATCAAGAATTGATATGACCTTCAAAGATAATCTTGATATTGACGACGTCGCGAATGATGTGAGAAGCGCAATCTCAAGAGTTGTGGATAATTTACCAAAGGAGGCAAGCGCACCAGAAATTTTTAAACAATCTGCAGGCTTTAGAACTACAATGTGGTTAAGTTTTAGCTCAGATTTTATGACTGATTTAGAGCTTACTGATTTCGCTGATCGGTATTTAGTTGATTATTTTTCAACTATAGAAGGAGTAGGTCGAGTAAGATTAGGTGGTGAAAGAGAACTATCAGTAAGAGTATGGCTTGATCCTCTTTCTTTAGCTGCAAGAAATTTAACAACTCAAGATGTTGAAAAAGTATTGAATTCAGAAAATCTAGAATTTCCAGCAGGTAGAATTGAATCAAAAGATGTAGACCTCTCGATTAAATTAGAAAATGCCTATGAAAACTTAGAGTCTTATAGAAAACTTCCTTTGAAAAAAGCTGTGGATGGTTCAGTTACAACTCTTGAAGATGTTTCAAGAGTTGAATTTGGCCCAGTATCTACAAGAACTCTTTTTAAAGGTAATGGAAAAAAAACTGTAGGGATTGGAATTTACCAAAATTCAGACGCCAATACAATTGCAGTAGCTACCAAGGTAAAGAAAAAAATTAAAGAAATACAAAATTCCATACCAGATGGATCTACGTTAGAGGTATCTTTTGATAGATCCAATTATGTATCTAGTGCAATTAAAGAAGTTTATAAAACATTATTTGTAGCTTTGATTTTGGTAACATTGATCATTTATCTTTTTTTGGGAAACATAAAAGCTTTAATTGTGCCAGTTGTTGCATTGCCAGTCTCTTTAATATCAACATTTTTAGCTATTTATTTTTTTGATTTTTCAATCAACCTTTTTACTCTTATGGCGTTAGTTCTTGCAATAGGAATAGTTGTTGATGACGCAATTGTTATGCTTGAAAATATTTATAGGAGAGTTGAGAGAGGTGAAAGTTCACTTGTAGCTGCTTATAAAGGATCAAAACAGGTATCTTTTGCAATTATAGCAACTACATTAGTCTTGGTTGCTGTCTTTATACCTCTAATTTTTATTAAAGGATTAGCAGGTGTCTTATATGCGGAGACAGCTGTAACCTTAAGTTTTGCAGTTATAATATCAAGTTTTGTAGCTCTATCTTTGAGCCCTATGATTGCTAGTAAAGTTTTAGAGACAAAAGCTAAGAGAAATAGATTTACTTTAAAATTTGAAAATAAATTAAATGGTTTTAAAAGTTTTTATGTTCAAACTCTTAAATATTGGATATTGAGGAAAAAAAGTATAATCACATTTTTAGTTTCAATACTAATCTTATGTATTGGATTATTTATTTATATTCCAAAACAGTTAATTCCAAAAGAGGATAGAGGTGCTTTTTTTGTAATTGTAAAAGCCCCACAGAGCTCGGGTTTTGATTTTACTTCATCTAAAACAGAGGACATTGAGAAATTATTATTACCCAAGGTAGGTAAAGGTGAATATAGAAGATTAATTTTAAGAGTTCCAGGATTTGGAAAAAGTAGCAAACAAGTGAATTCAGCTTTCATAATTGTTTTATTAGAGGATTGGAAAAAGAGAGATAGGAAAGGCAATAGAATTATGATGGAGTCTTTTAAAGAGATTTCGAAGGTTCCAGGTGTCTTATCTTTTCCTGTTATGCCGCAAGGAATTAGAACTGGAGGTATAGAGAAACCAATTCAATTTGTGATTTTAGGAAATACTTATGATGAGTTAATAGAATGGAAAGAAGTTATAAAAAATGAAGCTAGAAAAAACGAAAATTTAGCAAATATAGAGGATGATTTTGAGTTAAATAAACCAATGATAAATGTAAAGATTGATCAAAAGAAAGCTGCAGATCTCGGTGTCTCAACTTCTGAGATAGGACGAACTATTGAAACTATTTTTGGTTCAAGAAGTGTCACAAAATTTACTAAAGATGGTAAAGAATATTCAATTATTCTTCAAGGAGATATAAAGAATAGAAACGAACCTTCAAGTTTAAACAAAGTATATGTACGTTCAAAGAACTCTGGAAAATTAATCTCATTGTCAAATTTAGTTACCATTACAGAGGAAGGTACGGCTCCTTTTTTGTCTAGATACAATAGACAAAAAGCAGTTACTATTTCAGCAAACATTGTAGGGGATTACACTTTACAGAATGCTTTAACTTTTTTTGAGAAAATTGTTAAAGAAAATACACCCAATGCAAGAATTGATTTTAAAGGAGAAAGTGAACAACTTAAAGAAATTAGCTATCAAATTTATATTATATTCTTTTTGGCTTTATTAACAGCCTATCTCGTCATGGCAGCTCAGTTTGAAAGTTTTATCCATCCATTTACAATAATGTTAACAGTACCATTGGCAATATTTGGGGGTATTATAGGTCTGTTACTTGTCGGCAGTTCTATTAATGTTTACAGTCAAGTTGCTTTAATAATACTAATTGGATTGGCAACTAAAAACGGCATATTGATTGTTGAATTTGCAAATCAATTAAGAGATGAGGGTAAAAATCAATTAGATGCAATTTTGGAGTCTTGCGCATTAAGACTAAGACCAATTTTAATGACCTCTATTTCTACTATTATTGGTGTTCTACCATTAGTGATAAGTAGTGGTCCAGGAGAGGCAAGTAGATTGTCCGTTGGAATTACAATATTCGCTGGGATGATATTTTCAACTTTTTTTACACTTTATGTAGTTCCGATAATTTATCTATTATTAGGAAAAAACACAAAAAGTATAAATTACATTGAAAAAGAATTAGAAAAAGAACTTAATCAATAAACAATAAATTTTTTCCTACTAAGCTTTTTTTTACATTTTATAAGCTGAGTTTTATATTGATCTGAATACCTTTTTACTTTTTTTGCATAAGATATAACTTTATCATTTTTCTTATAATTTTTATAATTTCCCCACCCTTCGTGATATGCAATATATTGTTTGAATGCGTCGTTTTTAGGAATTTTTAAAAGCTTTGATGATTTATTTGTATACCATCCAATAAAATCAACACTATCCTTAAATCTTGTTCTAAGGGCTAATGGTTTATTCTGTTCCTCCTTATATTGTTTCCAAGTTCCCTTTACAGCTTGAGAATATCCAAATGAACTTGAAGGTCTTTTAAAAGGAATTATTTTAAAAAGTTTTTGTCGTTTAGGTTTTGCAAGCCAATGGAAATCTGACTCAAATTTAATAAATGCAAGTTGTATGTGCATAGGTGTTCCCCATTTTTTTTCAGTCTTTTTTGCATGTTTATACCAAAAGTATCTTTCAGAAAATATTGAGCAACTACTTGAGGTATTTTTTGGAATAGATGAACAGCTCAGCAAAAATAAGAAAATTGATAAAGATAAAAAAAATTTAAAACGAATCACCCTTTATTTATAATTTATTTACGTTTTTTTCTCCATTCCCAAGGCATTTCAAAATTTCCAGCCCATAAACCTTTTTTTTCTTTTTTCGCATCATTTTCATTAATGATATATTTTTTTGAATATTTAGTGTAAGCAACAGCTAAACCATTCCTTACAAGCCAAGAATTAATATCCCGTCTTTTCTTAAAACAAATAGCAATGATTCTATTATATCTATCCATAGATTTCTTTTTACATACCAATATTTCGTTTTTAACAAACTTCTTTAATAAATTAGTAGTTTTGAGCCCACACTCATAATCTTTATTAAATGTGACTATATTGAAACTTAACCAGGGCTTAGAGCAAATTTGATTTTTTTCAGGCGCGTCGATACCGTACAGTCTAATTTTATTTCCCTTTATAATTATAGTGTCACCATCTATAACTTTTGCATATCCTGTTATTTCCTCCGAATATGAATTCGTTTTTAAAAAAAAAATTATAAACAAAATTAAACATATAATTTTATTATTTTTTTGTTTGAAATAAGATTTCATAAACTTTGTAAATCAAAAAGATTATTATTACACCTAACAAGTTACCATTTAGATCACCTGTTTGAAAGCTTCGATTTGGTATAACTAAATGGAAAAATTCAAGAATTATTGATAAGCAAATTAAACATATGAATAATTTTTTTTTTGACTTAAATGCAAAAAGACCCAGGACTGAAATCAGGGAAAAGGCGTAAATGTGATTTGAAGATATATGAAAAAAATCTCTAGTTATCTGAGGTTGATCACTAAAATTATTGTATAAAAAGAAACCTAATATACTACCTGGATATAAATATAATATTATTAAACATATATTAGATAATTTGAAAATTAATTGAATACTATTTGTAAAAATTTTCATTAATTTTATTTATTTTATTTGTCATTTAATATATCAAATATTTCAATGAAACATCTTATTCTTATAAGACATGGACAAAGTGAATGGAACCGACAAAAAAGATTTACTGGTTGGGTCGATGTTGAACTAACACAAAAAGGCAGGGCTGAGGCTAAAAGAGCAGGAGAATTAATAAAAGAGAAAAAAGTTAAACTTAATTCTTTTTATAGCTCCTACCAAAAAAGGGCAAATGATACTCTTAAAATTGTAATGAAAGAATTAAATGAAGATGAAAACTTAATTACTAAAAAATGGCAATTAAATGAAAGGCATTATGGAGAGCTTACAGGTTTAAATAAAGAAGATATGAAGAAAAAATATGGAGAAGAGAAGATCCATCAATTTAGAAGATCGTGGGATGTCAAACCTGGAGCTTTAGATAGGAAAAGCCCCTACCATCCACTCAACATAGAAACTTATAAGGATATACCAGTGACTGATATTCCAGATACTGAGTCTTTAAAAGATACCCATAAACGTGTAGTGGATTGTTATAATGAATTAATCTTAAAAGATCTTCAAAATGGGAAAGGTGTATGCATCTCAGCTCATGGAAATTCTTTAAGAGCTCTCTGCAAATATCTTTTTAGAATCAATGAGAGGGAAATTTCTAAAATGGAAATACCAACCGCAAATCCTCTTTTGATAATTTTTGAGGACAAACTTCAAATTTCTTCTGTAACATATCTTGATCAAGAAAGAGCTAAAAATTTAGTTGCTTTTTAGGAGCTTATTATAAATATCGTAATTAGTGACATGTTTAAAGTTCACTTTACTTTCAAAACCCATCAATTCATTTCTTGATAATAAATCATTCCACACCTCCGACATTGGGAAGGATTTATTATTAAATTTTTTAAATATTTTCTTTTCTAATATTTGACATCCTGTGTAAATAAAATTTAAGGGCTTTGTTTTTTTTAGCTTATTCGCTTCAAGATTGAAGTCTCCTATTAAATTTTGATCAAAGCTTTTATCTTTATTTACCACTAATAAAATATTTTTTGAATTTGAGTTAAAAAACTGATTTTCCATTTTTAATATTTCATCAACATAATTTTCGTTCCATAAAGTATCTGGATTAAAAGTCAAAAAATATTCATTTTTGTTTTCCATTATCATATTTAAAATTCCTCCACCAGTATTGAGAATTTCAGGGACTTCCTCAAATAATTCTATATCAATATCAAAGTTTTTTTTTTCAATAAAATTTTTAAGCTGGTCTCGTTTGTAATGAGTGTTTATTAGAATTTTTTTGAGATTTAATTTTTTTACAAGTTTTATAGTCTTTTCTAAGATAGTTTCATTTCCAATTTCAACAAGAGGTTTTGGAATTCTGTTTGTAATTGGAGACAATCTTTTTCCAAAACCAGCTCCTAATATCACTGCAACCTCAATTTTTTTCATATAACTAACTTTTATATAATTTTATTATTATTTAAAATTAACCTTAACTCATCAAATACTTTACCATTTTTAGTTCTTAATTTAATAAGACTCCATGTATAAGGCATGTATTTAAGATATCTGTTTTTATTATCTCTTTTTGCAAGTCTTGAAAAAATTCCAAGAATTTTAAAGTTCCTTAATACAGATAAAATCAAAAAGTCGTTTTCAAATTTTTTAAGATCTCTACTAAAGTATTTTTTCGAAAAATGATTAAACATCTCTTTTTTTAAACTATTTGAGGTTTTAAGTCTTACATCGTCAATTAGTGATGCAAGATCATAAGCTGGGTTTCCAATAACTGCGTCTTGACTATCTATTAAATGAAATTTATTTTGATTAAACATTATATTTGAAACATGAAAGTCTCTATGGACAAAGACATCATCGGGTAATTTGATCGCCTTTGATAATCTTAAAAAAACATTCTTAAATCTTTTTTTAAATTGATTTAATTTTTTTTTGCTAAATTTTTGAGGAAGATACCACTCATTAAACAAATAAGCCTCTCTTAAAAGCTTATCTTTTGAATATCTTACCATCTCATATTTTCTGCCTGTAAAATCTTTATTATTAAATTTTTTTATTTTTTGAACTTTTGATAATAAATCTAATACTTTCATAAAAATTTTTTTTTTGTTTTTTCTATTTTTGAGAAGTTTGAGCAGTGTAATATCCCCCAAATCATTCACCTCTATTAAATTTTTTTTGTAATTAGTTTTTAATAATATTGGTGCTTTAATACCGCTTGAATTTAGTATTCTATTTATTGCATCATAGATTAGTAAATTTTTTTTTTTATTTTTTTTAGAAAAAATTATTATGGAATTTTTTGATCTATAAAATTTTCGTTCTGAAGCATCCCCTTTCAATTTAGTTACTTTTTTATTATTAAGCTTCATTTTTTCCAAAAAATTTAATTTTTAATAGCCTCGAATTATAATTATCAAAATATTTGAAATAAATTTCTATCCTTTTTTTTGGTTTAAAATGAACTTTTTCTGGCCATTCAATAATTGAAATCACATTATCATCCTCAAAAAGACCTATATTAAGACATTCTTTTTTATTTTTTAATCTATACAAATCAAAATGCTGAATTCTAAATTTTTTAATCTTGTACTCGTAAACTAAATTGAATGTTGGGCTAGGTATTTCTGTAACCTTGTTTTTTTCCTTTTTTTGCAGGTTATTGATCAAATATTTAGTAAATGTAGTTTTCCCAACTCCAAGTTCGCCGTATAAAAAAATTGTATTAAATTTTTTTATAAATGTAGAAGTTTTCTCAGAAAATCTTTTTAACTCAATTTCTTTTGAAATTTTTATATTGCTACGATTAGTAGCGGTAAGCATCTGGCTTATATGGCCCTTCTTGTTTTACGCTAATATAATCAGCCTGTTCTTTTGACAGTTTTGTTAACTTTGCTCCCACTTTTTCTAGGTGTAACATAGCTACCTTCTCATCAAGATGTTTTGGTAAAACATAAACCTTTTTTTCATATTTCGAGGAATTGTTCCAAAGTTCTATTTGAGCGGTAACTTGATTTGTAAAAGATGCGCTCATTACAAAACTTGGGTGACCTGTTGCACATCCAAGATTAACAAGTCTACCTTCAGCTAAAAGAATAATTCTTTTTTTGCTTGGTAATTCTATTTCGTGCACTTGTGGTTTAATTTCATCCCATTTATAATTTTTTAATGCTTCAACCTGAATTTCATTATCAAAGTGTCCGATATTACATAGTATCGCTCTATCCTTCATATCTCTCATATGATCTGCAGTTATAATATCCTTGTTACCAGTCGCGGTTACCACTATGTCTGCCTCTTTAATCATTTCATCCATTAATACTACTTCATAACCTTCCATTGCTGCCTGTAACGCACATATTGGGTCAGTTTCAGTAATCATAACTCTTGCTCCAGATTGCCTCAATGATGCTGCGCTTCCTTTGCCCACATCACCAAATCCTGCAACAATTGCAACCTTACCTGACATCATCACATCTGTAGCTCTTTTAATTCCATCTACTAAACTTTCTCTGCACCCATATAAATTATCAAATTTTGATTTTGTCACTGAGTCATTAACATTTATTGCTGGTACTAATAATGTCCCTTCACTCTCCATCTTTTTTAAGGCTAAAACACCTGTAGTAGTCTCCTCTGACAAACCTTTAATATCTTTCATTAAATGTTTATAATCTTTATGCATTAGAGCTGTTAAGTCACCTCCATCATCTAAAATCATGTTTGGCTTCCAATCTTTTTTACCTTCAATTGTTTGTTTTACACACCACCAATACTCTTCCTCTGTTTCACCTTTCCAGGCAAACACAGGTATTCCAGCTTTTGCTATCGCTGCAGCCGCATGATCTTGTGTTGAAAAAATATTACATGATGACCATCTACACTCTGCACCAAGAGCTACTAATGTCTCAATAAGCACAGCAGTTTGAATTGTCATGTGTAGACAACCTAAAATTCTAGCTCCTTTTAAAGGGGACTTTCCTTTGTACTCTTTTCTTAAAGCCATAAGTCCAGGCATTTCAGTTTCAGCAAGTGAAATTTCTTTTCTGCCGAACTCGGCTAATTTGATATCTTTTACTTTGTAATCGCTCATTTTTGCAAATCTTTTACATTAAAAGATAATTTATTCAATAGATCAATTAAATTTTGGGAAAATAATTTCTACTTTTGCTCCCTTTTTATTAACATTATTTGATGCGATCACTTGACCCCCATGAAGATCAACTAGATTTTTGACAATATTCAATCCTAATCCAGAGTGTTCACCAAATTTATCTGGTCTATTACTATAAAATCTTTTAAAAATTTTATCCGTATTTTTTTCTTTAAACCCAATTCCCTCGTCAATTACACTAAGAGAAATTTTTCCATCTTTTTTCTGGGAGAGTTTAACTACAATGCTCTGATTATCTTTACTAAATGAAATAGAATTTTCAAGAAGGTTTGCTAGGACTTGTTCAATCCTATTTTCTATACCTTTAATATTAAACTTTTGGCCAGAATTTTTAAATTGTAAATTTATGTTAATACCACGTTTTGTATTGTATATAGCGTTAAAGTCATCAACAACTGAATCAGCAATTTTTTTTAAGTCTAAAATTTTCATACTTTCCTTAGTGATCGCAACTTCATCTTTGAGCATCTGGGAATAATCAGTTATTAATCTTTCAATTCTCTCCACATCGTGGGTCAAAATTTTTGTTAATTTTTCTTTTTCAGAGTTGCTATTGGTAACTTCTAATAATTCAGATGCACTCTTAAGTGAGGCTAGGGGATTTCTTATTTCATGAACTAAATCTGTGGAAAAATTTTCAGCTGTGTTAACTCTTTTTTGTAATTCATTTGTCATTTCATCAAGAGATAACGACAAAGTTCCTAGCTCATCATTTCTTTTTATTAAGCTTTTAATATCTATTTTCTTTTTACTCTTCTCTTTTATGTTTTCAGTATAGTTTACAAGATTTTTGATTGGTTTTAAAAAATATCTATTTAAAACTAAAGAAAAAATAAAGATTACAATTGCGATTAATATTGCCGTTCGAATTACAAAAGTTTTTCTCTCATTTATTGCAGTTTTAACATCATTTGCATTCTGGGATATTAGAATATACCCAACATTTTGATCATTAAGCAAAATATTCTTAATAGTTGATAATTTAAATTTATTGTACGTTTCACTTGTAAAAGTAACAGGCTTACCATAATCCTCGGATATCGAATATTCTTGAAGGGTCTCTTTAAATTGACTCTTTTTTTTTGGATCAATTAATTCACTGGTTGTTTTTTTTTTATCTTCGTTATTTTGTAGATCAAATTCTACTATTTCAATTCTTGATGAAAAGGATCTTGGATCAAGATCAAGTGTATCTGTATCTGCTAAAATTTCAAATGACTCGCTAAAAAAAATAACTCTATCAAGATTTTGAAATAAAAATCTTGTCGACAATAAAAATTTTTTTACCTCATTTTTTTCAAATTCAATATTGAGTCTATTTAAATTATTAATCGTATTATTTATAACCTCAATTTGAAGAGATGTTTTTTTTTTAATTAAGTTTGGTTGAACATAATTAAGATAGATTATGGTTAATGTACCAATAAATATGAAAATTAAAAGATTGATGAATAAAAATTTTTTAAGAATAGAGAGGTTTTTGATAAGTGAAGAAAACATTAATTAACATTCCACCTATAGCCACTTCCATATCTTGTTTCTATAGCGGAAAAACTTGAGTCAATTTTTTTAAATTTTTTTCTTATTCTTTTAACGTGACTATCAATAGTTCTATCCTCGATATCAGTATCTTCTCTATAAGCAATATCCATTAATTGTGCTCTTTCTTTAATTATCCCTGGTCTTTTAGCAAGCTCTTGGACGATTAAAAATTCTGTTGTTGTCAATTTATCTGGTAACTGTTTACCGTCCCATTCACATTCAAGTTGTGAGGGATCCAACTTAAGTTTACCATGTGTAATTATATTTTTACTATCATCTACACTTATATTTTTCTTTCTTAGTTGAACTCTTATTCTTTCGACTAAAACTTTAATTGAAAAACCACCAGATTTTTTAACGAAATCATCTGCTCCTAACTTTAAACCCAAAAGTTCATCTACTTCCTCATCTTTTGAAGTTAAAAAAATTACTGGCAATGAACTTTTTTTTCTTAATTTTTTTAGTAATTCTTCCCCATCCATTTTAGGCATTTTAATATCTACAATCGCTAGGTCAGGTGGTGTTCTTGTTAGTCCTATAAGTGCACTCTCGCCATCTAAATAAGTTTGAACTTTAAAACCTTCTTTTTCTAAAGCAATACTTAAGCTGGTAAGAATATTTCTATCGTCATCTATTAGAGCGATTGTCTGTGTCATAGCCTAATATAAAAATACTAAATTGTCTCAATTTAGACAATACACTATTATTTAATGCAACATACCCCAATTATCCCCAATATTTACATCTACTAGAATAGGTATTGAAAAAGTATGATGATCGCTTGATTTAACACTGGTCATTTCTGTTTGAATTAGTTTTTTGATTCTATCAAGTTCATTATTAGGTATTTCAAATATTAGTTCGTCGTGAATTTGTAATAATAATTTTGTCTTTAATTTTGTTTCTTCTTTAAGTTTATTAAAAATTCTTATCATGGCTATTCGCATTAATTCCGATGCTGACCCTTGTATTGGTGCATTAATCGCTGCCCTTTCTTGAAAGTTTCTAATATTAAAATTCTTATCATTGATACCCATAATGTGTGTTTTTCTGCCAAAAATATTGTTAACAAATCCACTCCTTCTACAATGTTTTATTGTGGACGACATGTAGTCTTTTATCTCAGGGAATTTTTTAAAATACGCCTTTAGAAAAATTTCAGCATCAGCTGTTGAAACAGAAATTTGTTTAGCTAGTCCGTACTGTGAAATACCATAGATAATGCCAAAATTAATTGCTTTTGCTTTTCTCCTCATCTCTTTAGTCACTTTATTAATTTCTACGTTAAAAATTTGGCTGGCTGTTAAAGAATGAATATCTTCATTATTATTAAACGCTTTTTTTAATTCTTTCACATCTGCTAAATCAGAAAGTATTCTCATTTCAATTTGATTATAATCAGCAGATAAAAGTGAATTTCCTTTTTCTGAAATAAAGGCTTTTCTTATTTCTTTTCCATCTTCAGACTTAATTGGAATATTTTGTAAATTTGGATCACTTGATGCTAACCTACCAGTTGTTGTAGCTGCCAACAAAAAAGATGTATGAACCCTTTTTGAAACAGGATTGATAAATTCTGGAAGTGAGTCTGAATATGTATTTTGGAGCTTTGAAATTTGCCTCCACTCTAAGACTAACTTAGGTAATTCATGTCCTTTAAATGCCAGATCTTCCAAAACACTGGCACTCGTGGCAAAGCTTCCTTTTTTTGTTTTTTTTAATGTTGAAATTTTTAAATCATTGTACATTATTTCACCAAGCTGTTTTGTTGAACCAATTTTAAATTTCTTTTTTGATATTTTGAAAACGTCTTTTTCTAATTCAGCTATTTTTTTTTTAAATTTTTTTGAAAGTTTTAATAAGAAATCTTTATCCAACTTTATTCCACTAATTTCCATTTTAGCTAAAATTTCAATCATTGGTTTTTCAAAAGACTCATAAATATTTACTAATTTCTCTTCTTTGATATCTTTCAAAAATTTTTTGTATAACCTATAAGTAACATCAGCATCTTCAGCTGCATAATCTTTTGCTTGATCAATATCTACATCATCAAAGGTAATTTGTTTTTTTCCAGTTCCAACTAAGTCTTTATAAGATATTGTTTGATGATCTAAATGAATTTTTGATAATTCATCCATATTATGTTTGTTTTTTCCAGCATCTAGAACGTAAGACATCAACATTGTGTCTTCTAAAAATTTCATTTCTATGCCTCTATGATAAAAAATTATGTAGTCAAATTTTATATTTTGACCGATCTTTTTAATGGTCTTATCTTCTAATAATGGCTTTAAAATTTTAAGTATATTTTTTTCATCCAAATTTTTCCCATTAGAATGATTTAAAGGAACATAATAAGCTTCACCTATTTTAAAAGATACAGATATACCAACCAATTTGGCAAGATGCGGGTTAAGGGAGTTTGTTTCTGTGTCAATAGCAAGTTCTCCGACTTCCTCTATTTTGTGTATTAATTTTTTTAATTCGTCCTCGCTCTTTATCAAATTATAGTTTGATTTTGAGAGATTATCTTTTGTCTTTTGCGCTTGTTCTTTATTTTCGTTTTCAAAATCAATTTCTCCATATGTTGAAATCGCTGAACTTAGCAGTCTATTAAACTCCATATCTCTTAAAAAATTGAAGAGTTTTTTTTTATCAATTTCCTTCAATAAAAAATCATCTAATTTATTTTTTACAGGTACATCATTTTTTAAAGTTACTAGTTTCTTACTTATTAAAGCTTTATCTTTATTTTCAATAATTGTTTCTCGTCTTTTATTTTGCTTTATTGTTTCAGCATTTTTGAGAAGTTCTTCTAAACTTCCAAATTTATTTATTAGTTCTGCCGCTGTTTTTACTCCAATTCCAGGAACACCTGGCACGTTGTCACTTGAATCACCAGCTAAAGATTGAACATCAATAACCTTATCTGAAGTAACTCCAAATTTAGCAATTACATCCTCTTTCTTAATAAATTTATTTTTCATAGGATCGTAAATTCTTACTTTTTTGTCATGAAGCTGCATTAAATCTTTATCAGATGAAACAATGGTTACATCAGACCCAAGTTTAGTAATTTGTTTTGAATAAGTTGCAATCAAATCGTCGGCCTCATAATTAATCATTTCAACAGCTGGAATATTAAAAGCCTCTACAGATTTTCGAATGTACTCAAACTGAGGGATCAAATCATCAGGGGCGTCTGATCTGTTCGCTTTATAGTCTTGATAAATATCATTCCTAAAGTTTTTTCTTGCAGAGTCAAAAATAACCACGAAGTGAGTTGGTTTCTCTTTGTTTTCTTTTGATTTTGCATCCTCTAACAACTTAAAAAGCATATTGCAAAATCCTGCAACAGCACCTGTTGGTAACCCATCTGACTTTCTGGATAGAGGAGGAAGAGCATAATATGCTCGAAAAATATACCCAGAGCCATCAATAAGATAAAAATGTTTTTTTTTATTTAATTCAGCCATTTATTAAATTATTATTAATTTACCTTAATGTTATAAGCCTATAAATCTAAATGAGTAAAAAAAACGTACTTTCTGTTAAAAAATTAAATAAAATTTATCGAAAGAATATCCATGCACTTAAAGATTTAAACTTGGAGGTGAAAGAAGGAGAAATTTTAGGACTTCTTGGTCCAAATGGAGCTGGAAAAAGTACTTTTATAAATATTCTTGCTGGTGTAACAGATAAAACCTCAGGTGAAGTAATTGTATGGGGATTTGATTTAGATAAAAATCCACGCCAAGTAAGAGTTTCGCTAGGAATTGTTCCTCAAGAAATAAACGTTGACCCTTTCTTTACTCCAAAAAAACTATTGGATCTTCAAGCTGGTTTGTTTGGTGTTAAAAAAAAAGATAGGATAACAGATACTGTCCTTGAATTAGTCGCCTTAAAAGATAAATCAAATAGTTATACAAGAAATTTATCAGGAGGTATGAAGAGAAGATTATTAATAGCGAAAGCTTTAGTTCATAAA
Organism: uncultured Pelagibacteraceae bacterium; assembly: GCA_902564265.1. GTDB lineage: Bacteria > Pseudomonadota > Alphaproteobacteria > Pelagibacterales > Pelagibacteraceae > Pelagibacter. Next base: position 22,384 of record CACFAI010000003.1, on the reverse strand, counting down.
CCACCTATAATTATACTAGATGAACCGACTGCAGGTGTTGATGTCGAACTTAGAAAAAATTTGTGGGAAAATATAAGATCACTGAGAAAACTTGGAGTGACAATTATTTTGACTACACACTATCTCCAAGAGGCTGAAGAATTGTGCGACAGAGTTGGTATAATTCACAAAGGTAATCTTATAGCATTAGATACAACCGAAAATATGTTAAATAAGATTCAAACAAAAACCCTTAAATTTGAAATTAATAAGAGAATAGTTTTAGATGATATGAAAAATAAAGGTTATAATATTTTAACCAATACAGATTCAGAATTTAAAATAGAATATAATAAACAAGAATTTAACATACAAAAAATAATCAAGTTATTAGAAAATCAAGGAATAGTCATTAAAGATATTAAATCTGAGGACCCAGATTTAGAGGACGTTTTTGTTAATTTAACAAATAACTAGATTATTAATAATTTTGATAGTATTATTACCTATGGAACTTAGTAAAAATATTTCTTTTAATTCAAAAACAATAAAGTCAATATTAGCTGTAATATTTGGTTCAATATTGCTTGCAATTTCTGCTAAAATTCAAACCCCATTTACTTTGGTTCCAGCTACAATGCAAACTTTCGTTGTTTTATTTCTTGGAATTGCTTTAAGATATAAATTAGCAGCAATCACCGTAATTCTATATTTGTTTGAAGGATCCATCGGACTTCCATTTTTTGCAAAAGGAAGTGGTGTTGGATATTTAATGGGTCCAACTGGAGGCTATCTAATAGGATTTATTTTTACTGCTTATTTTGCAGGTAAGATTAAAACAAAAAATGATCCAATAATTATATTTGTTTACTTAATTTTTGCAGTTAGCGTATCATATATTTTAGGTTTGTTCGGTTTATGGAATTACATGGGATTTGAAAAAAGCTTTAAACAAGTATTTCTTGCAGGAGCGCAACCTTTTTTAATTATAGAAATATATAAAATTTTAATTTTAACAGTTTTATCTAGTCAAATATTAAAAATTAAAAAATTTATCTAGGAGATCTTTTAGAAAGAATTCTTTGAAGAGTTCTACGATGCATTTTTAATCTTCTAGCTGTTTCAGAAACATTTCTATTACATAATTCAAATACTCTGTGGATATGTTCCCACTTAACTCTATCTGCAGACATAGGGTTATCTGGTGGATCAGCTTTTCTATTTGGATCTGCTAAAAGTGCTTTTTCAACGTCGTCAGCATCGGCTGGTTTAGCAAGATAGTCAATTGCACCTTGTTTGATTGCTGCTACAGCTGTTGGAATATTACCATAGCCTGTTAACATCACAATTCTACTATCTGCATTAGAATTTTGAATTTCTTTTACAACTTCCAATCCGTTACCATCACCAAGCCTTAAGTCCACTACAGCAAATGCAGGTTTATTTGTTTTAACAGCGTCAATTCCTTTTTTTACACCTTCAGCTTGTGAAACCTTAAATCCCTTCTTTTCCATAGCTCTGGCTAAGCGCTCTCTGAAAGGATTATCATCATCCACAATTAGAAGAGATTTATCTTCAAATTCGCTTATATTTTTTACGTTTTGGACGTTCATAGTGATCTATATGGAGTTTAATTTTAAAATTTCAAGAGCTTGGGAAACATTGATTTTTATCAATTATTTTCTTTACACTAGGTGAAGAATCCCTTAAATGCTCAATTTAATGAAATTTGCATAGCTGTTATGCAGATTTTTTTTGTTAAATTTTTTTTTACGGAGCTAAAAAAATGAAAAAATTTAAAACGGTTGATGAATTAATTAATGTAATCAAGCCTTCTGATCCAGTTTACTGCGTCAGAAAGAACTCTATAAAAAAAGCTACCAAAGTTTTTTTACAAAATTTCCCAGGCAAAATCCTATATGCGGTTAAAACTAATCCACATCCTTTTGTAGTCAAAACTCTTATAGAATCAGGAATAAAGAATTTTGATGTTGCTTCAATAAAAGAGATAGAGATGATTAAAAAAATCAACAAAGATTTAGAATGTTCTTATATGCATACTGTAAAAAGTAGAGAAAGTATAAGAGATGCGTATTTTAAATATAATGTTAAAAGTTTTTCATTAGATACAAAAGAGGAATTAATCAAAATTATTGAATGTACAGAACAAGCTAAGGATCTTGAGTTATATGTAAGAGTGGCTGTTTCCAATGAACATGCCGAGATTGATTTATCAAAAAAATTTGGTGCATTAAGTTCTGAAGCAATCGGGTTATTAAGATTAACTAAACAATATGCAAAAAAAATTGGTTTAAGTTTTCATGTTGGTTCGCAATGTATGCATCCTATTTCTTATGCTAAGGGTATTTCTGAAATTGGAAATATAATTAAAAAAACAAAAATTGTTCCAGATATAATAAATATTGGAGGAGGCTTTCCAACTATCTACCCAGATCTGATTCCACCTTCACTTGATAGTTATTTTAATGAGATTAAAATAGCTCTTGAAAAATTGAAGTTAAATAAAATGCCCGAAATAATTTGTGAACCAGGAAGAGCGTTGGTCGCAGAGTCAGGTTCAACGATAGTAAAAGTGAATTTAAGAAAAAAACAAAAGCTTTACATAAATGATGGAACTTATGGAACTTTATTTGATGGTGGAGTTCCAAATATAGTTTATCCCTCAAAAATAATTACAAATGGAAGAATGATTTCAAAAAAAATGACAGCTTTTGATTTTTATGGACCAACTTGTGATAGCCTTGATTATATGAAAGGACCTTTTATTTTACCTAATAATATTAAAGAAAATGATTACATAGAACTTGGTCAATTAGGAGCGTATGGATTAACTTTTAGAACTCAATTTAATGGCTTTTATTCTAACGAAATTTATGAAGTTGAGGATGAACCAATAATGACTATGTACGACAGAGATAAGAACAAAGGATCTCTAGTCGCATAAATGTCAGAAAAGAAAAATTTAGGCCATAATACAAAAAAAAATTTTCTTAATAAACCTGTAGAGCACATTGACATAACTTCTTTTGACTCTCGAGATATCATATCGTCGATGCAAAAAATGTCTTTTGTCTCCAGAGAAACAGGAAACGCTGCAAGTATTTTTAACGAAATGTTAAAAGATAAAAATTGTACAATTTTTTTGACACTTGCAGGGTCAACTTCTGCAGCAGGATGTATGAATATTTATAAAGATATGGTTAAATTTAATATGGTAGATGCTATCGTTGCTACTGGCGCCTCAATTGTTGATATGGATTTTTTTGAGGGTTTGGGTTTTAAACATTATCAAGGTTCACAATTTCAAGATGATAGTGAACTTAGAAAAAATTATATTGATAGGATTTATGACACTTACATTGATGAAGATGAATTACAAATGTGCGATAAAATTATATGTGAAATAGCTGATAAATTACCTCCAAAGACATACACCTCTAGAGAATTTATATATGAGATGGGAAGATATTTAAAAGATAATTCAAAAAAAAAAGGTTCATTAATAGAAACAGCATTTGATAATAACGTTCCTATTTTTTGCCCTGCTTTTACTGACTCTAGCGCTGGATTTGGATTAGTTATGCATCAAGAGAAAAATCCAAATAAACACATAACTATAGACTCAATTAGAGAATTTAGAGAATTAACAGAAATTAAAATTAAATCAAAAAATTCTGGTCTATTTATGATAGGCGGCGGTGTTCCAAAAAATTTTATTCAAGACACAGTTATTTGTGCTGAATTATTAGGTAAAGAAGTAGATATGCATAAATACGCAATTCAAATAACTGTTGCGGACTCAAGAGACGGGGCATGTAGTAGTTCTACTCTTAAAGAGGCTAGTTCTTGGGGAAAAGTAGATATAACAAAAGAACAGATGGTTTTTGCTGAAGCAACTAGTGTACTACCTTTGATTGCTAGTGATGCTTATCATAAAGGTGAATGGAAAAAGAGAGAAAGAAAAAATTTTTCAAAAATATTTTCTTGATAGAATAGGATCCCGAAGTGAAATATCTTTCAAACAAAAATGGTTTTCTAGGTATCGATAATAAATTTAATTTTAAGGAAAAAGTAATTATAATTCCATTTGGTCTAGAAAAAACTGTGAGCTATGGAGGGGGTACCAGAAATGGACCAAAAGAAATTATTAAAGCCTCCCATCAAGTTGAGCTTTATGATGAAGAATTAAATTGTGAACCTTTCAAGAAAATTGGAATTAAAACTTTAAAACCTTTTAAAATAAAAAAAAATGTTAAAAAAGCTCTCAGCGTAATGTCAAAAATTAATCAGGACATCTTGGAAAAAAAATTATTCCCTATGACTTTGGGAGGAGAGCATTCAATAACGTCTGGATGTATTTCTCCTTTTACTAAAAAGTTCAAAAATATTTGTCTTTTGCATTTTGATGCTCATGCAGATTTACGAGATAGTTATAATGGTGAAAAATTTTCACATGCATCTGCAATTCGAAGATGTTTAGATTATCCAAACGTTTCTGTTATTTCTTTTGGTATAAGAAATATATCTAAAGAAGAAATTCCATTTTTAAAAAGAAATTCAAAAAGAATAAAAATATTTTGGGCTAAAGATAAAAGTAAATGGGATTTAAATAAATTTAAAAGATTAATAAAAAATAAAAATGTTTACATTACTTTTGATGTTGATGGATTAGACTCGGGCATTATGCCGGCAACTGGTACACCTGAGCCTGGTGGTTTGTTTTGGGATGAAACATTGAATATTCTTAAGATCGCTGCGAAAAATTCAAATATTGTTGGTGCAGATTTAAATGAACTTTCGCCTATTAAGGGTTTTAATTCATATAATTTTCTTGCGGCTAAATTGGTCTATAAAATTTTATCTTATAAATTTTTGTATTAACTTTGAACTGGCTTTAGAGTGCCTAATAATAATCTAAAAGGTATTAACATCACTAGTGCAACAAATATTTTTACTGCTAGATCACCTAAAGATAAGGTAACCCAAGGAACACCGGTTGCATAAAAAGAAATTGAAAAGAATAAGAAGGTATCAACTGTGGATCCGATAAGAGATGAGGTTAATGGAGCAATGAACCATCTTTTTTTTCTTAACTTGTCAAACACTTGAACATCCAAAAGTTGAGCAACTAAAAAAGCTGATCCTGATCCAATTGCAATTCTAACTGATATTAAATCATCAAAATTAGTTGAGAAAAATAAAGTAAAACTAATTCCAATTACAAATCCAAAATATACAATTTTTCTCGCTGCAATTTTACCGTATGATCTATTTACTAAATCTGTAATTAAAAAGGCTATAGGATAACTAAAAGCACCATATGTTAACAATTGATCTAAACCGTAATATTTTATTGGAAATTGAACTAGGTAGTTTGATGCTAAAACTACCAAACCCATAAAAAAAGACAGGGTTAGAAAAACCTTATTCATTAAGCAGATTTTTGCAGAATACTTTTTTTAACTTTTTTAAGTCTATCTGATAGGTATTTTGATTTAACCTCTTTCATAAATTGATCAAAACTACCTTTTTTATCAATTGATCGCATTGCAGAATTTGAGACATTTAATCTTAAGCTTTTGTTCAAAATATCGCTCTTAAAATTTACTTTTTTAATACCAGGTAAAAATCTTCTCTTAACTTTATTATTTGCATGGCTAACTTTGTGACCCTTTAAAGGTCTTTTGCCAGTAAGTTCACATTTTTTTGTCATGATGGTTATCGTGGTATAAATGTAGTTTAGTTGTCAGTCAAGTCGATATTTTAGATTTTTCCAATAATATCACTTAATTTTTTTACATTATTAATTTCAAGAATATTATTTAACTCTTCTGAAATCTTACTAACAATTTTTGGACCATGAAAAACCATACCTGTATAAAGCTGCACAAACTTTGCACCATGCATAAACTTTTGATAAGCTGTCTCACCAGAGTCCACTCCTCCTACACCAATTATATCTATCTTATTATCTAATATTTTATAAAAATTGTTTATCAATTTATTAGATATTTTATTCAAAGGTTTTCCTGAAAGACCTCCTTTTTGAAATTTCTTATGATTTTTCAAACTTTCGCGATTACCATCTGTAGTGTTAGAGATAATTACGGCTTTAATATCGTAATTCAAAATTGTTCTGCAGATTTCCTCGACTTTTTTCTGATTAATATCGGGTGATATTTTAATGGCTATCGGAATATTACTTTTCAATTTTTCTCTTTCGTTATGAATGCTTTCTAACAAATTTTTTAATTCTTCATTATTATGAAAATCTCTTAAATTTTCCGTATTTGGTGATGAAATATTTATTGTAATATAATCAGCAATATCATGAAATTTCCTTAAACAATTTAAATAATCCTCAATTTTATTTTCTGAGTTCCGATTAGGTCCTATATTGACTCCCAACAATCCCATAGGTTTTTTTTTAATTATTCTTGATCTTGCATCATCAGCACCATCATTATTAAAGCCTAGTCGATTTATTAGAGCACAATCTTCTTCTAGTCTAAAAACTCGGGGTTTTGGATTACCGTACTGACTTAAAGGAGTGACAGTGCCAACCTCTACAAAGCCAAAACCAAGTTTAAATAAAGGATTGTAAACTTCTGCATTTTTATCGAATCCAGCAGCTATACCAATTGGATTCGGAATTTCTTTTCCAAATAATTGAGTTTTTAGAATTAATTCGTTCTTTTTATAATCTTTAACAATTAAATTTGTTTTAAGTGCTTTAATTGCAAGATCATGCGCTAATTCAGGATCTAGCTTGAAAATAAAAGGTCTTATTTTAGAAAACATTAATTAATTTTTTCTTTTATTAATTTAATAGTATTTTTTACACCAAAGAAGCTTATAAAAAAACCTAACCTCGGTCCATTTTCAACCCCAAATACTACTTCGTATATTAATTTGAACCAATCTCTTAAATTTTCTCTATAACCATTTTCTTTTCCAACAGTGTAAATATTTGTTTGAATATCTTCAGGTTCAAGGTTATCTGAAGAATTCTCTAACATCTTAATTAGGTTTAGTAATGCTTTTTTTTCTTCATCATTTGGTTTTTTATATTTTTTGTTAGTTTTGGCAATATCGTTAAAATATGTTATTGAATAATCGATTAATTTATCAAATATTGGATAATCTTTTTTATTTAGGTCTTTTGTATATCTCTCAACAAATTTCCACAAAACATCCTTGGAGTTAGCATTACTCGTCTCAACTAAATTTAATAGCATTGAATAGCTCATAATTTTTTTTTCATCAGGAATATTTCCATTATGAACATGCCAAACTGGATTCAATAAAATTTCTTTATTCGACTGATTTTTACTTTTTTCTATACAATCTAAATATTCATCGACTGCTTTTGGCACAATTTCTTTATAAAGTTTTTTTGCTCGTTTCGGATTCTGAAACATAAATAAAGATAGGCTTTCTGGAGATGCATATTTTAACCATTCCTCAATTGTAACGCCATTACCTTTAGACTTTGAAATTTTTCCTCCTTTTTCATCTAAAAATAATTCATAAGCAAAACCAGATGGATTTTTTTTACCTAAAAGTTTTATTATTTTTGTTGATAGGATTGCACTTTCAATTAAGTCTTTTCCATACATCTCAAAATCAACATCTAAAGCGTACCAACGCATTGCCCAATCTACTTTCCACTGAAGTTTACATTTACCATCAAGAATACTAACGTTTATTTTCTCTCCTTTATTATCGAATGTAATACAAGATTTTGATTTATCTATTTCTAAAACTGGAATTTCCAAAACCTGTCCAGTTTTCGGACATATTGGTAAAAAAGGACTGTAGGTTTTTTGTCTTTCTTTGCCAAGAGTCGGAATTATTATATTCATTACCCCATCATAATTTTCTAAGATCTTTTTAAGCGGCTCATTGAAAAAACCACTTTTATATAATTTTGTTGAGCTTAAAAAATTATATTTGAAATTAAATTGATCTAAAAACTTTTTTAACATTTCATTATTATGTTCACCGAAACTATTGAACTTTTGAAAAGGATCTGGAACAACAGTTAATGGTTTATGTAGATTGTCAGTTAAAATTTTCTTATTAGGCACATTATCTGGTACTTTTCTGAGGCCATCCATATCATCTGAAAATGTAATAATTTCTTTTGGCAAATCTGTTAATAAATTTAATGCATTTACCACCATTGATGTACGTGCCACCTCTCCAAAAGTTCCTATATGAGGTAACCCTGATGGACCATAGCCAGTTTGAAGAACTATCTTTCCTTTTTTTTCAATAAAAGACTTTCTCTCTTTTAAAATTTTTTTTGCCTCAACGATTGGCCATGAGTTTGATTTTTCAATGTCCTGTTTGTTAATTTCTTTCATCAAAAAACGAATTTATTGTATAATTAGCTTATATTTAAATTCATATAATGTTGAAATTTATTTTCCATAAAATAATGTTCAAATTAAATGTCCAATTATAAAACAGTCTTTTTTACTTTAGGCGTATTGTTGATTGTATTAGGTTTTTCAATGTTAGTTCCTATTACAATACAATTAATTTACAATGAGTTTAATTCTACCTTTATAATATCTTCAATAATTACAATTACTTTTGGTTCTCTGTTTTTTTTAGCCAATATCGATCATAACAGAAGTATAAGCACTCAACAGGCATTTCTCCTCACTGCATTGTCGTGGATAGGAGTGGCAATATTTGGATCTATTCCATTTATATTTTCAGACTTAAATCTATCTCTTACCGATGCTTTTTTTGAAAGTATGTCTGGAATTACAACTACTGGAGCTACAATTATCAATAATCTATCTGACACTCCTAAAGCAATTTTGAGCTGGAGAGCGATACTCCAGTGGTTAGGTGGAATTGGGATCATTGTAATGGCAATTACTTTGATGCCTATAATGAATATTGGTGGTATGCAGCTTTTGAAAATTTCAAGTGGAGACAGTTCAGAAAAAATACTTCCCAAAACAAAACAAATTTCTCTAAGATTAGTTCTTATCTATTTTTCGTTAACTTTGCTTTGTGCATTTTTCTATAAAATTTGTGGAATGAATTTTTTTGATAGCTTAACTCACTCAATGACCACTATAGCTACAGGAGGTTTCTCAAATTATAATCAGTCAATAGGATTTTTTGAAAGTGCAAAAATTGAGTATGTATCTATAATTTTTATAATTTTAGGTAGTATCCCATTTATTTCTTACATCAAATTTTTATCTGGTAATAGAAAAATAATATTTAAAGATGAACAAATAAAGTTATTCTTTAAATTAATATTTTTTTCAATTCTTATTCTTTTTGTTTATTTAGCAATCGTCAATAAAAGTATTTTTGAAATTCAATTAAGATCGATTATCTTTAATGTTGTCTCAATATTAACTGGGACTGGCTACGTTACTAAAGAATTCGATCAGTGGGGAAATTTCCCTTTAATATTTTTTTTATTACTTATGTTTATTGGTGGATGTGCGGGATCAACCACTTGTGGTATTAAAGTATTTAGAGTGCATATGCTTTATTTCTTTTTAAAGAATCAATTACTAAAAATTATTTACCCAAGGGCAATTATAAATATGAAATATAATAATGATATAGTTCAAGATAAATTAATCGCTTCAATTATATCGTTTATTTATCTTTATATTATAATTTTCTTTGTAATATCTGCTCTTTTAACACTAACGGGGTTAAACTTTATTACAGCAATTTCGGGGGCTGCGTCTTCAATATCAAATGTTGGTCCCGGACTTGGAAACGAAATTGGGCCGAATAGTAATTACGCAAATTTGCCAAATGCAGCGAAATGGATTTTGTCTACTGGAATGATTTTAGGGCGTTTAGAGATATTTGCGATTTTAGTAATTTTTTTACCATCTTTTTGGAGAAACTAATTGACTTATAATTCTAATTACTTTTTAAAAGAAAAGTCATTAAAAATGCTTTTATTTGGTTTTTCCTCTGGATTACCAATATTGTTAGTATTCTCAACTTTATCAGTTTGGTTAACTAAAGCTGGAGTAGAGAGAAGCACAATAACTCTATTTAGTTGGGCAGGATTTGCATACGCTTTTAAGTATTTATGGTCTCCAATAATAGATAAATTCAGTTTACCAATTTTTAAAAAATTTGGACATAGACGAAGTTGGCTTTTATTAGTTCAACTTTTAATTATTTTGTCCTTATTACTCACTTCCTTTAGCGATCCGCAAAAAAATCTTTATGCTACTGCAGTTTTTATTGTACTTTTAGCGTTTTTTAGCGCCTCCCAAGATATTATAATTGATGCATTTAGAATTGAGTCGGTTTCTCAAAGTAAACAGGGATACTTATCTTCCATGTATATTGCAGGGTATAGAATTGGAATGTTGGTAAGTGGAGCTGGAAGTTTATGGCTAGCTTCTTATTTTGGATCAGAAACTTATGATCAAATTGTATGGCAGAAGGTTTATTGCATAATGGCTTTATTTATGTTGGTTGGTATATTTGCAAATCTTACTTCCAATGAACCAAAAGTTAAAAAAAATATTTTTAAGAAAACAAATAACCATTTAGTTTTCTTTTTGTCTGTTTTATTTATTATCGCAATTTTTATATATTTGTACTCAAGTATAAGTTTTTCTGAAATAGAAAATAATCTTTTAACTTTTATACTAACTTGTTTAAAGCTGTTTTTATGTTTTTTAGTTTCAAGTGTTCTATTAATATTAATGACAAAGCTTAAGATAGTTGAAAAAAAGATGGTAGCTGAAAGTTATGTTGCCCCAATTACAAATTTTATAAAAAAATACGGAAAATTTGCCTTGATAATTCTTATGCTTATCTCTTTATATAGAATTGCTGATGTGGTTATGGGTGTGATGGCGAACATATTTTATTTAGAAAAGGGATACTCAATAAAAGACATCGCTACATATTCAAAGTTTTTTGGAGTTTTCGCAACTATTATTGGTGGATTACTAGGTGGTTATTTTGCATCTAAAAAGGGCACAATGACAGCTTTATTTTTAGGTGCTTTAATTGCATCTTTAAGTAACTTGTTATTTGCTTGGCTTGCAACAGTTGATGCAAATATTAATTTTTTAATTATGGTAATTACTGCAGATAATATATCAAGTGGATTCGCTGGAGCTGCTTTTGTAATTTACTTATCTGGATTAACATCAATTAAATTTACTGCAACACAATATGCTCTATTTAGTTCAATTATGTTATTTTTACCTAAACTTATAGCAGGATATTCTGGTGCATGGGTTGATGTAATGGGATATAGTAACTATTTCATACTCACTGCTTTATTAGGAATGCCAGTGTTATTCTTAATTTATTGGATAGGCGTAATCGCGCCCATAAAAGATAAATGATTAATAAATATTCATCAATAAACATCTACGAAGATAGAAAAAAAAATTCTAAACTATCATCTCAAATTCTCTACGGAGAAAAGTTTTCAATTATAAAGAAATATAGAAATTGGTATAAAATTAAAACAGAATATGACAAATACGTAGGTTTTATAAAATCAAAAAAATTTAAGAAATTCAGATATAAACCAACTCATAAAGTATCTTCTTTAAAAGCAAATGTTTTTTCAAAACCTTTTAAAAATTCACAAATAAAGATGAAATTAAGTTTTGCCTCGTTAGTGCAGGTCAAAGCAAGTAGGAAGAAATTTTTAAATTTTGATGACTATTGGATTCAAAAATCTGATGTAGTTCCAATAAATTATAAAGAAAAAATCTTTAAAAAGATAACTATTTTTGAAAACGTAAAATACAAATGGGGAGGAAAAAGATTTGACGGGATTGATTGTTCTGGATTAGTTCAGTTATTTTATAAATTCAATAATCTTTATTGTCCTAGAGATACAGGTCAACAATTTAGATATTTCAAAAAATTAAATTCAATTAAGAAAGATGCCATTATTTTTTGGAAAGGTCATGTCGCGGTATGTTTATCGAAAAAAAAATTAATACATGCTTATGGTCCAAAGAAAAAAGTAGTAATAATGGATATTAGGAAGACAATAAATTTAATTAAAAAAACTGCTAAATTAGAGGTAATTGGAATAAAATGACTGTAGTAACTGATGAAGTATTAAAAAAAAAATACGATAAACTTTATAAAAAATTTGTTAAGGGGGATTTTTTTGAAGTTATTAAGGAATGTAACAAAGTACTTAAGAATATAAAGCATCAATCATTTTTAAATCTATTAAGCTTTGCCTACCAGAAATCTGGTAAAATTGAAAAATCGATCGATGTTATGAAGGAAGCATTATCCTTAAATCCAAATAATCCAAATTTTTTGAATAATATAGGCACATGCTTCTACATGTTGCATGAGTATTCAGAAGCTGAAAAATATTTTAAAAGAGGTTTAGAAATAGATAAAAAACACCTTCACATACTAAATAATTTAGGGAATTTAAAAAGAGAAACTTACAAAATTGAAGAATCAATTGAATATTATGAAAAAGTTCTAAGTATTCAAAAAGATGCAGTTCCTTCACTATTCAACTTGGTTGGTATTTACAGAATTACAAATCAAAAAGAGAATTCAAAAAAGTATTGTAGAAAAATATTAGAATTAAACAAAAAATTTACTGATGCAGATCGGCAATATTCTTTAGTTCATAAGTATGTGGAAAACGACCCACACTTAGTCGAAATGTTGATAAAAGTAAATGACAGTGATTTAAATAATTTAGAAAAAGTTCATGTTTATTATGGAATTCACAAAGCGTACGAAGATATCAAAGATTATGAAAATGCTTTCAAACATTTAAAAATTGCTAATGATTTATTAAAAAAAGAAACAAAATATAATTTCAGCCAAGACGAGAAAAAAATAAATAATTTCATTAATTTTTACAATAAGAATAAAAAAGTTAAAGCTTCCGGAGATCATAAAGGCTTAATATTTATCGTGGGAATGCCACGATCGGGTTCCTCATTAATTGAACAAATACTTGCTTCCCATAAAAAAGTTTTTGGTGGAGGTGAGTTGCCATATATTCAAGAAATTGCTGAAAAAATAATCAATGAAGAAAAAATTGACACTTTTACAATGAATAATTTTAAAAACAAATATCTTTCACTCATTAAAGAATTAGATAACTCTTGTCCTACTTTTACTGATAAAGAATTATTGAATTTTAATAATATAGGATTAATTTTAAATTTATTTCCTAATGCCAGAATAATAAATTGCACAAGAGATCCAGTGGATAATTGTTGGTCAATTTATAAAAATCATTTTCCAATCAAAACACAGTTTGTCAATGACTTTAAAGATATTGCTAAATTTTATAAACTTTACGTAAATACAATGAAGTTTTGGCAAGAAGAATTCCCTAACAATATTTTCAATCTTTGTTATGAAACCTTGTTGGAAAATCCAAAAAATCAAATTGAGAAAATTCTAGATTTTTGTAATTTAGAATGGGATGACAACGTTATGAGACACCACAAGACTTCACGAATAATAAGAACATTAAGTTTTGATCAAGCAAACAAACCAATAAGTAAAAAAGTTTCTAATACCATCAAAAATTACAAAAGCATGATTGGAGATTTAATAAAAGAGTTTTAGATTTAGGTTCTACCAAAATCTGGTTTTGAAGTATCCTGTTTTAATAAAACTATCTTTTGTCTAATTTTTTTTAAATTTTTTAATTTAGTTTTTAAATTCTTCTTATTTGATTTAATATCCTGTTTAAACATTTTCAAATTTTTTATAAAGATATCAATTACTTTAAGCATATTTGATTTATTATTAAAAAATATATCTCTCCACATGATTTCATTTGAAGCAGCTATTCTAGAAAAGTCCCTTAACCCTCCCGCGCTAAATTTTAGAATGTTATTTTTGTTTGAACTCTTAAAACTGGTTGCCGTCAAAATTAAATTATAAGCAATTAAATGTGGTAAATGACTTGTTAATGCAAATATCTTATCATGTTGATCTGCATCCATAGTAACTGTTTTTGACCCAAGTAGTTTCCAAAATTTCAATATTTTTTTCATTTCTTTTTTTTGTGTTTTTTTTTGTTTAATTATTACTGACCATTTATTAATAAATAAATTTTCATTTCCATTCAGTGGTCCTGATACCTCAGAACCTGCTATTGGATGACTTGAAATCCAGTTAATATCTTTTCTTTTAATTTTATTTATTCTAGTGATTGTATCTTTCTTTGCAGAGCCAACATCAGTTATCAATATATTTTTTTTTGAATATTTATTACACGCTAAAAAAATTTTTCTATATTCACTTAGTGGAGTACAGATTATGATAAAATCGCATTCTGCTATTTTTTTATCTATTCTTTGCATAAGTTCAAATTTAAGCTTTAATCTCTTTAGTGTTCTTTGATTTTTTTTAGATTTTTCAAAAACAAATATTTTTTTGGCAATTTTTTTTTTGCAAACTTTCTTTAATATTGATGAGCCTATTAAACCACATCCTATAATTAATAATTTATCGATCATTTTTAAAATATTTTTTTTAGAGTTTTAATAAGAAGCATGTTTTCTCTTGTGTTTCCGATTGTTAATCTTAACTTATTTTTAATTTTATATGCTTCTAAACTTCTTAAAAGAATTCCTTTTCTTTCAAGAAATTTTTTTACTTTAATAGCAGAATATTTGCAATTATCAAAATCTAATAAAAGGAAATTTGCCGAAACGTTATTAGTTTTAATATTATATCTTTCTAAATTTTTTTTAATCTTATAAGCCCACTTTAAGTTATGTCTGACTGATTTAAGGACAAATGATTTGTCTTTTAATGCTTCAACAGCTGCCATCTCTGCGATTTTATTTATGTTGAATGGTGGTTTGATTTTAAGAAGTTCTTTTACAATCTCTTTGGAACCATAACCCCAGCCTATTCGTAGTGAAGCTAAACCATATATTTTTGAAAATGTTCTTAGAACAAATACATTTTTTTTATTCTTAAATAAATCTAATCCAGATTTGTAATCTTTGTTTACCATGTATTCATAGTAAGCATCATCAATTACAAGTAGAATATTTTGTCTAAGTTTTTTTCTTAATTCAAGAAGCTCCTTTTTGGTTAAATAAGTTCCTGTCGGATTGTTAGGATTGGCTAGAAAAACGATTTTTGTTTTATTCGAAACTTTATCAAGAATTCCTCTTACTGAAACTTTAAATTTATTTTCTTTCGAAAAAATTACTTTTGAGCCAATTATGTTACTGTATATCCTATACATTAAAAAACTGTACTGAGGGACAATAACCTCATCTTTTTTTTGTAAAAATAATTGGCATAATAATTGTATGACTTCGTCGGATCCTGAACCACAAATAATTTGATCAAAATTACATTTGAATTTTTGTGAGATTTCTCTCCTTAAAGTTCTTGTTTTGCTATCTGGATATTTATCCAATTTTTTTATACTTGAAATTATCTTTCTGGATTTTGGTGATTGACCAAGTGCAGATTCATTTGCAGATAACTTAATGATGTTTTTTTTTCTAAAAATATTTGACCTACCCGGAACATAGCTTTGAACATTAATTTTTCTGTAATTTAATTTTTGCATAATGATATATATAAATAATATACTGGTTATTTAAATAAAATTAATCCTCTACGGGATATAATTGACATAAATAATAACATGTTATAAAAGTATTTTGCGCTGATTTAACTGAATTGCGAGCGCTTTAAAAAAACCGCTAAATAAGTTTTTTTTCCTCACAATTCACAAAAAACTATGAACGAAAAAGATAAAATAAAAACCTTATTGGTAAAAAAACCTTTAAAACTAGATTGCGGTCAAACAATCAGTGATTTTCCATTGGCCTATGAAACATACGGAAAATTAAACGATAAAAAAGATAATGCTATATTAGTCTTTCACGCACTAACTGGAGACCAATTTGCTTCAGGAACAAATCCGATTACAAAAAAAGACGGTTGGTGGAACTATGCCCTTGGACCTGGTAAAGCTATTGATACTGATAAATACTTTGTAGTCGCAGCTAACGTAATAGGTGGATGCATGGGGTCTTTCGGACCAAGTGATATTAATTCAGAAACAAAAAAACCTTACGGAACTAATTTTCCTGTAATCACAATTAATGATATGGTTAATGCCCAATATAACCTTTTAGAACATTTTAAAATTGAAAAGTTATTCTGTGTTATCGGGGGATCTATGGGAGGAATGCAAGTTCTTCAGTTTGTATCTAACTTCCCAAATAAAGCTCACACTGCTATTCCTATTGCGTGTACTGCAAGTCATTCAGCTCAAAATATAGCACTCAATGAACTTGGAAGACAATCTATAATGGCAGATAGAAACTGGCAGGATGGATTTTATGAAGAACAAAATAAACAACCAGATAAAGGGCTTGCAGTTGCAAGAATGGCAGCACACATAACTTATTTGTCTAAAGCAGGCCTTCAAGAAAAGTTTGGAAGAAAGCTGCAAGAAAGGGATGATTTAAAATTTAGCTTTGATGCTGACTTTCAAATAGAAAGTTATCTTAGATATCAGGGCTCAGTTTTTGTGGATAGGTTTGATGCAAATAGTTATTTGTATATTACAAGAGCTATGGATTATTTTGACTTAACAAAGAAGTTCGGAGGCAATTTATCGAAAGCTTTTGAAAAAAGTGATACAAAATTTTTTATCATATCTTTTACATCAGATTGGCTTTATCCAACATCTGAAAATAGAGAAATAGTGATAGCACTTAATGCTATTGGTAAAGACGTTGGATTTGTTGAAATTACATCTGACAAAGGGCATGACTCTTTTTTACTTGATGTTCCTGACTTCCTCAACACTGTGAGGAATTTTTTAAATAAATCCTATGAGAAAATTTAATGAAAAAAGAATTTTATAATATCGCAAACTTGGTGACAAAAAACGCTAAAATTTTAGATGTGGGATGTGGGAATGGTGAATTAATGAAATATATTAATGAAAACATCAGTAAAGATATAAGGGGAATTGAATTGTCAAAATCTAATGTTCAAAAATGTGTTGAAAAAGGTTTAACTGTAATTGAGGGTGATGCAGAAAAAGATTTAAAGCAATTTCCAGATAGCTCTTTTGATTTTGTAATTCTTAGTCAAACTTTACAAGCTTTCTTAGATCCAGAAAATGTATTGAATGAACTGCTTAGAATTGGCAAAAAAGCAATTGTATCAATTCCAAATTTTGGACATTGGAAGGTAAGACTTCATTTGCTTTTTAAAGGCACAATGCCAGTGACAGAGAATTTACCTAATGAATGGTATAACACACCAAATTTACATATGTGCACAATTAAGGATTTTGAAAATTATTGTATGCAAAGAAATATTAAGATTAATTTAAAAAATCTTAAATTTCAAAATTTATTTTCTGAATTAGGAATTTTTATACTAGAGAAATAAAATGAAAATTGAAATAATAAAATGTCTTTCTGACAATTTTTCATATTTGTTAATCAATGAAAAAAATCTAGATTCTTGTGTGGTGGATCCAGGTGAAGCAAAACCAGTTTTAAAGTATATCGAGAAAAATAATTTAAATTTGAAGTATATTCTAAATACTCATCATCATGGCGATCATATTGGTGGAAATAATATTCTAAAAAATAAGTTTAAAGCAAAAATTCTCGCCTTTGAAGATGACAAAGATAGAATCCCTATGATCGATATTCCTTTAAAAGATAATCAAATTTGGAAGGATGGTATATTTGAATTTAAAGTAATTCATGTGCCTGGGCACACTTCTGGACATATATGCTTTCATTTTTTTAACAAAAAAATAGTTTTTACTGGAGATACATTGTTTTCTTTGGGGTGTGGAAGAATTTTTGAGGGAAGCTACGAAGATATGTTTAATTCATTATTAAGATTAAAAGTTTTACCTCCTGAAACAAACGTATACTTTGGTCACGAATATACATTGAATAACGCAATTTTTTGTCAAAGATTTGATCAAAACAATTCTGAACTTAATAAAAAGATTCTTAATGTAAAAAAAAAATTGGATAGTGGTTTTCCCTCTGTGCCATCTACAATAAAAGATGAATTGAATTGTAACATTTTTTTAAGGGCAAAAAATCAGGAAGAATTTTCAAAATTAAGGGATTTAAAGGATAATTTTTAATCGATATAACTTGACTAAAAATGCCTTAGAACTATATTGCAGCATAATTTTAAAAATACTTTTATGTCATTTGCAGTCATACAAACAGGTGGAAAACAGTACAAAGTCAAAGCTGGAGAAATTTTGAAAATTGAAAAATTTCCAGAAGGTAAGCCAAATAGTAAAATAGAGTTCAAAGAGATTTTGGCTTATGGAGATGACAAAAATATTGAGTTAGGTAACCCTGTTGTTTCCGGTGCAAAAGTCGAGGCTGAATTATTAAAAAATTCAAAAAACAGAACTATTTTAATATTTAAAAAACGTAGACGTAAAAATTCAAGAAGAAAAAACGGTCATAGACAACAATTCTCATTGATTAGAGTAAACAAAATTATGTCAAAAGATGGAAAGGTCTTGTCTGAGGCAGAGAAAATTACTAAAGTAAGCAAAAAAAAAGAAGAGAAAAAAATAACAACTAAAGTTAAATAATGGCAACAAAAAAAGCAGGTGGATCGTCAAGGAACGGAAGAGATAGTGCGGGTAGACGTCTAGGAGTCAAAAAGTATGGGGGTCAGTTTGTAGTGCCTGGAAATATAATTGTTAGACAAAGGGGAACTAAAATTTTCCCTGGACAAAATGTTGGTATGGGGAAAGATCATTCAATCTTTTCGGTGATAAAAGGGAAAGTTATTTTCAAAAAATCAAAGTCTGATAGGACTTACGTTTCAGTTAAACCCAATTAATATCCAAACAACTTACCCTGTTGTTTTATGAAATTTTTAGATCAAGTAAAGATATATATTAAAGCTGGCGACGGTGGATCTGGATCTCCAAGTTTTAGAAGAGAAAAATTTATAGAATTTGGTGGCCCTGATGGGGGTGACGGCGGAAAAGGTGGATCAGTAGTACTTGTCTCTGAGAGAAACTTAAATACTTTGATAGATTATAGATATCAACAACATTTCAAAGCTGAAAGAGGTGGAGATGGGAAAGGAAAAAATCAAACTGGAAAAGGTGGAGACAATTTATACTTAAAAGTTCCGATAGGAACACAGGTCTTCGAAGAGGATAATAAAACTTTAATTTTCGATTTTAAAAAAGAGAAGGACGAATATACAGCGGCAATAGGTGGAAAAGGCGGTTTTGGGAATACAAGATTTAAATCTTCAACAAATAGAGCGCCACGTAAATTTACTAAAGGAATCAAAGGTGAAGATTTTTGGATATGGCTTCAATTAAAAACTATAGCAGATATAGGAATTATAGGATTACCCAATGCGGGTAAATCAAGTTTATTAGCATCAATTACAAGCGCAAACCCAAAAATTGCAAACTATAAATTTACAACCCTAAACCCTAATTTAGGTGTTGCAGTATATGATGATAAAGAAATTACTTTAGCAGATATCCCTGGACTAATAGAAGGTGCTCATAAAGGTGTGGGTTTAGGGACAAAGTTTTTAAAACATATTGAAAGGTGTAAAACCTTGCTTCATTTAATTGATGTAACAGAAAAAGATTTAATCAGATCATATAAACAAATTAGGGCTGAACTAGGTAAATACAGTAAATCTCTTTTAAAAAAAAATGAGATAATTGTGCTTAATAAGATTGATCTTATTGATAAAAAAAATTTAGATTCAAAAAAGAAGATTTTAAGCACCAAAATCAAGAAAAAAATTTATGATTTATCTACTTTCGATAAATCAAAAATTTTAAAAATTAAATCGAAACTATTAGAATATGTATTTTGATAAATTAAATACAATAGTCATTAAAATTGGATCATCATTAATAATTGATGAGAAAAGAAAGATTAGAAGTAAATGGTTAGATAGTTTTGTAAAGGATATCAAGGTTTTAAAAAAAGCAGGTAAAAGAATTATAATTGTAAGTTCAGGAGCGATAGCTTTAGGATGTAAAAAACTTAATCTTGATAAAAAGAATCTTAAAATTGATAAGAGCCAAGCCGTTGCATCAATAGGTCAAATAGAGTTAATGAATCTATTGAAAAAAAACTTCTCTAAAAAGAAAATGGATATATCTCAAATATTAATTACTCTAGAGGACACTGAGGTAAGAAGAAGAGCCATAAATGCAAGGAGAACATTAGACAATCTTTTTGATATTGGTTTTATACCAGTGGTAAACGAAAATGATAGTATCGCCACATCAGAAATAAAATATGGAGATAATGATAGACTTGCTTCAAGAGTTGCCCAAATATCTAACGCGGATTGTCTTATTCTACTTTCAGATGTTGGGGGACTTTATAATAAAAATCCTAAAGTTCATAAAGATGCGAGCTTAATTAAAGAAGTAAAAAAAATTGATGAGGATATATTTAAAATTGCAAATAAAACAACTGGTGAGTATGGATCAGGAGGTATGTTGACTAAAATTGAAGCTGCAAAAATATGTGGTTTAGCAGGATGTAAAATGGTGATCTCAAGTGGTTTAATATTAAACCCACTAAAACATATTAATTTATCCAAAGAGTGCACATGGTTTTTGCCAGAAATATCAAAATTAGACGCAAGAAAGAAATGGATAGCAAGCTCTGTCTCACCAAAAGGTGAGTTGATGATAGACAATGGAGCTATTATTGCTCTTAAAAAAGGAAAAAGTCTTCTTGCAGCTGGAATTAAAAATATAAAAGGTAACTTTGATAAAGGGGATCATATAAAAATTGTAGATGAGAAAAATTTTGAATTAGGAAGAGGTTTAAGCTCTTTCTCGTCTGAGGAAATAAGTAAGATCAAGGGGCAACATTCTGACAAGATTAATAAAATATTAGGGTATAAAACTAAGTCTGAAGTAGTTCACAAAGATGATATGGTGGGATTTAGTAAATGAAAAATTATTTAAATAGAATTGGAATAAATGCAGTCAAAGCAGGATCAAAAATTATTAATAAAGACAAAAAAAATAAAATTTTAAAAGATTACGTAAGATTATTAACTAAATATAGTGACAAAATTTTAAGAGAAAACTTAAAAGACCTGAGGATAGCTAGACAAAAAAAACTTAATATTAATTTAATTAATAGATTAGAGCTTAATGATAAAAAGATTGAAAGTATCAAGAAATCTGTATTTGAAATAATAAAACTTAAAGACCCAGTAAATAGAGTGGTTTCTAAATGGAGCCGACCTAACAAATTAAAGATTAAAAAAGTTACTATCCCTATTGGTGTAATTGGGGTTATTTATGAAAGTAGGCCAAACGTAACTTCGGATGTTTCATCATTGTGTTTTAAATCTGGAAATAGTGTAATATTGAAAGGAGGCTCAGAGGCTTTTAATTCTAACAAAATTATCTCAAACTTATTCAGAAAAGCTCTTAAAAAAAATAAGGTTGACATAAATTTTGTTCAATTAGTTGAAAAAAAAAATAGAAAAGTGGTAGATTTTTTATTGTCTAAAATGGAGTCTTACATAGATGTAATTATTCCAAGAGGTGGTAAAAATTTAGTAAAAAAAGTCAAAAAATTTTCAAACATACCCACCATAGGACATCTCGAGGGGTTGTGTCATACATTTGTAGATGAAAATGTAAATCACAAAATGGCAAGTAAAATTATATTAAATGCAAAATTAAGAAACCCTGGAATTTGTGGTGCCACAGAGACATTGCTTGTTCATAAAAAACTATCTAGCGAAAAAATCAATTTAATTATTAATGATTTATTAAAAAATAATTGTGAAATATATGCTGATGAAAATATCAGAAAAATTTCTCCAAAAAAAATTCGTAAGGCAACACCAAAAGATTGGTCGACTGAATACTTATCATTAAAAATTTCTGTTAAAAAAGTCAACAATGTAGAGGATGCCGTCAAACACATCAATAAGTATGGTACCTCACATACTGAGGCAATTATTTCTAATAATAAAAAAAATACAAAATACTTTTTTCAAAATGTGAAAAGTTCAATATTAATTCATAATTCATCTACTCAATTTGCGGATGGAGCTGAACTTGGTTTTGGCGGTGAAGTGGGTATATCAACTAATAAATTACCACCTAGAGGTCCTGTTGGTTTAAATCAACTTGTATCTTATAAATATGAAGTAATAGGAAATGGCCAAACTCGATCTTAAAAAAAAAGTTAGACTAGGTATTCTTGGCGGAACTTTTGATCCTGCTCACAAAGGGCATTTAAAAATTTCTAAAGTTGCTAAAAAATTATTCAAATTAGACAAAATTGTATGGGCTATTACAGAAAAAAACCCTTTTAAAAGTAAAAGTTTTTATAGC
>CACFAI010000002.1 GCA_902564265.1 uncultured Pelagibacteraceae bacterium | reverse complement strand
TTTATGGAACGAAATTCCTATTTGCTCTAAAAATTGACGATGTAGTTGGTGCAATACCTGCACACTTATTCGCTGGTATTTGGGGTACATTGGCTGTTCCAATAACAAATCCAGACACAAATTTTGGAGCTCAGTTAATAGGAGTTCTTTCAATTAACATCTTTGTATTCCTAGTTGCCCTAGTTGTTTGGGGAATTATGAAGAGTACAATAGGTATTAGATTGAGTAAAGAAGCTGAACTCAAAGGAACCGACGTCGTAGAAACAGGCGTAATCGGTTACGCTATAAGAGATTAATCATCTCTCCCTCTTGGTTAGACGATTAAAAGGCCTCCTAGAAATAGGAGGCCTTTTTTATTTATTTGTAATGTAATTCAAAACTTCTTGAGCATGATTTTTTACTCGGACAGATCTCCATTCTTTGATAATCTTTTTGTTTTTGATCAAGAAACTACTTCTTATTAATCCCATAAATTCTTTACCCATAAATTGCTTCTTTCCCCAAACTTTATATGCCTTTATTGCAATTTTTTTTTCATCAGAAAGTAAATCAAATTTAATTTTATATTTTTTTTTAAATTTTTTATGACTTTCCAAACTATCTTTTGATATCCCATACACACTACAATTATTTTTTGAAAATTTTCCTATAAGACTATTGAAATCCTTTGTTTCTAATGTACACCCAGGGGTATCATCTTTTGGGTAAAAATATAAAACAATAAGTTTTGATTTAATTTTGTTTAATTCTACAACTTCATTAGAGGTACTTATTAACTTAAAATTTGGCGCCTTTACGGTCATTGGCCAATTTTATTTTCTTCCCAAAGTTTTTTTATATCTATAAATGGGGATAAACCGTAACTTGAATTAACGTTAGTCATATGTACTGCTAATGATTTAATAGGTGAAATACCAATTTCACTTTCTAAAATTTTATTTAAGTATTTTTCAAAAGGTTCGTGTCTTTTCTCGCAAGTTTTTTCAAAATTATCTATATATTTTTGAAACATTTTCTTTGAGATCATAAATGTGCAAAGCATTTTTGTGATCGTTCGCCAATGTTGTTGACTTCCAATTAATATATTTGTTTTTTCATTATTCATATAATTAAAGGGATAATCGCTTGGACAAACTATAATTTCATCCTTATGTTGAGAGCTTACTCTTTCATAGGTATTCAACATATCAACCAATGAATGCTCATAATGAAGATAATCATCCTCTACAAAATATATGAGATCAGATTGATCTTTTTTTGCAACTTCGAAGCATTTTAATAAACTTGAGAGATTTCCAAACGTTTCTTGATTATTTTCAGCTGCTATTTTTTCTTTATGTTCGCTTTTATCGTGACTAATAATTTCACAGTTTATATCATGGGTGTTTATTAGTTCTTTTAATTTTTTGAGATTTTCATCAGTTGAATTATCATCAATAACTTGAAATTTTATTAAAGTATCTGGCTTAAGTTCCTTAGTTTTTTTAATCGATTTAATTACAGAATTTAAACATCTTAAAGCATACTCAATTTTAGGTTTTTCAAATATTCTTTTTTTGTTTTGATCCCAAATTTCAATATTAGTATTTGTTCTAAAAATTATGCTTAAACTTTGAATTTTTCTATTTAATTTAACTTCACCCAAAGGTAATACTATCGACTTTTTAATATTTGAGAGTTCTTCATTTAATTCCTTATTCAAAGAAGGAGAATTAAATTCACTCTGATCAATAATTTCAAAACCTAATAATTTAGAAAACTTAATGAATATTTTTTTAAAGATGTTTTTTTTCATTTAATCTGATATTACAATATATATAATTATGACAATTAAATCATCCAAAGAACTTGTAAATGATGCATTAAAAGAAATCAAAACGATTTCTCACACCGAAGCTTCAAAATTACATAAAGGTGGTAGTTGCAATTTGATTGATATAAGGGATGTAAGAGAGCTTGAAAAAGAGGGAAGAGTAAAAGGATCATTACACATACCAAGAGGAATGCTTGAATTTTGGATTGATCCAAACAGCGCATATTATAAACAAGGAAAAATCGATCCATCTAAAGAAATAGTTCTTTTTTGTGCAGGAGGATTAAGATCTGCATTGGCAGCAAAATCACTTCAAGATATGGGTTTTAAAAATGTATCTCATGTTGATGGAGGTTTCAGTGCTATTAAAGATGGTGACTTTGAAATTAGCTAGAAAATTCCTCTATAGCATAATCTAATCTGTCCTGACCCCAAAATATTTTATCATTACAAATAAATGTTGGTGCCCCAAAGATTTTCTTATCGAAAGCATCTTGTGTTAGTTTGATCAATTTTTCTTTTGTCTCTTTTTTACTAATGCTGTTTAAAAAATTATCTACATCTATTTGAAGATCTTTCAGTTTTCCTTTAAAATTCTCATCATCAGAGAGATTTATATTGTCTCTCCAATATGCATCAAAAAAACAATCGATATACTTATCTGATATATCTTTATTCGTAACTAACGATCCTCTCATTAGATTTAGAGAGCTTATTGGAAAATAATCATTAAATTTGAAATCGATCTTGAGTTTTTTTGAAACCATTTCACAGTCTCGTCTCATAAATTCATTTTTATTTTTTATAAAAGCATTTGCCGTAATTCCTGCTAATTTATGCAATCCTCCTAAAAGCATAGGACAATAAATAAATTTTATAGAATTTTTTTTTTGAATTTCTCTGATTTTTTTATGTGCTATATAAGTGTAGGGGCTTGAAAAATCGTAATAAAATTGAATAGATTTAGTCATACAATGACATTCTTCTTGCGAAAAAAATCCTGATTAACCAATAAATGAATAATCCAAGAGGGCCTATAAAATAAGTAATTAGTAAAGGGAAAAAAGTTAAAAATTTTGAAATTGAGAGCTTAATACTATCAGATACAATCCATGCTCCACAAAATAAGTTTACTGCTAAAAAATGACACCAAAACATTATTAAAAAACCATTTTCTGAAAAAAGATCTGATAAACTTTCAAGGCCTAAATATAGTGTAAAATTATTCTGAAAATTAAAATCTGATATAAAAAAATAGTATAACAGATAAACGTAAACAAAGGAGAAGATCATAAATGGAAAAATTGATCTAACTAAATATTTACTCATAAATGAATGAGGAAAAAAAAATAGAATAATCCAAAAGGGTAGAACACCTAAATTCAACCAAAGATAGATCATTTCAATTGTAAAAAAATTATTAATTTGTTCAATCATTTGAGGTTATAATATAATAAAAATTATAATGATTCCCTTAAAAAATAAAAAAAAAAGTTTAGAATTTACTGTATCTGAGATACGAGATTTTTCCCTAAAATACATTGAAAAATATGCTCCCTCTAAACAGCAATTAAGAACATATTTACTGAAGAAATATTTAAAGTCTGGTTCCACAAACATAAAAAAAGGAAATTATCAAAATCTAATAGATATTGTATTGTCAGACTTAGAACAATCTAAATTTATCAATGATCAGTTTTATTCTGAGAGTAAAGCAAAAAATTTGATTCAAAGAGGCAATTCAATTAACAAAATAAGAAGCTACCTAATTTCAAAAGGAATTAATGATAAATTTGTTAAGGAAACTTTGGATAAAATCAAAGAAAATAATGATGATCAAGATTTTTTTTCTGCAATAAAACTCTGTAAAAAGAAAAAAATTGGTCCCCACAGATCAGAAGATAATAGGCCTATTTTTTTTAAAAAAGATATTGGGATATTAGCAAGAAACGGATTTAGTTTTGAAACATCAAAAAGAATAATGGATTTATCAAAAGATGAATATGAGAAAATTATTCGTCTTCTGTAGTTTTCTCGTTTTTTTTATTCAAATAATAATCTATCTTGGATTTTATGTAGTTTTTTACTATTACAAAAACAATCAAACCAAAAATAGAAACTGATACTATAATAATTAATATAATTCTTAATTGTTCATCCATTATTTAATTTTGCACTTTTCAAAATTATACCAGGGTTTTTAAAATCTTTTTTTCCATAATAAATTTTATCTCCATTCATATCTGTAATGGAGCCACCTGAATTACTTAAGATTGCATCTCCTGCTGCGATGTCCCATTCAGATGCCCTTGGTTCAGCCACATAAAGATCAAACTCACCTGCCGCAATAACACAAAATTTAAGAGAACTTTTCATTTTTGTGCAATTATCTACTTTAAATTTGTCATGGATATCTTTGATCTCTTTTTTCAGCTTATCTGAGTAACTTACAGCCTTAATATTTTCTTGATCACTGGTATTTATTTTAGTGTTTAACAATTGAGCTTTGTCATTAATAATCTCGAATGAATTCCCGTCACCATATGTGTAAAATAATCTATTTTTCGCTGGAGCACTAATAATGCCTATTTCAGGAACTTTGTTTATAATGAGGGCAGCATTTAAAGTAAATTCATCTTTATTATTAATATAATCATAAGTACCATCTATTGGATCAATAAGCCAAAACGTTGAGAGGTTATCTAAATTTTTATTTGTGGAAGTCTCCTCAGAAACAATAGGAATGTTAGGAGTTAATTCACTAATCTTATTTATCAATAACTTATTAACTTCAAGATCCCCGTTTGTAACTGGGGTATTGTCTTCTTTTATAATTTCTTTAAGACCCTTCTTTCTTAATGATAAAGATAATCTTTTTGCAGTTTCGAAAGTACCAAGTAAATCAAGCGCAATTTTTTTTCTATCTTCTAAATCCATTTTTTATCAAATCTTTATTAATTCAATTAAATTAGCGTTGATTACTTTTTTACCAACATTTTCAAAATTTACAGTAACTTTTTCTTTAATAATTGATTGAACTTGGCCTATTCCCCAATCTTTATTTTTAGGATTAATCACTTTGTCACCTGGTTCATAATCTAAAATCATTTAATTTAGTTTTTTAAATAAAAATAGTATAATTTTAAAGTTTATGAAAAACAATTTAAACTCATTAGGAATTGACAAAAAAACGAAAGATACATTAGTAGTTGTTGCAATGTCAGGAGGAGTAGATTCATCAACGGTTGCAGGATTAATGAAAAAAGAAGGTTATAAAGTTATTGGCATTACACTTAAACTATACGACGATACCAAACAAATATCTCAATCAAAACAATGTTGCGCTGGACAAGATATATTAGATGCAAAAAGAGTTGCTCATAAATTAGATATTGATCATAAAATTTTATATTACCAAAATAAATTTAAAGAAGGGGTTATTGATAATTTTGTTGAGAGCTATTTAAAAGGAGAAACCCCAATACCATGTGTTCAATGTAATCAAACAGTAAAATTTAAAGATCTTTTTATGGAGGCAAAAGATTTAAAAGCAGATGCCTTGATAACTGGCCATTATGTAAGATCGATATTTGATGGAAAAAAAAATGAAATGTATCGTGCAGAGGATCATAATAGGGATCAAAGCTATTTTTTATTTAATACAAAGAGGGATCAGCTTAATTTTCTAAGATTTCCTCTAGGAAACTTACTGAAAGATGAGACAAGAGAAATTGCAAAAAAACTCAATTTAAATGTAGCAGATAAACCAGATAGTCAGGATATTTGTTTTGTTCCTAATGGTGACTATTCATCTGTAATTAAAAAATTTGAACCTAAAGCGTTTGTAAAAGGAAATATCAAAAACACTGAGGGAAAAGTAATTGGGGTTCATGATGGAATAGTAAATTTTACAATCGGACAAAGAAGAGGCATTAAGGTTTCTGATAAAGATCCATTGTATGTTATAGAAATTGATCCAAAGAGGAATGAAATAATTGTTGGGCCAAAAAAATACTTAGCAAAAAGAATTATTAATTTAGATAATCTTAATATCTTATGTGATGGTAGCGAATTGAATGAAAAAGTTTATGCGAAGATAAGATCAACAGGAAAGTTAATTCCTTCAAAAGTTGAGGTATCGGGTTCAAAAGCTAAAGTAAATTTAATGGAGGATGAATTCGGTGTTTCACCAGGTCAAGCGTGTGTTTTTTACCAAAAAAATAAAAATGGTCATAAAGTACTAGGTGGAGGCTGGATAAAAAATTAGTTACTTCTTTTTTTCCAAAGTAAAAAAGTAAAAATATAAAAAGTGATAACTCCTAAAAAATAGTCCCACTCTAATGCATGTTTAAGATGTTTATTACCTGGCATAGTTACCAAGGGTAATGCAATAATTCCAACGAAAATTAAAATTGATACTAAAACAGCCTTACATTTAAGATATGTTTCATTAATAAATGATCTAAGTTTTGATTTGATAGAGTAAAAAATTAAGACAAAATAGGTTTGAGCAGTAATTTCAAAAATTATAAATGATAACATTATTACACGTCTAAAAAGTTTATACGCATCAATATCAAATTTTATGCCTAGAAAAATTGAATGGATTACAAGACAAATTGCAGATCCAATTCCAAAGAAAAGCATTTTTTTTACATACTTATGATTCCCGTGGACTTTCAATATTATTTGCTTTGAGTAAATCCAATATTTTATTAATAAATAGGCTGTTAAAAACATTGCAGGTTTAAAAATTAAATATGTTGGAAAATATCTTGCAGTCCTACTTATTGAAGCTCCACCATCAAGGTATGGAAACGTGTTATGAATTATATTTTCTGGATTAGGAAAAAGATTGTGAAATTGAGTTATTAAAATTAAACAAGTATTTACGGCGACAAATGGAACTATAAAAATCCAAATACTTAAGGCCTTGACCTTTTTGATATTATCCATTTTGAGCAGAATTATTTCTTTTTATTTTTTTTTCTTGCTCTTCTTTTTTTTGAGCCCATTTTTCTTCGGCCTCTGTGTTTCTTTGGATAACCCATTATTATCTCCTGTTTATTATTTTATTGACTTATATACGGGATATAGCATTGTCCCCATTAGTATTCAATTTTTTTTATGGGCTACTCTTTTAAAACATTTTTAAAACACACTGCTAAAGATTTCCATAATCAGTCAGTAAATCCGCCTGTGGTGAGAGCATCAACTATTATATTTAAATCCATGCAAGATATTAGAAAAACTCAAAAGAAAAATATCAAAGATCCAACTGGGGGCCACTATGATTATGGAAGACAAGGAACATCAACTACACATACGCTCTCAAAAATTTTAACAAAATTGGAAGAGTCTTATCATGTTTTTCTAACACCAACTGGTTTTGGCTCTGTTTTTTTAGCAATATTCAGTGTTGTACGACCTGGGGATGAAATAATAGTTGCTGACCCTGTTTACAGTCCAACACGATTGTTAACTAAAGATTATTTAAAAGAATTTAATATTAAAACAAAATTTTATAATCCTCATGACCTAAATACGATCAAAAATAACATAAGTAAAAAAACAAAACTTATATTTGTTGAGTGTCCTGGTAGCAATTCCTTTGAGTTTCAAGACCTATCAAAAATTATTTTTATAGCAAAAAAAAATAAGATTTTTACAGCAATTGATAATACTTGGGGAACACCATATTTTCTTAAGCCAATAAAGTTAGGTTTCGACATGTCCATTGTCTCAGCTACCAAATATTATTCTGGACACTCTGATGTAATGGGTGGCAGTTTAGCAGTAAACAAAAAAGTTTTCAAAAAGGTCCAATTAGCCGAAAAAATTACAGGACTTAGAATGGGGCCCGACGATGCTTATTTAGTAACTAGAGGTTTAAGAACTCTAGATGTGAGATTGGATAGACATCAATCGAATGCTATGAAAGTTGCAAGTTTCTTGTCTAAGCACAAAAAAATTAAACTTTTATATCCATTTAAAAAAGGTTCCTTAAACTACAGCCTTTGGAAAAAATATTATAAAGGAGCATCTGGTCTTATGGGTTTAAGAATTAAATCAGCGAAAAAGAATGTGATAAAATTTGTAAATTCATTAAAATTATTCGGATATGGATATAGTTGGGGAGGTTTTGAGAGTTTGGCATTACATCAAGAAATAAGAGAACAAGGAGACAGATCTTACTTAAATTTATCAAAAGATGAGCATATAGTAAGATTACATATCGGATTAGAAGATCCAAAAGATTTGATTGAAGATTTAAGAAGATCTCTTAAATTCATCAAATGAGTTCAGAAAAATTTATTCAAAACAATTTAGCTTTAACTACTTTAGTTTGCGCTTGTGTAGTAGTTTTAATGTCTTTAAGTGTAAGGCAAGTTTTTGGAATGTTTTTCATTGACTTTAATAATGATTTAGGAATTTCAAATACTGAATTTGGTTTAGCTATAGGTATTCAAATGTTGGGTTGGGGACTATCTGGCCCAATTTTTGGAGTTCTTGCAGATAAATATGGAGGCCACAAATCAATTATCCTTGCATTTCTTTTTTACATCCTTGGAGTTTATTTTTTGTATGCAGGTCCTAATACCGGGATTTACTTCCAAATTAGTTTAGGAGTTTTAATTGGTATTGGTTGCGGAGGCACAGCAATAAGTATCCCAATGTCAATTGTTGGTAAACATTTTCCACTTTCAAATAGAACAATCGCAATGAGTATTGTTACAGCCGTTGGTTCTTTTGGTTATTTCCTTTCACCACTTTTTACAAACTATTCCTTACAAAACAATGGATGGGTAAATACCCTTTTTTATTTCATGATATTTTTATCTATAGGATTAATATTTGCTTATTTTGTTAGATCACCACAGCTAGATAAAACGAATGATGCCAACAATAATCAAGGATCTTTAGATGCTCTTAAAGAAGCATTTCAAAACAAAAGTTATGTTTTACTGGTTTCAGGTTTCTTTGTATGTGGTTTTCATATTACTTTAGTTGGAACCCATGTGCCCAAATATGTAGCAGACAGAGGTTTAGATGATTGGACTGCAGCGATGATTTTATCTCTAATAGGTTTTTTTAATATCATTGGTTCTTTGTTAAGTGGCTATTTATCTACAAAGATGAGTAAAAAAATTATCTTAAGTTCTATTTATTTTTTAAGAGGTGTCTCAATTTGTTTTTTTATTTTCTTACCACCAAGCACTATTTCATCAATAATATTTGGTGCTAGTTTTGGTTTTTTATGGTTATCAACTGTTCCAGCTACGAGTGGAATTGTAGCTCATATTTTTGGGACTAAGTATCTTGGTCTTTTATATGGCTTAGTTTTTTTAAGTCATCAATTTGGATCTTTTTTTGGAGCATATCTTGGCGGACTTTTTTATGATATATATGGCTCTTATAACTATGCGTGGTATTTAGCAATTGCATTATCTGTTTTTGCAGGCTTAATACACTTACCAATTAAAGAGCAAGCAATTGATAGATTACAAAAAGCATAAATCGAATTTTAGTCCTTATCTGGAGAAATTATATCAATCAGATAAACCTATGATCATCTATAGATATAAGGAGGGGTATAAGATATTTACAGATTTTTCAAAGAGAATAGTACTTAACAACTCAAATATAGAAAATTTTTTAAACAACATAACGAAAAAAAAATTAAAAAGGGAGCAAGATCTCTATGTAGGTTTTTTTGGTTACGAAATATTATGTAATTTGCTAAATATTAGAATTAAAAATCAAAAAAAGAATGGATTTTACAAAGGTCTTTTCTATAAACCAGAAACTATAATTACTTTATCAAAAAAAATTAAAATATCTTCAACATTAAAGAAACAAAGTTTTAAATACCATTTTAATCAAACTAAAATATTAAAACCATTTAAAGTAAATATTAACTTTGAAAAGTATAAAAGAATCTTCAATCTTTTTTCTAAAAAAATCAGAGCAGGTGAGACTTATCAAATAAAAATTTGCACAAAATATAAAAATAAATCTGAGATAGATCCTGTGAGTTTTTTTTGGAAATTAATGAAGGTAAACTCCTCTCCTGAGGCCTTTATGATAAGAGACAAGAATTATTCTATTGTTAGTTGCTCTCCTGAAACTTTAATAGAAAAAAAGGGATTAAAGGTGATAACGAAACCAATAGCTGGAACACTAAAAAAAAATCAAAATTTAAACAAATCTAAAGCTCTCAATTTCTTTAAGAATAACAATAAAGAGACAAAAGAACATAATATGATTGTAGATATGGAGAGAAACGATTTATCAAAGATTTGTAAACCAGGAAGTGTAGTAATCAAAAAAAAAAAATATGTAGAGGAGTATAAACATTTGTATCACTACGTATCTACAATAGAGGGTAAATTAAAGAATAATATCAATCTCAAAGACATTATTAAATCTATGATGCCCGGTGGGTCTGTTATAGGTTGTCCAAAAATAAGAACACTCCAACTATTAAATAGTCAAGAAAAAGAGGGACGAAATATTTTCACAGGAAGTTTTGGATTTATTAAATTTAATATGGATATGAGGTTTAACATCATTATAAGATCAATTCTAAATTTCAAAAATGTTTCGGAGATATCAGCAGCCTCAGGTGTTGTATTGGATAGTTCATCAAAAAAAGAATTTAGCGAAAATTATATTAAAGCGAAATCATTATTGGAGTTATTTAAATGATATATATTATTGATCATCAAGATTCTTTTACATGGAATGTGGTTCATCAATTTTCTCAATTTGATAAAGTTCACTGCTCTGATTATTTTGATATAAACAAAAAATTATTAAATAAATCAGATGTGATAGTTTTTTCTCCAGGCCCTGGTTCTCCAAAAGATTATCCAGAAACTTCAAAAATTTATAATAAATATAAGGGTAAAAAAAAAATGATTGGTATATGTTTAGGATTTCAGTTGATATTATATAACGAAGGTGGAAAAATTAGACAACAAAATAAAATTTACCATGGGTATCAATCAAAAATTAGAGTAAATGGAAAAAGCAAAATTTTTAAAAAAAATAAAGTGTTTAATATCGGGAGATATCATTCGTTAAAATTAAATGAACCATATTTTTCGAAAAATCTCAATATTACAATGCGGTGTACAAAAACCAACACAGCGATGGCTTTTGAGGATAATCTAAATAAAATTTATGGATTTCAATTTCATCCCGACTCATTCTTAACTGAAAATGGCAATTTTTTTATTAAAAAAATCTTATCAAGTAAGTAATCAAAAAGAAATAAGATTTAAAGATTTATGGGGATCTCACGGAGTCTTTACAACTATAAGACTCCTAGGAAAACCTGGTAAGCTTATTTTGTTTAAAAGTCACTTTAAGAGATTAATTAAATCTCTTAAAAGGTATAAGATTTACACCAATAAAATTGAGAAAAATATTAGTAATTTAATTTATTCAAACATTAATAAAAATATTAATTATGACCATTTACTCCGAGTTGCTTTAACAAAAAAAATTCTCTCGATATCTATACGTAAAAGACTTAAGTCTAGAAAAAATTTTGAACTTAAAATTATAAATTATAAAAGAGTTGATCCCGTAACAAAAAATCTTTATTATAAAAAAATTCTCAAAGAATTGAATAAATACGACCCAAGTAAAACTGACATAGCTTTGGTTTATAGGGGAAAAATTTTAGAAACCTGTACCTCAAATATTTTATTCTTCAAAAATGGAGAGTACTTCTCACCAAAAAATAATTGTTATATTGGAAACACAATAAACTATTTGAAAGGTAAGATTAAAATTTCATTTAAAGATATTTATTGTAGAGATTTGAAAAAATTCGATGAAATAATGTTAATAGGTTCAGGAAAAGGTGTTACATCTGTCAAATATATTAAACACATGAATTGGAAGAGTAAAAATAATTTCGCATATCAAAAAGTGAACAAACATTTAAATTTTTAATCATTATGAATGACCCAAACAATCCTTGTATATTCTGTAAAATTAATCAGAAAGAATTAATATTTGAAAATGATTACGCATATGCTTCTTCCGATAGTTATCCTGTTTCACAATTACACTCATTAGTTGTTCCAAAGAGATGTATAGAAAATTATTTTGAATTAGATGAAAAAGAAATCTTAGCCTGCAATGATCTTATTAATAGATTAAAAAAAAAAATAATGAAAGAAGATAAATCAGTAGAGGGTTTTAATATAGGAACAAATGCTGGAAAGGTTGCGGGCCAATCTATATTTCATTGTCATATACATGTGATTCCAAGAAGAAAAGGGGACGTGGATAATCCACAAGGTGGAGTTAGAAGCGTTATACCTTCAAAACAACATTATACTCGAAAAATTAAAAAATAATGTTCTTATTGGGCAAATAGTGCGCTTTAATCACTGTTGAACTATTTTTTTAAGTATACTAGTAATAATAAAATTTTTATAAAAATATGTTTACAACCAATCCATTTGCAATTTTGGCCAAAACAATTCCAATGATGGCAATTCAATCTTTTGTGATCATTATGGTTGGATTAGTTATTTTAGGCACATTATTAGATATGATACATAAAAAAAATGTTAAATATTTTTTCAATAATGCCAAAAAAGCAAAAAAATCAGCCAAAAAAGAGCTGGGAACAGGCGAGAGGTTGGCAGTTATTGGCAAAACAATTATTCATGACATCGGAACTACAGCTGAACTCGGCTGGGGCAAAAGAAGAATTGCCCATGTCTTAGGAATGTATGGAACAATCCTTTTTTGGATTGGTTCTGCTGCAATGATATTTTTTTATACCGATTCTCAAACTCCAAACATTTGGCCAATTCTTTGGCATGTTGGAGCAATAATGACTTGCTTGGGTGGATATTGGTTTTGGCTTTTTTTAAGAGTAGACGTTGCAGCTGAAGCAAATTCAGTATTTAGAATAATTACTGCAGATTTATTTGTGTTAGCACTCTTAGCTTCTGCTACTTTTGGTTTATTTTGGTCTTACCTACAGTTTAATCAAATGTTTGGATGGGACACTTTATTTCTAGTGCTTTTTGGGGTTTCAAATATAGTTTTGTTCGGAGGCGTTTACTGGTCTAAGTTTGCTCACATGTTCTATAAGCCTGGGGCAGCGATACAAAAAAATTTAGCTGAAGCTGATGGTTCAAGAGACAATCTTCCCCCACCAGCAGATGCGCCTGAACAATTTGGGCTTGGCATAAAAAGAGAAGAGCCAAAACACTATTAATATGTTAGAATTAAAAAAGGAGATAAAATAAATGTCAACATTTGTATACATGACTAGGTGCGATGGTTGTGGCCACTGTGTAGATATCTGTCCTTCAGATATAATGCATATAGATAAAAATATTAGAAGAGCAAAAAACATTGAGCCAAATTTTTGTTGGGAGTGTTATTCTTGTGTTAAAGCTTGTCCTAATCACGCAATAGATGTAAGAGGCTATGCTGACTTTGCTCCAATGGGTCATAGTGTAAGAGTTAGAAGAGAAGAAGAAAAAGGAACGATCTCTTGGAAAATAAAATTTAGAAATGGAACAGAAAAAGATTTTGTATCTCCGATAACAACAAAACCATGGGGAAAATTTATTCCTAAACTTGCTGATGGTGACAAACCTAATCAAGGAGAAATCAATTCTCAAATACTTTATAATGAGCCTCACGGTTTAAATACTGATAAAGATCTTCCAACTTTAGATAAGAATTCCTTTAAAAAAGGAGTTTATTATTAATGCCTAAAAATAAAACTGTCTTTGAAGATTGCGATGTACTAGTTGTTGGTGGAGGTATGGCAGGTACTGGTGCTACTTTTGAAGCTAGACACTGGGGAAGAAATTTAAAAATCATTTGTGTTGAAAAAGCAAACATCGATAGAAGTGGTGCGGTAGCTCAAGGACTTTACGCAATTAATTGTTACATGGGTATGCAGTGGGGAGAAAACCAACCTGAAGATCATGTAAGATATGCTAGAAATGATTTGATGGGGCTAGTTAGAGAAGATTTAGGTTATGACATGGCAAGACACGTAGACTCAACTGTTCATATGTTTGATGAGTGGGGATTGCCTATGATGAAAAATAAAGAGACAGGTAGATACCAAAGAGAAGGTAAGTGGCAAATAATGATTCACGGAGAAAGTTATAAACCGATCGTTGCTGAAGCTGCAAAAAAGTCAGCTGATAAAATTTACAATAGAATAATGATAACTCATCTTCTTAAAGATGAAGAAAATGAAAATAGAGTCGCTGGGGCAGTTGGTTTTAATATGAGAACTGGTGATTATCATGTATTTAAAGCTAAAGCAGTAATTATAGCTGCTGGTGGAGCATCACATATATTTAAACCTAGAGCAGTTGGTGAAGGTATGGGAAGAACTTGGTATGCACCATGGAGTAATGGCTCAGCTTACGCATTACCGATAGCAGCGGGTGCTAAGATGACACAAATGGAAAATAGAATTGTACTTTGCAGATTTAAAGATGGTTACGGTCCAGTTGGCGCATATTTTTTACATTTAAAAACTTACACGCAAAATGCTAACGGGGAGAATTATGAAAAGAAATGGTACGATGCTACCAAAAAACTCGTTGGAGAATATATAGATCATCATCCAACCCCAACTTGTTTAAGAAATCATGCTTTCATTCAAGAAGTTGCAGCAGGCGGTGGACCAATCCATATGGTAACTAAAGAAGCCTTTCAAGATCCTCATTTAGAAACTGTTGGCTGGGAAAACTTTTTAGGTATGACAGTGGGTCAAGCTGTAGTGTGGGCATCACAAAACATTGATCCAAAGTATACTAATCCAGAATTAACAACCTCAGAGCCTTATGTAATGGGTTCACACGCAACGTGTTCAGGAGCATGGGTAAGTGGTCCAGAGGACATTGCACCAGACGATTATTTTTGGGGATATAACAGAATGATGTCTGTAGAGGGTTTATTCGGAGCAGGTGACACCGTTGGAGGAAGTGCACACAAATTTTCATCAGGTTCTTTCACTGAAGGAAGACTAGCTGCAAAAGCTGCTGTTAAATACATCGAAGATAAAAAAGCTAATAATATAAAAGTAAGCGAGAAACAATATAATGATTTAAAAGAAGTTATATATAAACCTTTGGAAAACTATACAGTCGGAAGAAATGAAATAACTGGAGGCACAGTTTCACCAAGCTATATTTCACCTATACAAGGTCTACAAAGACTTCAAAAAATTATGGACGAATATTGTGGTGGTATCACTAACAACTATATGACAAATGATAACCTTCTTAAAAAAGGTTTAGAATTATTAGATTGGCTTCAAGAGGACCTAGAAAATGTAGGGGCCGAGGATTACCATCAGTTAATGAGAGCCTGGGAGCTGAAACATAGAGCTTTAACATCCCAATGTGTTACTGAGCACACTTTGTTTAGAGAAGAAACTCGTTGGCCAGGATACTATTATAGAGGTGATCATATGAAATTGGATGATGAAAATTGGCATTGCCTCACAGTATCAAGAAGAGATCCCGAAACAGGCAAGTTTACAATGGAAAAAAAACCTGTTTATCACATAGTCGACGACAAAGAGAAAAAAAAGGCATCTTAAAAGGACTTCTAAATTATGAGCTTCACATCAAAGACTGATGATGAAATTATAAAATTGGCTAATCCAATATGGTTAAATCTTATTAAGTCCTCAAATATGAAAGATTATGGTGGGTTTACCAGGGACTTCTCTTCGCAAATGCTTTATGGAGCTAATGAGGTAGAGCTTGGCAAACAATGGGCAAGTAACAAATTAATCTCAAGTTTAACAGAAAATTTCGAAGCCTTTGGTTGTTTAAGACGAGGTATGCACGTGACTGTATTATTTAAACAGACAAGCACTAAAGAAGAAGGTGAGTTTTTAGGCAGATTAGTTCTCGGAGAAGAGGGTGGTGCTGTGAAGGTATTTGGAGCAACTATTTTTTAAAAAATTCTTGCAAAGATCCTTATTAAGGTGTACTTGGTGAATATGCTTGAATATTTTCAAAAACCCGCAAACTTTTTCAAGCACATATTTAACTTAAAAATTATATCAAATATAAATACTAAATTTGCTCTATATATAGGTTTAGCAGCATACTGGGTAGTAATGTTATCTAGTACTTTTTTTGGATTCTAAACATCAAACAGTTGACTTTGATAATTTTGAGGAATAATTAATCCTAATGGAGTTCTTTCTTCCTATTGCAGAAGTAAATGTAAGCTTACCTTTTATCTTTTTTTTAAGTTTAGTTGTTGGAATTTTATCAGGTTTGTTTGGTGTTGGAGGAGGTTTTTTAATGACCCCTTTTTTAATTTTTTTAGGAATTCCACCAGCTTATGCAGTTCCAAATGAAGCAAATAATATTCTTGGCACATCGATATCGGGTTCTACCACTCATTATTTGAAAGGAACTCTTGATTATAAAATGGGTTTAATGATTGTAGTTGGTGGTACTATGGGAACTATCCTAGGTATTTTAACTTTTACTTATTTTCAAGACATTGGAAAAATTAATATCGTTATTTCACTAGCATATATGTACATACTAGCTATCATCGGAACTATGATGTTGATTCAAGGTGTAACAGAAATAGATAGGGCAAGAAAAAAAATTATTGTCAAAAAAAAACTACATGATCATAATTGGTTACAAGGTTTGCCCTTTAGAATGAGGTTTAAAAAATCCAAACTATACGAAAGCGCTTTTACCCCGATCATAATTGGATTTATAGTAGGTTATATAGCAGCTATTCTTGGTGTTGGTGGTGCTTTTATACTTGTTCCTGCGATGATTTATATTATAGGAATGCCTACAAAATTAATTCCCGGAACTTCTTTATTTGTTACTATTTTTATAAGTGCAATAGTCACAATTCTACATGCATTTAATTACGGAACTATTGACTTAATCTTAGTTACAGTTTTAATTTTAGGCTCAATACTAGGAGTTCAAATCGGTCAAAAGATTGGAGAAAAAGTTGACAGCTCTCAGTTCAAGACAATTTTGGCTATGCTCTTATTGTTTGTCGGAATTGCAATAGCGTATGACACTTTTTTTGTGGAGGAGGTTATTAAGGAGATATCAAATAACGGATCTAAAAAGTTAGGACCGATTTCACAATTTGTAAAAGATTTGTCTAAAAATGTTCCTGTTTTATATGGATTGTTCTCAATAGTTTTAGCTCTCGTTTTAGGAGTTGGTGCGGCAATTTTGAGAAGATTTTTATCAAATCTTAAAAAGAAATTTGTTTATACAGCTCCACCTGCTTCACAAAAATAGTTTCATGCCTTTAAAATAATTGATATAAAAAGTTATGAAAAAAATATTTTTTTTATTAATACTTTTAGTTCCACTAAATATTAATGCGGGTGAAAAAAAGACTACTTTCACCAAAGAAATATTTAATAAAGCCCAGCTAGATGGTAAAACTGTAGTTATTAGTTCATGGATCAAATATTGCTCATCTTGTGCTAGTCAAATGAAAGCTTTAAGGGATGTTGAGAAAGATTTTAAAAATCTTGTTTACTTAAATTTCGATGTTAGAGAAAAAGAAATTGCTCAACAACTTAATATTCAATTTCAAACTACATTAGTAATTTATAAAAACAACAAGGAAGTCTATCGAAGTTTAGGAGAGTTAAGAAAAGATAAAATTTATAAAGCTATTAATTCTGTAATTTAATTAAGCACTTCTATACAATTTAGTCATCACGAATTCTTTATGACCTAAAGCTTCAGCGCAAGTAAGTCTTCCGTTCGCAACTTTAATAGTAGATTTAATTAATTCGTTACCTGCCTGATCAAGATTCATTTCTCTTGATAATATTTTTGAGACATCGACATCAATATGCTCACTCATAGTTTTTGCAGTTAAAGGATTAGCTGTAAGTTTAATTACAGGCTCAATTGGATTGCCAATTATATTTCCTTGGCCAGTTGGAAATAAGTGAATGTTAAAACCTCCAGCTGCTTGAAGAGTAACACATTCAGCAGCAGCTGATGAGGTGTCCATAAAATATAATCCTTTTCCTTTAGTTGGTTCTTCAGCTGGTTCTAATACATCTATAAATTTTCTTGAACCTATTTTTTGAAAATTTCCAAAAGCTTTCTCTTCAATTGTCGTAAGTCCTCCAGCAATATTTCCTGCAGTTGGTTGACTTTCTGACAAATCATTTGTTGCTTCCTTTAATATAAAATCATTGTATGAACTCCAAGTTTTCATAAATTTGTCTTGGGCTTCTTTTGTTTTACCTCTTTTTGCACATACAGTTTCGGCCCCGGTTAATTCTGATGTTTCACCAAAACACAAGTGTACTCCAAGCGGCTCAAGTTTATCCATTAAGTTTCCAACCGTAGGATTAGATGCGAGACCTGATGTTGTATCAGACTCTCCACATTTTACCGATATCCACAAATCACTTAAGGGACATTCCTCTCTTTGTTTTTCAGATGCCCAGATTGAAAATTCTTGTGCTTTTTTTGAAACTTTAGCAATCGTGTCTATATCCCCAACACCTTCAATACTAAAACCCTCAACTGGCTTTCCAGTTTTAGAAATTGCATCAACAATTCTCTTTGTCCATTTAGGTTCAATACCAATTACAATTACAGCAGCTACGTTTGGATTTCTTCCTGTTCCAATCATTGTTCTAAAATGAAGCTCTAAGTCCGCTCCAAATTGTAATCTGCCATATGAATGTGGAAGTGCAATCGTACCTTTGATATTATTTGCTACTGCTTCAGCACAAGCATTTGAAATGTCATCTACTGGAAGAATAATAACATGATTTCTTGTTCCAGCTCTTCCATTTTCTCTCTTAAAACCTAAAAAACTTTTTGGAATTTGCATATTACCATTTTTTTGTTTTTACATTATGAACGTGAACATGATCACCTTTTTTGATAGATTTAACTACTTTTCCTATATCATGCCCGTACTTAATTATAGTGTCACCTTCTTCAAGATCCTTTAATGCTATTTTATGACCCAAAGGTATTTCAGCCTCAGATTTAACTTTTGATGAGGAGTCATTTTCCATTATCCAACAACTGCAATCTTGTCCTTTAGCCACTTTTTCTATAACAATTACACCAACATTATCTTTTTTATCGTGTATAATTATATCTGTTTTTGCCATTGTGACGATTTCATAGTAGAAACTTGCAAAGAATTTATATATTAATCTTCTGTTTGCAAACAAAAATATAGAGAATTTTTATGACCAAAATGACCACAGAAGAAGCTTTTATTAAAGTTCTTCAAATGCATGGAATAGAACACGCATTTGGAATAATTGGCTCAGCATTCATGCCAATTTCAGATTTGTTTCCAAAAGCCGGCATTACTTTTTGGGATGTTGCACACGAGACTAACGGAGGATTAATTGCAGATGGTTACACCCGAGCAACAGGAAAAATGTCAATGGTGATTGCCCAGAATGGTCCCGGTATTACAGGTTTAGTGACACCTATTAAAACAGCATATTGGAACCATACACCTTTATTAGTCGTAACTCCACAAGCTGCAAATAAAACAATGGGTCAAGGTGGTTTTCAAGAAGTAGAACAAATGAATTTATTTAAGGATATGGTTTGTTATCAGGAAGAAGTAAGAGATCCATCTAGAATGGCTGAGGTATTAAATAGAGTAATTGAAAAAGCTTTCAGAGGGTCGGCGCCGGCACAAATAAATGTACCTAGAGATTATTGGACACAGGTCATAGATATTGAGCTTCCACCTATCGTAAGATTTGAAAGACAGGGTGGTGGAAAAGAGTCGATAGAAAAAGCATCAAGTTTATTATCAAAAGCAAAATTTCCTGTAATTCTATCAGGTGCAGGAGTAGTTATTGGTGGAGCAATAGAAGAATGTAAAAAGTTGGCAGAGAAATTAGATGCACCAGTTTGCAATGGTTATCAACACAATGATAGTTTTCCTGGAAGCCATCCGTTAGCTGTTGGACCTTTAGGTTATAATGGTTCAAAAGCAGCAATGGAACTTATTTCTAAAGCTGATGTTGTTCTTGCATTAGGAACAAGATTAAATCCTTTTTCTACTTTACCAGGCTATGGTATCGATTATTGGCCAAAAAATGCAACTATAATTCAAGTTGATATGAACCCAGACAGAATAGGTTTAACAAAAAAAGTTACAGTTGGAATATGCGGTGATGCTAAACAGGTTGCACAACAAATTTTAGACAAGCTCTCATCTGATGCTGGAAACACAGGTCGTGAAGAAAGAAAAAATTTAATTCACAAAACTAAATCTGCCTGGTTACAAACACTAGCCGGACTTGACCATGAAGAAGACGATCCAGGAACTGTTTGGAAT
Source organism: uncultured Pelagibacteraceae bacterium (assembly GCA_902564265.1). GTDB lineage: Bacteria > Pseudomonadota > Alphaproteobacteria > Pelagibacterales > Pelagibacteraceae > Pelagibacter. The sequence continues at coordinate 131,235 of CACFAI010000002.1, read as the reverse complement.
AAAGAGGCAAGAGAAAGAGACAAAGATAGAATGTCCCCAAGACAAGCTTGGAGAGCAATACAGGATGCACTGCCTAAAGATGCAATTATTTCAAGCGATATAGGAAATAATTGTGCTATTGGCAACGCTTATCCAACTTTTGAAAAAGGTCGAAAATATTTAGCTCCCGGTTTGTTTGGACCCTGTGGTTACGGATTTCCAGCAATATTAGGTGCAAAAATTGGATGTCCGGATACGCCTGTAATTGGTTTTGCAGGCGATGGTGCTTTCGGAATAAGCATGAATGAAATGAGTTCGTGCGCGAGGGAAGAGTGGCCAGCAATAACCATGGTTATATTTAGAAATTATCAATGGGGTGCTGAAAAAAGAAATTCTATATTATGGTTTGATAATAATTTTGTCGGTACAGAGCTAGATCCAGAATTAAGTTACGCAAAATTAGCTAATGCATGTGGTTTAAAAGGAGTTACTTGCAAAACAATGGAAGAGACAACGAAAGCAATTAAACAATCTTGTGAAGACCAAAAAAAAAGAATTACTACTTTTATAGAGATTATTTTAAATCAAGAATTAGGTGAGCCATTTAGAAGAGACGCAATGAAAAAACCAGTTGAGGTTGCTGGAATTAAGAAAAATGATATGAAACCTCAAAAATCCTTAATATAATTTCGAATGATTTTGAAAAAAAGAAAATTTCTCAAATTATTGAGTTATTCTCTCTTATTTTTTTGCCTCCCAATAAAAACAATTTATGCTACTACAAAAAAAATTTTTAATCAAAATCTTTCTAATCAGCAAAAAGATATAATGTTTAATCAAGGAACAGAAAGGGCATTTACCAGTTCTTTATTGAGTGAAAACAGAAAAGGGACCTATCATTGTGCCAATTGTGGAGCTTTGTTATTTGACTCAAGCGCAAAATATGACAGTGGGACTGGTTGGCCATCTTTTACAGAAGCAGTCCCAGGAGCTTTTAATACAAAGGTAGATTATTCTTTTGGAATGAAAAGAATTGAATATCATTGTGCAAATTGTGGAGCACACCACGGGCATGTATTTGTTGATGGTCCAGGGAAAACTGGTAAAAGATTCTGTAATAACGGTCTTTGTTTAATCTTTAAACCATCTCAATAATGTTAGATTTTTGCATAATAGGGTCTGGTATCTCTGGATCGACAATTGCATGTAATTTAAAAAAAAAATACTCAATTAGAGTTTTTGATAAAGCCAAAGGTTTTGGGGGTAGAAGTTCTTTCAAACGATATAAAGGCAAAATAGGTTTTGACCACGGCCTTCAGTATTTATCTCCTAGATCAAAGGAGTTTAAATCTTTTACCAATAAACTTATCAAAAAAAAAGTTCTCAAACATTGGAGAGGAAATCATGAATTTTTAAATCAGAGGGTCAAAAGAGATAAAAAACACGTTAAGTTAATTGGCGTTAAAGGAAATAACGACATAAGTAAATTTTTACTTAAAAATATTAATTGTAATTTTCAATCAGAACTGTCTGAAATAAAAAGACAAAAAGATTTTTGGTATCTTAGATTTAAAGATAATAAACATATTTATTCAAAAAATTTAATCTTATCAATTCCTTTCCCACAAGCAAAAAAACTTTCATCTAAGTTTGTTAAAACAAAACTCTTTAAAAATAAGGTTATAATGAATTCAAGTCTCACAGTTTTACTGATGACCAATAAAACAGCAATTAAATCGAGCAGTTTTTTTACAAATGACAAAGTTTTAGGTTGGGTTTCTAAAGAAAATTCAAAAAAAAGATTTAAATATAATAAAGATTTATGGGTACTTCAAAGTACCTTTGAGTATGGAAAAAAACATACTGATAACTACAGAAATAAAAAAAAATTTTACACAAATGTTTTAATTAATAAGTTTAAAAAACTAACAAAAATTAAAATCAGAAAGATATATTTTACCCATATACATGGGTGGAAATATTCCTCTAATTCAAAACCTTTAAATGCGCAAAGTTACTGGGATAAAAAAATTGGTCTTGGATTTTGTGGTGATTGGTTTGGAGGCCCTAGACTTGAAAATGGATGGTTGAGTGCCACCGATCTATATAATAAAATAAAAAAATAAAATAATGTCCGGAAAAATCTTAATATTCACGGATTTAGATGGAACCCTGCTTAATAGAGATACGTTTGAATTTGGGACCATTAAAAAATATATTAAACATTTATTATCTAAAAACATATCCATAATACCCAATTCAAGTAAAACAGAAGCGGAAATTTTAGAATTTAATAAAGAGTTAGGAGAGGATTTACCCTTTATCTCAGAAAATGGTGCGGCTGTCCACAATATGGATCTTATTAACCAAAGTTTACCAAAAAAAATTATCTTAAGTAGAGAAAAAAATGAGCTATTAAAAATTTTTAAATCGAAAATAAATGATAAACTTATTTCTAAGTGTAAATTCGTTCTGGGTCTTAAAGAAAGTGAAAAATCAAAAATATTTGGCCTATCTGGAGAAAAATTAAATTCTGCATTGAAAAGAGATTTTTCAATTCCTCTTTTATTTGAAGGTAATAAAAATGAGAAAATTGATTTATCTCAATCCATAAAAAATAATGGTCTTACTCTTCAAGATGGTGGTAGAATTACAAACTTATGTGACAAAGTAAGTAAAGCATTAGCAATGAAAAACGTAATAAGAATTTTTAAAAAAACGGAAAAACAAAACTTATCAATTATTGGTGTAGGCGATAATCTTAACGATTTAGATATGCTTAAAAATTGTGATATAGCTTGTTTAGTATTTAATGATAAATTTAAATTAGAAAAAATTAATATTGATAACTGCATTGTTTCAAAAAAACCTGCACCAGAGGGCTGGCAAGAGGTTGTCAATTTGGCGCTGGAAAAAATTAAATAATATTATTAATATAATTTTATGGGTGATTTTTCTCAAAATGGAATAGTTTCTACTCTTCATGACTTTAAAACTAAGTCAACTGAACAAATCGAAAAAGAGTTACTAGAATTTTCTAAAGAAAGAGAAATGGAATTGATATTGCCATGTCTTTACTCAGAATTAGAAGGAGAAGCTTTACCAAAAATTGTAAGCGAGATAAGTAAAACAAAATATCTTAATCATATTATCATTGGTTTAGATAAAGCAAATAAGAATCAGGCAAAAGATGCATGGAAATTTTTTAAAAAACTTAAAACAGATTTTACTATTTTATGGAATGACGGACCAAGACTACAAAAATTAGATAAAGAATTAAAAGAAAAGAATTTAGCACCAAACCAGCCAGGAAAGGGAAGAAACGTTTGGTACTGTTTAGGGATGTCAATTGCAAGAGATACCGCTAGATCAGTTGCTCTGCATGATTGTGATATAAAAACCTATGATAGAAGGATGCTTGCAAAACTTTTTTATCCAGTTGTAAATCCAGTTTTTAATTTCGAATTTTGCAAAGGATTTTATCCCAGAATAGCTAATGAAAAAATGAATGGAAGAGTTGCAAGACTACTTGTTGCACCATTATTGGTTGCTTTAGAAAAAACAATTGGCAGCAGTGAATATTTACAGTTTATGAAATCATTTAAATATCCTTTATCAGGTGAATTTTCATTTAGAAGAAATGTTTTATCAGAATTAAGAATTTCTTCAGATTGGGGTATAGAGGTTGGTGTTTTGTCTGAAATGCAAAGAAATTTTTCACCGAACAACATTTGCCAAGTTGATTTGGCAGATACCTACGATCATAAACATCAAGATCTTTCCTTAGATGATGAAACAAAAGGTTTATCTAAAATGTCCATAGATATTATTAAAACATTTATTAAGAAATTAGCTACACAAGGAAATTCGTTTAGTAGAGAAACATTTAGATCTTTAAAGGCAACTTATTATAGATGTGCTTTAGACATGATAGATATATATAGGAGTGATGCAACAATGAATGGTTTAAAATTTGATTCTCATAACGAGGAAAAAGCTGTTGAATTATTTGCTATAAATATAATGAAAGCAGGAGATGATTTCTATGTAAATCCTATGGATACACCATTTATACCAACATGGAGCAGAGTCAAAAGTGCTATACCAAATTTTCTTAATAAATTAAAAGAAGCAGTTACTGAAGATAATAAAGACAACTCTTAATGTTATCTCAGCAAAGCAAAAAAGATATAAAACGAAAATTAAATTTTATTTACAAATCCAAAAAATCAAAAAAAAATCTTAAAATTTATGCTGATGAAATTTTTCAGGTTATAAATAGATACAACAAATTTGGAAAAAAAGGAAAAAAAATTAAAATATCAGAAAAAACTTCAGTTTTAATTTCTTATGGCGATAGTCTATTAGATGGGAATAAAGAAAAGACAATCAAAATTTTTAGAAAGTTTTATAAAAAAAACTTAGGTAACTTTTTTGAAATAATTCACTTTCTACCTTTTTATCCATCAAGTAGTGACAGTGGATTTGCAGTAAAAGATCATTATCAAGTAGATAAAAAATTAGGCTATTGGTCTGATATTTATCAACAATCAAAAAAAACAAATATTATGGCAGATATAGTTATCAATCATGCATCTTCAAAAGGTTTATGGTTTAAAAATTTTTTGAGTAATAAATCTCCAGGTAAAGAATACTTTTTAACTGTTGGTAAAAAGTTTGATACTTCTAAAGTTATACGACCAAGAGAAAATAAATTGTTAAAAAAAATAACAATATTCAAAAAAAATGATTTTATTTGGAGAACTTTCAGTGATGATCAAATTGATCTCAATTTTAAAAATCCAAAAGTTTTACTAAGATTTATAAAGATAATGATCAATCTATTAAATCATGGAGTTACTATATTTAGATTAGACGCAATTGCTTACTTGTGGAAAAAGAGTGGCTCTAAATGTATAAATTTGAAAGAAACCCACGAAATAATCAAACTGTTGAGGATAATTTGCAATTCACTCAAAACTCAAACAATTATTGTTACAGAAACTAATCTACCAGAAAAAGAAAATTTGAGTTATTTTGGAAGAAATAATGATGAGGCTCAATGGATATATAACTTTTCTTTACCTCCATTATTGATCCACTCATTTCTTTTTGAAGATAGTACCTACTTAAATAGATGGAGTAAAAAACTCCCAAATACAAAAATGGGTAATAATTATCTAAATTTTATAGCTTCTCATGATGGAATCGGTATGAGACCAGTTGAAGGATATTTAAAAAAGAAAAAATTATTTCTGCTCTTTAAGCGTTTGAAAAAAAATGGTGGGCAATTATCTTATAGAAAAGTTCAAGGATCATCGAAAAAAGTGTACGAAGCAAATATCACTTTATTTAACGCATTTCAAAAAACTGACTATGATAAAAAAGGAAGATATTTCATGGAAAGATACATATCTGCACACGCCATAATGATTGCTTTTGAAGGGGTGCCTGCGATTTATTTTAATTCTATATTTGGAACTTCAAATGATGAATATAAATATATTATTTCAGAGAATAAAAGAGATTTAAATAGGTTCAAATGGAACAAAAAAAGATTGGATAATTTATTAAAAGATAAAAGTTCTAAACAAAGCATATTTTACAAAAAAATTTTAAACTTAATTTCCATTAAGAAAAAAAATAAAGCTTTTCACCCAAACGCGAAGAGAGAGAGTTTAAATTTAGGAAAAAAAATATTTTGTTTTAAAAGAACAAGTTTAGATAAAAAACAGATTATATATAATATTACAAATTTATCATCAAAATATCAAAAATTAAAATTTGATAATAAATTTAGCAAATACAAAAACTTATTGGATAAAACTTGTATGAGCCAAAAATCAGAATTGAAACCATTTGAAACTTTATGGTTAACTAATTAAGATGTATTAAATTTGATAATTAAAATATGTCATCGATATTTTTAAACAACAACATATATAAAAAGGAAATAGTTTTTTTTCTTATTCTTTATACAACTTTAATAATAAGTTTCTTTTTAGGTGAAAACTCAACAGGTGGAGCTCTGGGTGATTATATAAATCAAAAAAGAGCAAGCCAAGCGTTTGCTTCAGATTTTTTGAAAACATTTTATGAGTATGACGCATACGGAACAAGACATTCACCTATTTTGATTATTTTTTTATCTTTCTTTGAGAAAATAAAAGTACCAGATATTTTTATAAGATTGATCCATCTTCATTTATGTTTGTTTTTACCTTTTATTTTTTACAAATGCTTGACTGTAAAATTTAATGAAATAGATAAAAAAATATTATTTTTTTTATCAAGTCTTATTTTTCTATCTCCAACTTTCAGAAGTTTGGCTATTTGGCCAGACAGTAGATTATTTGGTCTTATTTTATTTACGCTGAGTATTTATTATTTTCTAAAATTTGAAGAGGGCAAAAATTTTAAATTTGCAATTTATAATGTTATTTTTTTGGCTTTAAGTGCTTATTTAAGCCCAAACTTTTCTGTTTTTTCAATATTTTTTTTTACAAAGTTTATTTTAAATTATGGAATTTTTTCAAAAAAAATTTTTTCTATAATTTTAATTAATTTGGTTTTAGCTTTACCTATTTTTTACTACATATTTGTTCTCGATATAAATTTTTTATTTAAAACTGCTGCAATTGGTATTGATGAAAATGAAAGAATAATTTTTAATAACTTATTCAATGATGTTTTGATTACTTTTTCAATTATATTTTTTTACTTAATACCGTTTCTTTTTTTTAAGATAATTAAAATCGATAATATCTTGAATTTAAAAAATATTTTAATTTCTATTTTGATTTTTTTAATTTGTGTGTTTTATTTTGACTATAATTATTTATATAGTGGTGGTGGTATTTTTTTTAAAGTATCAAATTTCTTTTTAGAAAATAATTATTTATTTTACTTAATTTCTTTTTTAGCAATAATTATTATCAACCCTTTGATTTTAAAAAATTATTTAAATATTCTTTTATTTATGATAATAATTTTAAATAATCCACAATATACAATTTATCATAAATATTTTGACCCATTTTTACTCATATCATTTTTTACAATTTTTTCATTTAACATTGATTTAAAAAAGACTTTTAATGCAAAAAACTATTTATTTATTTTCACTTATTTTCTAGCTTTTTTAATTGTAAGCAACCTTAAGCTAATTTATGTCTAAGAGATACAGTGGTAAATCATTTAAAGATTCTAGTGTAATGAAAAAACCTAAGTTATCTTTTAAGGAAAAGAGAAAAATTAAAAGAGAAAAAAAGAAAAACAAATAATTTAAGAAATATGCGTTCTGTAATTCGGTCGGTTTATTTTTTTTTTACATCTTCAATTTTTAATATTTTCTTTAAACAATATGTTAGGATAAATATAACTAAATTTATAATTAAAAATACCACAGCAATTATAAATATTGCTATCAAGGGTGAAAAATCTTTTAAGAATAGTGGATAAAACGTTTCATCAGACAATAAATAGACTGACAAAAAACCCATTAGAAGAGGATGTATTATAAATATAAAAATTTTATTTTTTACCATAATTTTTTATGGGTGTTCTTTTGCCCGGCATTAGATAAAAAAATAGCATATTTGCCTGTTTTATCAAAACAATTCATTTAGAGAATTGATTATTTTCTTTTTACATGGTTTTTTGGATATGTCACTTCATTGTAAATTTTGTTAAAATAAATTTATGAAAAAACTATCTCTGTACATCTTTCTGGTTTTGATGTGGTGCAATGTTGGGTTCGCTGCAAATTATGAGGAATTATTAAATAAAGTTAAAACTGTAAATAATAAGGAAACTATAGAAATAATGGATGAAGTAATTTTAGGATTTGAATTTGAAAATAGTTTTTTAGAAGACTGTGTAAATGAAATAAAATATTTCAAAAAATGGGGTGATAAATGTAAAAAAGTTGCTCTAAGATTGGATGGCCAACTTAATTTAATGAATGTATTTGATAGTGAAAATTTACAAAGCAATTTATTAGAAATAGGAAGAAAACTTGATAATGGAGAAAAATTAGATTTTATAGATAAAACTAAATTACAAACCAAAATGGATAAAATAATAGAATTATACAGCAAACATGGTTCTCTATTAAAAAAGATTAATTTTCTAAAGGATAATTTATAAAGTGTAAATTATGAGAAAACTGTCTCTATATATCTTTCTAGTTTTGATGTTTTTGATTAAACCATCTTTTGCAAAAAATATACCTCACCCACTTGATTTTAGAGGATCAGATCAAGAAAAGAAAAAGATCATCACTTTTATTGAGAAAAATGTTTATGAAATTTATTGCGAAGATGAAATGTTAAAAAGCATGTGTACAAATTCATTACTAAGAATGATGGAAGAAGAGGAATTAAATTCATTTAAAAAATTAACAAAAGCAAAAGAAGAAGTAATACTTAATAATGTTATACAAACATACTGTATGAATTCGTTACTAGAGGGCATGTGTATGTATTCGACTATTCTTATGATGTATGAAGAAGAAGTAAAGGCATCGGGCAAAAAATTAACTTGGTGATTTTAAAGGGGCGTTCTGTTGCCAGGTGCCCCGAGACCCCAAAACTTATTAACTATTTACTATCATAGCTATAAGAATAAACACTGCTATTTCCATTCCCATGACGAATCCTTTCGTTAATTATATTTTACAATATCCAACGATTTGTTTCTAGTAGTGAGAGTTTTTTTAAATGGGGCACTCTTTTGCAAGGTGCCCCAAACTTCGAAATTGATTATCCTTTGAACATTTCTAAAGCTTTACCAAGTAATTCTTCGGACTTAGCGTGATCACCATTTTCGTGAGCTTTCATACCTGCGTCCCTTAGTTTTTGTGCTTCAGCTATTTTTGCATCAACACCTTTTGCCATCATTGGGCAAGAACCTGCAAATGCTGAACTTACAAATAGTACAAACGATAAAATTAGAACAAATTTATTCATTGTTATCCTTTCGTTGGATTTTATGTAGGCATTAAAACGTTTAAATTAAGCAACAGAGTGTCACACCAATTAAGATGTTAAACTTAGAAAAGAAACTATATATAGTGAGTCATGTATATAGCAATGAATCGTTTTAAAATTGTTCTTGGTAAAGAAAAAGAGTTTGAAGATGTTTGGAAAAATAGAGACACGCATTTAAAAGATGTACCTGGATTTAAAGAATTTCATTTAGTTAAAGGTGACACGAATGATGAGCACACTTTGTATGCATCTCATAGTATTTGGAAATCTAAAGATGATTTTATTAATTGGACAAAATCCGAGGCATTTAGGTTAGCTCATAAAAACTCTGGACAACACAAGGGGCTGTATTTAGGTCATCCAAATTTTGAGGGATTTGAAGTAGTTATTTAATCTTTAATATATATTCTCGTAATTTAACCGCAATAATTAAGAGCATTAATATTTTTGTTAATAATTTTATTATATTTTTGCTACACCAAACCAGGCAAGAGCAATTATAACTAACCAAACTAATCCTTTAATTAGAAAGAAAAAAAAACTTCCAGCAACTAAGTATCTTCCTATTTTACTCTCTTTAAGAAATTTTTTTATCGCAAACATTAACGGATCGCTGATTTTACAGTTCCGATTTTGTCAATCTTAGCTATGTACATTCCTTTGTTATTAAGGGGAACAACTCCAACTGCAGAACCAGTAAACACAAAAAAATTAGAATTTAATTTAACCTTATCTTTTCTCATTTTATTCAAAACAAATCTTAAGGAATTAAGTGGATTAATATAAACAGTATTAGTATTTCCATAAATTACATCGCCTGTTTTAACATTTTTTATGCTGCACTTAAGATTATCTATATTCAATCTTTTAAATTTCTTTTTTGAACCAACAACAAATTTTATATTAGCACCAAAATCACTTGCCAAATCACCTAAAAATTTTATTCCTTTTTTTTTCTGTCTGTATCCAACTACTTCGATACAAGGCATCATATGACTAATAAATTTACTTACATTCTTCATTGTAACCATTCCTCTATTGTCAAAAAATTTTTTATTAATTACATACCCAACTTCAACTTCTATACCCAAAGTTGAAGGATTGATTTTTACGCTTTTTCCACTTTTCAAAACATTGTTTTTAAATATTGCAGAATAAAACGGTTCTTTCTCTTTCAATTTTTTTAGAACTGGTAGTGCAGTACCTCCAGCTTTAAAACCCACAACTTTTGTTTTAATTTTAGACTCACAAAGTTTTCTAAGACTTGTGGCGTTTTTGATATTTTTTATATACTTTGTTGGGATTGGATTTATAAGTTTATTTTTTTTGTATGCATTAACCAATTTATCTGCAATTTTTTCAATTTCTTTTTTCATTAGTTTAGTACACTCCCTGGATCTAATTTAATCTCAAACCAGTTTAATCTAACATCTAAATGAGGTCCTGTAGCGCGACCTGATTTCCCAACGGTACCAATTATTTCACCTTTTTTAACCTCTTGTCCCATTTCAACGAAAATTTCATTCATATGCATATATAAAGTTGAAATTCCATGACCATGATCAAAAATTAATGTTGCTCCAGTATAATAAAGATCTTGTTCTGCAAGAGTAACGACACCACTTAACATTGCCTTTATTGGAGTTCCAGTTTTTTGCGCATAGTCTAAACCATAGTGTGGCCATCTCGGCTTTCCGTTCAGAATTCTTTGACTTCCATAAACTCCAGTTATAACTGCGTTATCAACAGGAGTAATGAATTTATCTTTAAAAAATGTAAGATTGGTATCTATAGCTCTTGCTTTTCCAATAAGTTTATTTTCTTTTCTAATTCTGTCATAAACTTCTTTTGGAGGCGTAACCTTTTTTTCAGGTAAACCATCTATTCTTTGAATTTTATACTCTCTTTTTAATACTTTCTTCACAATCTGTCTTTTTACTCCATTTAGAGTTTCTGTTATAAGAACATCATTTTTCCTATCTCTTCCAAGACCAAAAGCAAAGAAACCATCCTTTGAAACTCTTACATTTTTTTTATCAATTTGGATTTTAGCTCCGGGATTAGTTTTACCTATTATAAAGTGGCCCTGAATAAACTTTCCATCAAATTCAATTGCCTGACTATTAAATTGAATAAGTAAAAAAATTATTAAGTATTTTATTATTTTGAAGTCCATCCTCCATCAACTAATAAAGAAGTGCCAGTAATCATTGATGCCTGGTCAGAGGCAAGAAATACCACAGCACTAGCAATATCAGAGAGCTCAGCAAATCTTCCTAGTGGAATATTCCCCAGAACCTCTCTCATAAATTTTTTATCTTTTAAGAATTTACTCGTCATTGGAGTAACAACAAAAGTAGGGCATACAGTGTTCACTCTTATATTGTGTTTAGCAAGATCAATAGACATTCCTTTTGTTAGTCCCTCAAAACCAAACTTAGTCATATTATAAACGCTTCTAATAGGCCCACCTACATGACCCATTTGTGATGACATATTAATGATAACACCACCTACTTTTTTTCTATTCTTTAACTCGATCATTTTTAAAGCGGATAGTTGAGCAATATTAAAAGTGGCCATTGTATTTATTTTTACAACATATTCCATGTCTTTTCTTTTTACTTTAGTAAAATGCCCAGGAATATTAGTTCCAGCATTATTAACTAAAATATCTATTCTTTTTTGAGAGTCTATTAATGATTTAATTTCAGAATATTTTGTTATATCGCAAACGTATGATTTACACTTTGATCTAAATTTCTTAACAATTTTTGAAACTTGATCTAAGTCTTTTTTTGTTCTGCTAATAATAATTAAACTAGCCCCAGCCTCAGCTAAAGCTATAGCACAAGCTTTTCCTATACCTTTTCCAGCACCAGTAACGAGAGCAATTTTATTTTTTAAATTTTGTTTTTTAAGAAACATCTTAAAATAATAGTACTTTTATATCGCTATAAATCAATTCTATTGCAACTAAAAGAACTGCTAGTAAACCTACCCAACCAATCCATCTATATTTTTTTATCCAACCAGAAACTAATGTTGCAGCAAATGCCATTAATATAATTGATAGAGCTAATCCAAAAATTAATAAATAATAATGGTCCCGCGCCGCTCCAGCTACTCCTAAAACATTGTCTAAACTCATTGTAATATCTGCAAGAATTACTGTGAAAATAGCTTTAAATAATGATGAGTTATTTATTTTGATGTCCTCTTTTTTTTTATTCTGTTTTACCACATCAAAATAAAGTTTATAGCAAACGTACAATAATAAAATTCCACCAATCAATTTTAATCCTGAAATTTGCAACAAGTATGCTGTAATAAGTGTAAAAAATATTCTAAAAACAACAGCTACACCGATCCCCCAAAAAATTATTTTTTTTCTTTGTTCCACTGGAAATTGTGAAGCTACCATACCAATAATAATTGCATTATCTCCAGCAAGAACTAAATCAATCAAAATGATTTGAAAAAAAATAAAAATTTGCTCCGTTAACATTTTAGTTTCAATATCACATCTGCACCCTTTTCAGCAATCATAATAGTGGAATTTAATGACATTTATGCTGGTATGACCCAGTTTATAGACCTTCAGATAATATAGCTAATGATTATTATTATTTTTACTTAGATTATTCATTTCGTTACCTATTGTCTTATATGGACAGTAATACATTTTTGTTTAATATATAATAGTGAGCTTGGAAAAAGAAAAATTTAATCTTACTAACTGGGAGATCGTTTCTGTAAATCCTATTGATAAAAATTGGGATTGGAAAGATATGTTTTGTTTTTGGTCCGTAGGGCTTCAAAGCATAATGTCTTTTGCATTAATAGCTTCATTATATTTTGTTTATAATTTTAATTTTTATGAGGTTTTTTTTGGAAGTTTACTAGCTTCCTTGTTGGTAAGTTACTTATCCTATATTATTGGAAAACCCTCACAAAAGCATGGAATTCCCTTTCCAGTTTTTTTAAGAGTATCATCTGGATATCAAGGAGCAAAGTTTATAAGTTTAATAAGAGGTATAGTTGGTATATTTTTCTTTGGTGTTCAAACATACTTTATTTCTAGATCCATTGGCTACTTAATTAGAATTTCTTTAAATCAAATTGATATTGATTTGCTAGATAACGATATATTTTTAAACTATTTTATGACCATGAATTTAATAGATTGGGTCAGTTTTGTTTTTACAATTTTTATTCAATATGTTTTATTCAGCAGGGGACAAAAATTTATAAAATATTTCATTAATTTCTCAGCTTTGTTCGTTTATTCAGGTTTAATTCTATTTTTCATAGTCCTAATAGCTGACTCGGACTTATTTGTTATGGACTCCTTTTTAGATAAAATGAATCTGGAGGCAGGTTTTAATAATTTTCAATTTAAAAGTATGATTGGTATCACAGGTACTTTTTTTGCATATTTTTCTATTTTGATTATGAATTTTGGAGACTATTCAAGATACGTAAAGAGCTCAAAAGAACTTCTTAAAGGTAACTTGAGCTTATTAATTAGCACAATTATCTATTCATTTTTTTTGTTAGTAATAGTAATTGGCGTTGATATTTTTTTCAAAAGTAGTTTTACACCAACTCAAAATTTACTTACAAATCCGACAGATATTATAGGTAAAATTAACAATACTTATATAACTGTTACAGTATTAATCTTTATTTTTATTGCCTCATCATCAACAAATTTGATTGCTAATTATTTTCCTTCACAGAATATTTTAATCAATTTATTTCCAAGCAGCCTGTCATTAAAAAGTTCTGGACTTTTGATTATACTAGTTGGTTTTTTCATTGGAATTCTATGGACACCTTTTTTCAGTCAAAATGGATCTATGTCAATCATAGATACTCTTGCAGCTTTTTTTGGACCAATTTTTGGTGTAATGATTGTTGATTATTACTTAATCAAGAATAAGGAAATTAAAAATAAAGACTTGTTTTCGGCGAGAAGTGATAGTGTATACTTGTATTCAGCAGGCTGGCATTTAAAAGCTGTTTATGTATTTTTAATTGGATTTATTTTTTCTTCAGCACCAATTTGGAATTCAAAATTTATGTTTTTGGATACTTTTTCTTTTATAATAGGTTTTATAATCGCAGGTATTACGTATTACTTATTAGCAAGTGATTGATGAAACAAATTGAGATATGTAGTGTTAAAACTACTTAATTAGGCTTTTTCTCAGGGATTATAACATTTGTCTCAAAATACTTACTTTTTTCGTTAGCTATAACTGGTGCTAAAATTATAATTGACCAATAAATTAAGAGCATAAAAATAGATAAAGTCTTCAAAGCTTTTCTCCATTATTAGAGCAATTTTCTTTATTTATTTTGTCATCAAATGTCTCAAGGTTACCCTTATTTATGATCCAAACATATGACTTCTCATAGGTATTATCAGCAGACAATTTTGTACATTTTTTACCCAATTTTACTGAATGAGTTGAACAGTTTGTTAACATAATCAACAAGATTAAGGAGATATATTTTTTCATATTGATCTTATAAGCCTCAAAAATGAATTTTGAATGACTGAAAATTGTCAAAAGTAAGATTTTAAAAAAAATTTGAAAAAAAATTATTTTAGTTTATACGAACTTTATGCCCAAAATATTAACTATTTTTTTAATTCTTATGTTTTCGATATCTTATAGCCATTCTCAAGACATTGAAGTATTTAAGTTTACTAATGAAGAATTAACTAATCTTAAGGTCAAGAAAGTTCGTGGGGCGAAAAATATGACTAAATACAATATTTTAAATGAAGATGGTGTAAATATATTGAAAGCTGAGGTAGAAAATGGTGGTTCAGGACTAGGCAAGGAAGCACTTATAGATCTCAATCAAACACCATTTTTAAATATTACTTGGAAGGTTGAAAAGGGGTTACCTGGAATCGATGAAAAATCAAAAAAAGGTCATGATTTCGCAGCAAGATTTTTTGTTGTAAAGAAAACAGGCATGACACCACTATCGAACAAAGCAATAAATTATGTATTCTCAAGTAATTCATCAATAGGAGAAAACTGGCCAAGTCCATACACCAAAAGTTCCATTGATTATGTTTTATCCAGTATTGATACAAGTAAAAATGAGTGGGTAACAGTCAAAACAAATGTCAAAGAAGATTATAAAAGATTTCATAATTTAAATGTGGATATTTTAGACGGTGTAGCAATCATGGTAGATACTGATCAATCAAAATCTAAGGCTATTTCTTATTACAAAAATATATATTTTTCTGCAGAATAAGTTATTTTGAAGAATATATGAAAACTTTTACTTTTAAACTAAAAGTTTACTATGAGGACACTGACGCTGGTGGTGTCGTATACTATGCTAATTATCTTAAATTTATGGAAAGAGCAAGAAGTGATGCTCTAGAAACTTTAGGCTTTACCAATAATAAAATAATTGATGAACATGGAGCTTATATAATAGTCAAATCATGTAATATTAATTATATAAAACCTGCTACACTTGAAGATGATTTAGAGATAAAATCAAATATAATAAAAATTACTAAAACTTCTTTTTTTATGTCGCAAAAAGTATTTAAGGGAAATAATCAAATTACAGAGGCGGAAATTCATTTAGTAACAATTGATAAAAAAGGTAAGCCTGTCAAAATTCCCGAAAAATTAAAAGAAGAGCTAGAAAAACTAATTTAATCTTAATACTTTTTTAAAAAGATTTTTCATTTTTTTTTCGTTAATTCGACCTGTATTTACATTTCTAGGACTTGGGTGATAACAAGCAACTAACTTGATATTTTTTGGCAATGAGTAAATTTTTCCATGTGAAAAATCTATTTTTTCTTTAAAACCATAATTTTGTTTGAAAAATAGGACGCAACTATCAAAAGCAATTTTTCCCAAAGCGACAATTGTTTTTAGTTTTTTTAAATTATCAATTTCATTATTGAAAAATTTAAAACAGTTGACTAATTCCTCACGATTTGGTTTATCTCCAGGTGGGACACATTTAAGTGCAGTAGTTATATATGCATCTCTTAGTTTTAACCCATCATTTATGTTGTCTGAGTTTGACTGGTTTGAAATTTTAACACCGTGTAAACACTTATATAAAAAATCTGATGATTTGTCGCCAGTAAACACTCTTCCAGTTCTGGTCCCTCCATGTGCTGCAGGTGCTAATCCTACAAAAAGAATTTTCCCTTTTGTGTCTCCAAAACCAGTGATCGGTTTGCCCCAATAGGTTTCATTTTCATATTGTTTTCTTTTTTCAACAGAAATTTTTTTTCTAAATTTTACTAACCTTGGACATTTGCCACATTTAATAATAGATTGATTTAATTTTTGAAAATTCAAATTCATAATGGAATACTTTAAAATAATATTTATCTTTTTTCTATTTTTATTAAACAAGACAAGCTTTGCCAGCGAAAATATCGTGGAAATCTTAAAAAAAGAGAACAATATAATATTTATTCGACATGCTATTGCCCCAGGAAATGGAGATCCCCCAAATTTTGATATTTTAGATTGCTCAACTCAAAGAAATCTCAGTAAAGATGGTGAATTACAGGCATTAAAAATTGGTAAATTTTTTAAAAAAAATGATATTAAAATAACTGAAGTATTATCAAGCGAATGGTGTAGATGTAAAGATACAGCCAAAATAGCTTTTGGGGATTATAAAACTAAAAATTTTCTCAACTCTTTTTATGATGATCGATTTTCAGGAAACAAAGACAAACAAATTTTAGACTTTCAAAAATTTATCAGAAATTGGAATAAAACTGGAAATTTGGTATTTGTTACTCATTATGTTGTAATTTCAGAAATTTTAAACATAGCCACAAGCTCTGGTGAGATTGTAATTACAGATTTTAACTTAAAATTTATTTCATCATTAGAAATTAATTAATCCTCTTTCTTTTCAGCAAGAAAAAGAAAAATTAAAAATAAGGCTGTCCATCCAATGCCAATCAGACCTTTTTTGATACTAGTTTCAGCGCCCCATAGATCAAAAAATAATGCACCAATTACAAGACCTAATACATAAATAATAATAACTGTTGTTGACTTACTCATTTTAAACTTTTTTTAAATAAAGATACTCCCTCTTTAATCTTATTATCATAAGACTTTAAAAATGCTTCTAATTGCCATCCTGACATTCTTTTTTTTAATTCTATTAAATTTTTCTTTTTCCATTCATCAGTAGTTTCTGGGTTTCTCCAAGAAATTTTCTCTTCTGTCTTTCTAGCACAACCGTAGCAATATCCAGTCACTGGATCTGATTTACAAATACTTATACAAGGCGAAACAATCATAAATTTTTAATTTTTCCTATAATTACACAATTATTCTAATTGGACAAATTCATTCTATAAGATATAAACCTTTTTAAATTGGGCGAGTGGCGGAATTGGTAGACGCGTTGGTCTTAGGAACCAATATGGCAACATGTGAAGGTTCGAGTCCTTTCTCGCCTACCATAATTTTATGAAAGTTACAGTAGAAACAAAAAAAGGTCTTGAGAAAAATTTAAAAGTTTTTGTTGATAAAAATACTATTAACAAAGAACTTGATGTAAAATATGATCAATTAAAAAATGATGTTGTCTTAAAAGGTTTTAGACCGGGAAAAGTTCCAAAAGATTTAATAAAGAGACAATTTGGTAAAGCAATTTATGGTGAGGTAATAGATAAAATTTTAAAGGAAACTACTACCAAAGCACTAGATGAAAAGAAAATTAAACCAGCGCTACAGCCTAAAATAGATTTGAAGCAATTTGGAGAAGGCAAAGATCTTGAATATGTAATTAGTGTTACAGAGATGCCTAAGGTAAAGTTAAATACTTTAGATAATATTAAGTTTAAAGAGTATAAAGTAAATTTATCTAAAGACGAGATAGACAAAAGAATTAAAGAAATTGCAACAAATCAAAAAAATTTTGTTGAATTAGATCCAGCTAAAGTTGCTAATGAAGGTGATTTAGTTACATTTGACTATAAGGCAACAGTGGATGGAAAAGAATTTAAAGGTTGCGAAGGTAAGAATACACAATTAGAGTTAGGTAAAGATTTATTCATTAAAGGTTTCGATAAGCAATTATTAAAAGCAAGAAAAGATGAAGAAATAAAAGTTGAGGCAGTTTTACCAGAATTCTTTCCTGAAAAAGAATTAGTTGGAAAAAAAGCAATATTTATTTGCAAAGTCATTTCGGTTAAAAAACATAAACCTTTACCAATTGATGACGAATTTGCAAAAAAACTTGGAGCTAAAGATTTACTTGATTTAAAAAATTTAATCTCAAAACAATTAAATGATCAATATAAAAATTCCCTTGATCAAATTTCAAAAAATCAAATTTTAGAAGAAATTGAAAATTTTAAGATTGATGAGATCCCGAATACCTTAATTGAACAGGAGATGAATATACTTAATCAAGGACTTGATAAAGAGGCAGTAGAAAAAAATAAAAAAAATAATTTAAAAAATGCAGAAAAAAGAATTAAACTTGGTTTAATTCTAAATCAAATCGGTGAAGAAAATAATATAAAAGTAGAAGATTTAGAGGTTCAATCCGAAATTCAAAAACAAATAGGTATGATGCCTGGACAAGAGAAACTTGTTATGGATTATTATCAAAAAAATCCCGAGGCTGCAGCTTCTTTGAGGGGAAATCTTTACGAACAAAAGATAATAGAGTTTATAAAATCAAAAGCTAAAAAAACTCTTAAAGAAATTGATAAATTAGAGGCAGAAAAAATTCTAAAAGAGGAAAATGAAAAAAATCTGAAAACCCAATCATCTAGTCATGTTACAGAAAAAAAGATAAAGACATCTGAAAAGAAACCTAAAAAAGCCCCAATTAAAAAAAAAACAAAAAAAGTTAGCAAAAAGTAATCACAAGTTGTATAAGTTAATGATTCGAAATTATGAGTGAAAAAATCTTAGAGCAAATGAATACTCTGATACCGATGGTTGTTGAACAATCAAGTCGAGGTGAAAGAGCTTATGATATTTATTCAAGATTATTAAAAGAGAGGATTGTTTTTTTGGTTGGTCCAATTAATGATAATGTCGCTTCATTGGTAACAGCCCAACTTTTATTTCTTGAATCCGAAAACCCTAAGAAAGAAATTTCTTTATATATAAACAGTCCCGGTGGTCTAGTAACGGCCGGTTTAGGGATTTATGATACCATGCAATATATTAAACCTGATGTTTCAACGTTATGTATTGGTCAAGCCGCATCTATGGGATCTTTTCTTTTAGCCGCAGGTGAGAAAGGAAAAAGATTTTCTCTTCCTAATTCAAGGATAATGGTTCATCAACCATCTGCAGGTTTTCAAGGTCAGGCAACAGACATAGAGATACATGCTAATGAGGTTCTTTCTTTGAAAAAAAGATTGAATCAAATATACTCCAAACACACTGGAAAAAGCGAAGATGAAATTAAAATTGCACTTGAAAGAGATAATTTTATGACATCTGAAAATGCTAAAGAATTTGGTCTGATAGATCAAGTTGTTGAAAAAAGATAGTAGTATTCCACAAGATATAGCTAAGTCTAAACACTACACTTGCCTCTCAAACACATTTTATAATAAAGTAATCTTAATGATTCGTTTTAATAAATTCAGATTTTATGTCAGGTAATAAAAATATCTTATACTGTTCTTTTTGTGGCAAAAGTCAGCACGAAGTTAGAAAACTAATTGCAGGTCCTACAGTTTTTATTTGTGATGAATGTGTTGAATTGTGTATGGATATAATTAAGGAGGAGAACAAAGATACTTTTGTAAAACATCAAGATGGCTTACCTTCGCCAAAACAAATTTGTTCTGTTCTGGATGACTATGTGATTGGTCAACAATTAGCAAAAAAAGTTTTATCTGTAGCGGTTCATAATCACTATAAAAGATTAAACTATGAAAGCAAAACTACTAAAAATGTTGAACTTGCTAAATCAAATATCTTATTAATAGGTCCTACTGGATGTGGAAAAACTTTACTTGCCCAAACACTTGCAAGAATATTGGATGTTCCTTTTACTATGGCTGATGCAACTACATTAACTGAAGCTGGGTATGTAGGAGAGGATGTTGAAAATATTATTTTAAAACTTTTACAAGCTGCTGACTACAATGTTGAAAAAGCTCAAAGGGGAATTGTTTATATCGATGAAGTAGATAAGATTAGTAGAAAATCAGAGAACCCATCTATCACAAGAGATGTATCGGGTGAAGGAGTTCAACAAGCTTTATTAAAAATTATGGAGGGTACAGTCGCGAGCGTTCCACCTCAAGGAGGAAGAAAACACCCACAACAAGAATTCTTACAAGTAGATACAACAAATATTTTGTTTATTTGTGGAGGCGCTTTTGCAGGCTTAGATAAGATAATTTCACAAAGAGATAAAGGATCTTCAATAGGATTTGGTGCAGAGGTTAAGAATACTGAAGATAAGAAAACAGGAGAATGGATGAAAAGCCTGGAACCAGAAGATTTATTAAAATACGGATTGATACCAGAGTTTATTGGAAGACTTCCGATAATAGCTACTTTAGAGGATCTTGATGAAAAATCTTTAATAAAAATTTTGCAAGAACCTAAAAATTCCCTTGTAAAACAATATCAGGAGTTGTTTAAACTGGAAGGGGCTAAACTTATATTTAAAGATACCGCAATAAAAGAGATAGCTCAAAAAGCAATAAATAAAAAAACAGGGGCAAGAGGATTAAGATCTATTTTAGAAAGTGTGCTATTAAAAACAATGTTTGATTTACCAAGCATGGAAAATGTGAACGAAGTTATAATTGATTCAGGTGCGGCCAAAGGGCAAAGTCAACCTATTATCGTCCACTCAAAAAATACTCAAAAAGATAAAGATAAAGATAAATCCAAAACTTCTGCAGCCTAAATATAGTTAACAAACGATAAAAAAGTATTGCAAATTTTGATTTAATATCCATATTTAGATAATGGAAATGAAATTTAATTTACCATTGTTGCCTTTAAGGGATATAGTTGTTTTTCCAAGTATGGTAATTCCATTATTTGTCGGAAGAGATAAGTCAATTAATGCCCTTAATGAGGTGATGAAAAAAGAAAAAAAAATTGTTTTAGTAACTCAAAAAAATTCTGAAGTTGACGATCCAACTAAAAATGATGTTTTTGCCTATGGATGTGAAAGCAACATCCTTCAGCTTTTAAAATTACCAGATGGCACAGTTAAAGTTCTTGTTGAAGGAATTAATAGAGTAAAAATAACCGATTATAACGACAACAAAGATTTTATAACTTGCTCTTTTGAAAAAGTAATTGATCAAATTAATAAAGATGAAGATTTGATGCAAACAGCTCTTTCTGCTGTAAAAAAACTTGAAAAGTTAACTTCGATTAATAAAAAAATTTCAAGTGAAACAATTAATAATATCAAAGTTTTGAAAGACCCTTCGAAAATTGCGGATAATATTGCATCGCATTTGAATGCAACAATATCAGAAAAACAACAAATTTTTGAAACCCAAGATGTAAAGAAAAGACTGAATCTTATAATTAAGATAATGGAAAACGAGACAAGCATCATTGGAGTTGAAAAAAGAATAAGAGGTAGAGTTAAGACTCAAATGGAAAAAACGCAGCGAGAGTATTATTTAAATGAACAATTAAAAGCAATACAGAAAGAGTTAGGTGAAATAGAGGATGGAAAAGATGAAACTTCAAATTTAAATAAATCAATCCTAAAAGCTAAAATGCCAAAAGATGTTGAAAAAAAATGCTTGTCTGAATTAAAAAAATTGAAAAATATGAGTCCAATGTCTGCCGAAGCAACAGTTGTAAGAAATTATCTAGATTGGATGATAGATTTACCATGGTTCAGAAAAGATAAAATAGAAATAGATTTAAATAAAGCTCAAAAGGTTTTGGATGAGGATCACTTTGGTCTTGAAAAAGTCAAAGAAAGAATAATTGAATTTTTAGCAGTTCAAAAAAGAATGAATAAGCTAAAAGGTCCAATTTTGTGTTTAGTTGGTCCCCCAGGAGTTGGAAAAACATCTTTAGGTAAATCAATTGCAAAAGCTACTAATAGGCAATTTGTTAGAATGTCATTGGGAGGGGTAAGAGATGAGGCGGAGGTCCGTGGTCACAGAAGAACTTATATTGGATCCTTGCCTGGAAAAATTATTCAAATGATGAAAAAAGCTGGAACAAAAAATCCATTATTCTTACTTGATGAAATTGATAAAGTTGGAAATGATTATAGAGGAGATCCGTCCTCAGCTTTATTGGAGGCTTTAGATCCAGAACAAAACACCTCATTTAATGATCATTACTTAGAAGTGGATTATGATTTATCTGATGTATTGTTTGTAACCACTGCAAATACCTTAAATATATTACCACCATTGTTAGACAGAATGGAAGTTATAAGAATACCAGGCTATACCGAAGATGAAAAAATTAATATCGCTAATAAATACTTACTACCAAAACAAATTAAAGATAATGGTGTAAAGGATGGAGAGATGAATTTATCAGATGGAACTATAAAAGATATCATCAGATATTATACAAGAGAGTCAGGCGTTAGAAATCTTGAAAGAGAAATTTCTAAAATTACTCGAAAGGTCGTCAAGAAAGTCGTTAATAATGAGAGCAAAGATGTAACTGTTAACGATAAAAATTTAGGTGATTTTCTTGGCGTTAAAAAGTTTAAATTTGGCGAGCTTGAAGAGCAAAATAAAATTGGAATTGTAACAGGTTTAGCTTGGACCGAATTTGGTGGTGAAATTTTAAAAATTGAAACTGTAAACATGCCTGGAAAAGGTCGAATGCAAATTACAGGAAAATTAGGTGATGTAATGCAAGAATCTGTTAAAGCAGCAAAATCTTTTGTGAGATCTAAATGTTTAGAATTTGGAATTATCCCCCCTACATTTGAGAAGAAGGATTTTCATATTCATGTTCCAGAAGGAGCCACTCCAAAGGATGGACCGTCTGCTGGGATAGCAATGGTAACATCAATTGTTTCATCAATTACTAAAATTCCTGTAAAAAGAGAAATTGCAATGACAGGTGAGGTTACAATTACAGGCCAAGTTTTACCAATCGGTGGATTAAAAGAGAAACTGCTAGCTGCACATAGAGCCGGAATTAAACAAGTACTTATTCCAAAAGATAATGAGAAAAATTTAGTTGATATTCCAAAAAAAGTTATTGATGATATCAAGATAACTCCAGTAAACACAGCCGATGATGTTTTAAAAATTGCTCTAACAAAAGAACTTAAACCAACTGATTGGGTTGAGGTTGATAAAATTTCAGACAATAAAAAATCTGAAAAAACTCAAGCAAGTATACAATAATTTATATTTTGTCCTTTAAATATTCCCCAAATTTATAATAACCGGTAACTGTAAGATGTTTTGTATCATAAAACATTGGCTCGTATTTATCAGTAAACATTTTACATTTCTTTAAATTTGAGTCACATATAAATTTAAGTTTATCAATATAATCTTCTCTAATTTCCTTTTCTAAAATTTTATTACCCTTAAAAATATTTGGCTGGATGTTGCTAAAATAAAAACTTTCTATATCTTGGTTTCTATAAAATTCAAATTTTGCATATCTAAATGAGATAGAGCTTACATAAGAGAAGTTTAAACCACCAATAACTTTGCTTTTAATACTTTTATCCTTTAAAAAATTATATAAATTTACGGCATATTGTTCAGACGTTTCATTTCCAAAATCTGAGGCTATAATCACTGATTTTGATTTTGAGGCAACTGATACAAGATCTTCCAAACTTTTTTTACAGGCAAATCCATTTTTTAACAGTTTTTTAAAACAAGGAGCATTTAGATTGTATCTTGAGGATTTAATATTTTGTGTATTAAGTGCATTAACGACGTCTGAAGCAAGCGAGTCTCCAATGACCATGATGTTTTCTTTTGAGTCAATTTTTTTTAGCTTAAAATTGTTTATCTTATTTTTTTCTTTTATAAATGAAACGTAATATTTCTTATTTTCTTTATTAAGGTTTTTAACTTTTTTATCCTCAAAGCCATTACTCATATGGCCATAATATCCATAAATTGGAAAAATTAATAAACCAATTAAGAAGAATGAGTAAATTTTATGAGTTGAAATTTTTTTACCTTGCCTGAATGGAGTTTCAATAAACTTATAAGAAATAAATGAAATGATAATTGTGATTGAAACTAAAATAAAATTTTCATAAGCGCTTGTATTATAAGAGAAAAAATCTCTATAAATAGAATAAATTGGAACGTGCCATAAATATAAACTATAACTAATTAGCCCAAAAAAAACTATTATACGGTTTTTAAGAATTTTATTTATAAAAAAAACTCGATTTTCAAAAGAGCTTATTAATAGAAGCCCAGTCCCAATTACAATTAAAATTCTTAATATCAGATCTTGAGACAGGTAGTGTTGTGCTAAAACTGAAGATAAAATCAAAAAAAAACCCAATGTTGGTATAAAAGTTTTATTTTTAAAATTCCATTTTTGAAAAGCTAAGATACAACCAAATAATATTTCCCAAATTCTTGATGGAGTAAAAAAAAAGTGATAGCCAATATATTTCCCACTTACTCCTGTATAAAAATATAAACACAAACTAACTAAAAATAAAACAACAATTAATTTAAATAAAAAATTCTTTGAACTTTTAAAAAAAAAAATAATCAATAAAGGATATAAAAAATAAAATTGTTCCTCTATCGATAAACTCCAAGTATGACCTAGTGACTTTAGATCATAAGATAAATTAAAATAATTAGCACCCTCATAAATATTTAAAAAGTTTTGAATAAAAATAGGTGTAAAAAAAATTGATTGAGATAGATCTTTTGAGAAATAAGGTGCTTGAATGAAGTAGTTATAAATTAATAAAAAAAATAATACTACATAAAGAGCAGGAATTATTCTTCTTATTCTTCTTTCATAAAATTTTGCAAGAAAAAATTTTTCGTTATTATGGAGATTTACAATAATATTTGTGATTAAATATCCACTTATCACAAAAAAAATATCTACTCCAAAAAAACCACCTGTGAAAAAAGGTATTTTTGCGTGAAATAAGATTACTAAAATTACAGAAATACCTCTTAGTCCGTCAATCTCTATCCTGTAATTGTCCATTTATAATTACAATATAAATTTATTAGAATTTTTCTACTTAAAATTTTATAATGCTAAATAATGAAATAATTTAATCATTATAAATAGTTTTCACTTATTTTAAGCTACTAATATAACTTGACGTAATCGATCTAAAAGATATAACAAATTTCTTTGGTGAATGGGCGGTTAGCTCAGTTGGTAGAGCATCTCGTTTACACCGAGGGGGTCAAAGGTTCGAGTCCTTTACCGCCCACCAAAAAGGTGTTATTAAAATTAAGGGGGGTGTAGCTCAGTTGGTTAGAGCGATCGCCTGTCACGCGATAGGTCGCGGGTTCGAGTCCCGTCACTCCCGCCATTTTTTGAGAATGATTATTATTTATACTAATCTTTCAACAAATAAGCCCCCAATAACGTGACTTAACTGCACTTTCAATTAATATAAAAGATTATATATAAATATGTATGTATACTAATTTTTTAAATGATTATCTTACAATAATTATATTTTTTGGAATTGCCTTACTTCTAAGCATTGGATTCATTTTTTTAAATTTTGTCGTAGCACCTAAAAATCCTGATCCAGAAAAATTATCTGCTTACGAGTGCGGTTTTGAACCTTTTAATGACTCCAGAATGGAATTTGACGTTAGATTTTATTTGGTAGCAATTCTATTTATAATATTTGATTTAGAAATAGCATTTCTTTTTCCATGGGCAATATCACTAGGAAAAATTGGAGTATTTGGTTTTATATCAATGATGATATTTTTGTTTATTTTAACTGTAGGATTTATTTATGAATGGAAGAAAGGAGCTTTAGATTGGGAATGAACTTAAAAGAAAAAGAAGATCAAATTCCAAAAGAATTTAAACAACTTGCTAAAGATTTTGCGGACAAAGGTTTTATAACAACTTCTTTAGACAACTTAGTAAACTGGGCAAGAACAGGTTCATTACACTGGATGACATTTGGACTTGCTTGTTGTGCAGTTGAAATGATGCAAACATCAATGCCTAGATATGATCTAGAAAGATTTGGTGCCGCACCAAGAGCTTCACCAAGACAATCAGATGTGATGATTGTCGCTGGAACTTTAACTAACAAGATGGCTCCCGCGCTCCGAAAAGTTTATGATCAAATGCCCGAGCCAAGATATGTGATATCAATGGGTAGCTGTGCAAATGGTGGCGGCTACTATCATTATTCATATTCAGTTGTAAGAGGTTGCGATAGAGTTGTCCCGGTTGACGTTTATGTACCAGGATGTCCTCCTTCAGCAGAAGCTCTTTTATATGGAATAATGCAATTACAAAAAAAAATAAGAGATCAAGGTTCAATAAGTAGATAATGTTAAATAACACTGACTTAGAAAAAAAAATAAACTCAGAACTTAATACAAAAGTGAGTGTATCAAAGATTGTGCATGAAACATTAAATATTTCTATTGAAAAAGATGACTTAAAGGAAGTTCTGCTATTTTTAAAGACAAATCCTGAAATGAAATTTAAGCAACTTATTGATATAACTGCTGTCGATTACCCAAATAAAAAAAATAGATTTAGGATGATTTATTTATTACTTAGTCATGAGTTTAACAAAAGAATAATTATTGATTACCCTTTAAATGAAAATGAAAAGGTTTTTTCAATAACAGGTATTTTTCCGTCTGCGAATTGGATGGAACGAGAGGTCTTTGATATGTATGGAATTGATTTCCAAGATCATCCAGACTTAAGAAGAATTTTGACAGACTATAATTTTGAGGGATATCCATTAAGAAAAGATTTCCCAATTACTGGGCACAAAGAAGTCAGATATAGTGAAGAGAAAAAAAAAGTGATCTATGAACCAGTAAAATTAGAGCAGGATTATAGAAATTTTGATTACAATAGCCCATGGCAGGGAACTGAATATATTAAGGAGATTAAAAAAAATAATGAGTAAACAAACAAAAACACTTAATCTTAATTTTGGTCCTCAACACCCAGCTGCCCATGGAGTTTTAAGATTGATATTAGAACTAGATGGAGAAGTTGTTGAAAAGGCAGATCCCCATATTGGTTTGCTTCACAGAGGTACCGAAAAGTTAATTGAAAATAAGACGTATTCTCAAGCGATACCTTATTTTGATAGACTTGATTATGTAGCTCCAATGAATCAAGAGCATGCTTTTGCTTTAGCAATTGAAAAAATTTTAGATATTGAAGTACCAATAAGGGGTCAATATATCAGGGTTATTTTCTGCGAAATTGGAAGAATACTAAGTCATATACTAAACATTACTACACAAGCATTAGATGTAGGTGCCCTTACTCCTTCACTATGGGGTTTTGAGGAGCGTGAAAAACTTATGGAATTTTATGAACGGGTATCAGGATCGAGATTACATGCAAACTATTTTAGACCTGGAGGTGTTCATCAGGACTTACCAAGAGGACTAGATGCTGATATCTTAAAATTTTGTAATGAATTTCCAAAAATTATAAATGATTTAGAGACGTTACTGACCGATAACAGAATTTTTAAACAAAGAAATGTTGATATTGGAATAGTTTCAAAAGACGATGCATTAGATTATTCATTCTCCGGTGTAATGATGAGAGGCTCAGGTGTGCCTTGGGATCTTAGGAAATCTCAACCATATGATTGTTACGAACAATTATCGTTCAAAGTCCCAATTGGCAAAAACGGGGATTGTTATGACAGATACCTTTGTAGAGTTGAAGAAATGAGAGAAAGTGTAAAAATAATTAAGCAATGTTTAGAGCAGTTACCAAAAGGACCAGTAAAATCTCAAGATAATAAGATTACTCCTCCACCAAAAAAAGAAATTAAAGAGTCAATGGAAGCTCTAATTCACCACTTTAAATTGTTTACTGAGGGTTACAGAGTAAAAAAAGATGAGATTTATACAGCTGTGGAAGCTCCAAAAGGTGAATTTGGTGTATATTTAATTTCTGATGGCTCGAGTAAACCTTATAAATGTAAAATTAGAGCACCTGGTTTTTCCCATCTTCAAGCAATGGATTATTTAATTAAAGGACATATGTTAGCTGATGTGCCGGCTGTTTTAGGTTCATTAGATATCGTTTTCGGGGAAATAGACAGATGAGTTTAAAAAAAATTTCAAAAGATCAACCTGAAAAATTTGAATTTAATCAACAAAGCTTAGAGGCTGCAAAAAAAATCTTATTAAATTATCCAACGGGTAAAGAAAAAAGTGCTGTTATGGCGTTACTCTACATTGCACAAAGGCAAAACAATAACTGGATACCTTTATCAGCAATCAAGTATATCGCTAAGTTTTTAAGTATGCCTTATATCAATGTCTACGAAGTAGCAACTTTTTACTCAATGTATAATCTTTCACCTGTAGGAAATTTTCATGTCCAAATTTGCACTACAACCCCTTGCATGATCAGAGGAGCATATAAGATTGTGGAGGTATGCAAAAAGAAAATATCTGAAAAAGAAAACGTATTATCTGAAAATGGAAATTGTTCTTGGACAGAAGTTGAGTGTCTTGGTGCCTGCATAAATGCTCCAATGATGCAAATTAATAATGATTATTATGAGGATTTAGACATCAAACAAAGTGAAAAAATTATTGATGAAGTGCTTATGGGTAAAAAACCAAAATCAGGATCATACAGAGGAAGAACTAATTCTGAGCCTGAAAACAATAGAAAAACATTATTGGATTTAAAAAATGCTTAAAGACGAAGATAGAATATTTAAAAATTTATATAATGATTTAGGAGCTGACCTAAACTCCTCAAAAAAAAGAGGCGATTGGATAAATACTAAAGATTTATGTGATAAAGGTAGAGAATGGATTATCGATGAAATTAAAAAATCAGAATTAAGGGGGAGAGGAGGTGCAGGTTTTCCAACTGGCTTAAAATGGTCCTTTGCACCTAAAAAAGTTGGATTGAGACCTCACTATCTTGTCATTAATGCAGATGAGTCCGAACCTGGGACATGCAAAGACAGGGATATTTTAAGATTTGAACCTCATAAACTTTTAGAAGGTTGTTTGATTGCGGCATATGCTGTTAACTCACATAAATGCTATATTTACTTGAGAGGTGAGTATTACAACGAAGGTATAGAATTACAAAAAGCAATTGATGAGGCTTATAAGGATAATTTAATTGGTAAAAATGCTTCTGGAACTGGTTGGGACTTAGATATTTATATTCATTACGGTGCTGGAGCATACATATGTGGTGAGGAAACAGCTTTACTTGAAAGTATTGAAGGTAATAAAGGCCAACCAAGACTAAAACCACCTTTTCCTGCACTAGTTGGATTATATGGTTGTCCAACTATTGTAAATAATGTGGAGACTGTTTCTGTTGTTCCTACGATTTTGAGAAAAGGTTCTAAATGGTTTGCTTCATTGGGTAAACCAAAAAATACCGGTACTAAAATTTTTTGTATTTCTGGAAACGTAAACAAACCTTGTAATGTTGAGGAAGAAATGGGTATTCCTTTAAAGGATTTAATAGAAATTCATGCTGGAGGAGTAGTAGGAGGATGGGAGAATTTGCAAGCAGTTATACCTGGTGGTTCCTCTATGCCCCTATTAAATAAAGAAATTTCAGAAAAGATAACTATGGATTTTGACTCATTAGTAGAAAATAAAAGTGGATTAGGAACTGCGGGAATAGTCGTTATTAATAAAGATCAAGATATTATCAAATGTTTTGCAAGAATAGCTAGATTTTATAAGCATGAAAGTTGTGGTCAGTGTACCCCTTGCAGAGAAGGTTCAGGCTGGATGTGGAGGATTTTAGAAAGAATGGCGAAAGGTGAAGCATCAAGAGAGGAAGTTGAAATGTTGTTCGATGTTACAAAACAAATAGAAGGTCATACCATTTGTGCTTTTGGCGAAGGATCAGCTTGGCCAGTACAAGGTCTTTTGAGAAATTTCAAAAAAGAGATAATCAAAAGAAATAATTTTGATCCATTAATTAAATCAAATAAAGATATTCCATATCTTGTAGATCAACACTTACTAGAAAAAGACAATGCCCAAAATAAAAGTTAATAATAACGAATTAGAAGTAGAAGATGGCTTGACAGTTTTGCAGGCATGTGAGCAAGCAGGTGCTGAAATTCCAAGATTTTGTTATCATGAAAAACTTTCAATAGCAGGAAACTGTAGAATGTGCCTAGTTGAGATTGAGAAATCTCCAAAGCCTGTTGCATCTTGCGCGATGCCTGTTGCTGATGGCATGAATATTAAAACAAACACTGAATTTGTTGAAAAAGCAAGAAAAGGGGTTATGGAATTTTTATTAGCAAATCACCCTCTTGATTGTCCAGTTTGTGATCAAGGAGGTGAATGCGATTTACAAGATCAATCAATGTTTTACGGAATTGATAAATCAAGATTCAAAGAAAATAAAAGATTTGTTCCTGAAAAATATATGGGTCCTCTTATCAAAACCCAAATGACAAGATGTATTCATTGTACTAGGTGCATAAGATTTGCAACTGAGGTTGCTGGTGTTTCCGAGATTGGTGCAATTGGCAGAGGAGAAGATACTCAAATAACCACATATTTGGAAAAATCTATGGAGTCAGAGCTCTCAGGCAATGTCATTGATTTATGTCCAGTAGGCGCCTTGACATCGAAGCCATATGTTTTTGAAGCTAGACCATGGGAGCTAAAAAAAACCGAGTCTATCGATGTTATGGACGCAGTTGGCTCAAATGTAAGAGTTGATACATATGGTTGGGAAGTAAAGCGTATTCTTCCAAAAATTAACGAAAATATAAATGAGGAGTGGATATCAGATAAAACTCGTTATGCATGCGATGGTTTAAAATATCAAAGACTCGATACTCCTTATATCAAATTTAATGATGGTTTTAAAAAAATTTCATGGGAAGATGCTTATGGGTCCTTAACAAATAAAATTAAAAGTACGAGTCCCGATAAAATAGGATGTATAACAGGTGATCTTACAAATATGGAAACTCTATTTTCTATAAAAGAGTTTTTTAATAAAGTGCTAAATTGCAAAAACTTAGACTCAAGACCTGCAAAAACTTATATAAACAATAGTTCAAGAACTAATTATATATTCAATACTCAAATATCAAATATTGAAAAATCAGATTTAATTCTTCTAGTGGGTACTAACCCAAGACACGAAGCAACAATTTTAAACTCTAGAATACGAAAAAGTTATTTAAAGAATAACACGGAAATTTATTCTTTTAATGACGTTGGGGACTTAACATATCCATATAAAGTAATATCAAACAATACCGATGAACTTAAAAAAATAATTTTAAATGAGCATGAAATCTCAAAAAAAATAATTGCTGCAAAAAACCCTATAGTAATTTTTGGACAGTCAGCACTTAAACTTAACTCTTCAGGCTACTTATTTGAGGGAATGAAAAAATTTTTATCAGAGAATAATAAGATAAATGATGATTGGAATGCTTTAAACGTTCTTTCTAATAATGCATCAACAGTTGGTTCATACGATTTGGATATTTTAGATAACGAAACAGTAGATAAGGTGTTATCAAATCAATTTGAATTACTCTTTTTATTCGGTCAAGATAATTTGAATATCAAGAAGAAAAATGAATTTATTGTTTATATAGGAACTCACGGTGACAGAGGAGCAGAAATGGCAGATCTAATATTACCAAGTGCAGCATATACAGAACAAGATGGATACTACACTAATCTTGAAGGTACTTTACAATTAGCTTTTAAGGCCTCTTATCCGCCTGGTGAAGCAAAAGAAGATTGGGAAATTATTAATGAACTATCAAATAAACTTAAAGGTAAAAGTCTTTATACTAATAAGCAAGAGCTAATAGATAATTTTTTAAATTATCTTAATCAAAAAATAAAAAAAAATGATGAATTGATTAAAAATGATTTTTCAAAAGAAGAAATTTTGGTAGATAAAGTTGATTATTATTTTACTAATGTAATTGCAAGATCTTCAAAAACGATGGCGGAATGTAGAAATTTAAAACTTGTTTCTTTAAAAACTGGAACTGATGGTTAAATGGAATACGCAATTTTATTATTTTCTGAAATTTACAAAATTCTTTATGTGTTAATTCCTGTTCTTGTATCTGTAGCAATGATCGTTTGGCTTGACAGAAGAATTTGGGCTTTTGTTCAAAAAAGAAGAGGACCAAACGTAGTAGGTCCTTTTGGTTTATTTCAAACCTTAGCAGATGCACTAAAATACATCTTTAAGGAAATTATAATACCTGCAAGTTCTAATAAAATCATATTTATTTTAGCTCCAATAGTTACAATGACTTTGGCCCTCATTGCATGGGCAGTAATTCCTTTCAGTGAAGATTTCGTTTTAGCTGACATCAATGTTGGTATTCTTTACATATTTGCAATTTCTTCTTTGGGTGTTTATGGAATAATTATGGGCGGCTGGGCTTCAAATTCAAAATATCCATTTTTAGGATCTATTAGATCTGCTGCACAAATGGTCTCTTATGAAGTTTCTATCGGAGTAATAATCATTAATGTTTTATTATGTGTTGGTTCATTAAATTTAAGTGATATAGTTTTAGCACAACAGAAAATTTGGTTTGTAGTTCCTTTGTTCCCAATGTTTGTGATTTTCTTTATATCATCGCTTGCAGAGACTAATAGACCACCATTTGATTTGCCTGAAGCAGAAGCTGAATTGGTTGCGGGTTATCAAACAGAGTACAGTGGTATGATGTATGCAATGTTTTGGTTGGGCGAATATGCAAATATTTTATTGATGTGTGCGCTTGGATCAATTCTTTTTTTAGGTGGCTGGTTAGCGCCTATAAATATTTCACCGTTTGATATGGTACCTCCGCCGGTATGGTTAATATTAAAAATTTTATTTTTGTTTATTTTATTCGCACTTATAAAAGCTATTGTTCCAAGATATCGATATGATCAACTTATGAGGCTTGGATGGAAGGTTTTTCTGCCTTTCTCGTTAATTTGGGTGGTATTAACTTCTGGTTATTTATTATATTTTGACCTATTACCTATATATTAAACTATGAATTTAATTCGAATATTTAAAACAGTATTTTTAATAGATTTTTTAACAGGCTTATTGATAGCTATAAAAGAATCATTTAAACCAAAAAAAACGCTTAATTATCCTTTTGAAAAAGGCAAGATTTCACCACGATATAGAGGAGAACACGCCTTAAGAAGATATCCAAATGGAGAAGAAAGATGTATAGCATGTAAACTTTGTGAAGCTGTTTGTCCCGCTCAAGCAATAACAATAGAATCTAAAGCTAGAGAAGACGGAAGCAGAAAAACGACAAGATATGATATTGATATGCTTAAATGTATCTATTGTGGTTTATGCGAAGAGTCTTGTCCTGTTGATGCTATAGTGCAAGGTCCCAACTTTGAATTTGCAACACATACTAGGGAAGAACTTTACTACAATAAAGAGAAGCTTTTAGAAAATGGAGATAGATGGGAGAATGTTTTAGCTGCAAATATTAAAGCTGATAACCCGTATAGATAATAGTAAATGTTAGCACACGCTATATTTTTTTATTTTTTTTCATTTGTTGCAATAATTTCTGCAATAATGGTAACTGCTTCCAAAAATACTGTTCATTCTGTTTTCTTTCTTATTCTAGATTTTATATCAATTTCATGCCTTTTTATAATGATAGGTGCAGAATTTTTAGGAATGATAATGTTGATTGTTTATGTTGGAGCCGTAGCAGTTTTATTTTTATTTGTTGTCATGATGCTAAATGTTGCTCAACAAAAAAATCAATGGTTCAAATCAAGTGACACAAGCACTCATATACCTATAGGACTAATTGTAAGTTTGATTATTTTTTTTGAATTAATTATTGTAATCGGGGGATGGAAATACAAGCCTGACATTATCAAGAACTTTTCTGATAGCTTGATTTCAAATTCAACAAATACCCACACTATTGGGAGCGTATTATACACAGAATATATTCATCTATTTCAAATTTCAGGAATGATATTACTCGTAGCGATGATCGGAGCTATTGTTCTTACATTTAGGAAAAGAGAAGGAGTTAAAAGACAAAATTATTTTAGCCAAGTATCTAGAGAAAAAAATCAAGGTGTTGAGCTAGTAGAAGTCAAATCAAATGAGGGAGTTAAAATAGATGTTTGAAGTTTCCCTTGGACATTATCTGACATTAGGAGCAATTATTTTTACTATTGGTGTAATTGGAATATTCTTAAATAGAAAAAATGTAATTGTCATTTTGATGAGCATTGAATTAATATTATTAGCAGTAAATATCAATCTAGTATCTTTCTCAATATTTCTTCAGGACTTATCTGGTCAAATATTTACTTTATTTATTTTAACTGTTGCAGCTGCAGAGGCAGCTATCGGTTTAGCAATAATAGTAGTCTATTACCGTAACTCAGGAACAATAAGAGTCGAAGAAATTGAAAATCTAAAAGGATAATATGGAATATTTCATAGTTTTTTTACCATTGCTTGGTGCATTTATTGCAGGTTTTTTTGGCAATAAATTTGACCAAAAATATTCTCAATTTATCACAAGTCTTTTTGTCAGCATTTCTTCTATCCTTTCAATTATTATATTTTTAAAAGTATTAAATTATGGATACTCAAATAATTTATTAATTTCTAGCTGGATAAATTCTGGTATTTTAAGTGTAAATTGGTCCATAAAAGTAGACGCATTATCCTCACTCATGATGGTTGTGGTAACGCTCATTTCAGCGTTGGTCCATATCTATTCAATTGGTTATATGTCTCACGATCCTCACAAACCGAGGTTCATGTCTTATTTATCCTTATTTACATTTGCAATGTTAGTACTGGTTACTTCAGACAATTTTTTACAATTATTCTTTGGATGGGAAGGAGTAGGTCTTTGTTCGTATTTTTTAATTGGTTTTTGGTTTAAAAAAAAAGCTGCAAATGCGGCAGCAATTAAAGCTTTCGTAGTGAATAGAGTTGGAGATTTTGGTTTTGCTCTTGGTATTTTTTTAATTTTTTATTATTTTGGAACAGTTAATTACGATGAAGTATTCAATCAAATTCAAACCTTGAATGTAAAAAATATAAATTTTCTTGGTTTTAAATTCAAATCAATAGATTTAATTTGTATATTGTTATTTATAGGTGCAATGGGAAAATCAGCCCAGATTTTTTTACACACTTGGTTACCCGATGCAATGGAGGGACCAACACCTGTATCAGCATTAATCCACGCTGCAACAATGGTTACTGCAGGTGTTTTTTTAGTTGTAAGATGTTCTCCTATTTATGAATATTCAGAATTAGCACTCAATATAATTACTGTAATTGGAATGAGTACAGCTTTTTTTGCTGCTACAATTGCATTAGTCCAAACCGATATAAAAAAGATAATTGCTTATTCAACATGTAGCCAGCTTGGATATATGTTCTTTGCAACCGGTGTCGGTGCATATAACGTTGCAATGTTTCATCTATTTACTCATGCTTTTTTTAAGGCTTTACTTTTTTTAGGAGCTGGTTCTGTAATACACTCTTTTAAAGATGAACAGAATATCGAAAAAATGGGTGGGGTTTACAAAAAGATCCCTTACACTTACGCCTTAATGCTGGTGGGCACATTAGCTTTGACTGGTTTCCCTTTTTTATCTGGTTTTTATTCTAAAGATGCAATTATTGAGTTTGCTTATTTAAGAGGAAATGTAACAGGTATTTATGCTGCTGGTATTGGAATTGTTACCGCTATGTTAACAGCAATTTACTCTTGGAGATTATTTTTTAAAACTTTTCATGGAGATTATAACAATCAAGAAGTCAAATACGAAAAAATTCATGAGTCACCAGCAGTAATGATTTTGCCACTTATAGTTCTTGGTTTAGGCTCAATTTTTGCTGGTTTCTTTTTCAAAGAACTATTAATAGGTAATCAAAGTAGCATTAATTTTTGGGGAGAATCTATTAAATTTTTAGAGCCATTAAGTGAGGATCATCCTCCACTTTGGTTTATTTTATTAACCCCGATTATAGTTACTTTAAGTATACCGATTTCCTATTACTTATTTTTAAAGGATAAGAGTATATTAGAAAATTTTACAAAAACTAATTATCCATTAATAAATTTTTTAAAAAAGAAATGGTATTTTGATGAACTTTATTCTTATATTTTCGTAGTACCTTGTAAAAAACTAGGTCTATTTTTTTGGAAAAAGGTTGACGGTTTAACAATAGATAGATTTGGACCAGACGGTATTTCAAATTTAATTAAAGGTTTGTCGATTAAAGCAGTTAAATTTCAGAATGGTTTTATTTATCAATATGCATTTATAATGTTGATTGGCTTTTCTCTAATACTAACTTACTTGATTATTAAATGATGAATTTCCCAATCATTTCTTCGCTAATTCTTTTGCCTTCAATTGGTGCATTATTTCTCTTCTTCATTAATTCAAAAAATGTTACCGGTATCAAATATGTTTCTTTATTTGTTTCAATCATTAATTTTTTAATATCTATTTACTTATGGTTAATTTTTGATCAATCTAGTTATGAATTTCAGTTTGTAGAAAGTAGAGTTTGGATAAAAGATTTTATCAATTACAAAGTTGGAGTAGATGGAATTTCAATATTATTTATCATTTTAACTACTTTCATAACCCCGCTTTGTATTTTGTCAGTTAATTCATCTATAAAGAATAGACTTAAAGAGTTTCTGATAGCAATCTTATTGATGGAAACGCTAATGATTGGAGTTTTTTGCTCATTAGATTTGGTAATTTTCTACTTATTTTTTGAGGGAGGTTTAATACCAATGTTCTTAATCATCGGTATTTGGGGTGGTGGAAGACGTGTGTATTCTGCATTTAAGTTTTTTTTATTTACTCTTCTTGGTTCAGTTTTAATGTTAATAGCGGTAATATCTATTTATTGGATAGCAGGCACGACTGATGTAGAGGAACTTTATAAGTTAGGCATTGATCCAAAATATCAAAACTTACTTTGGTTAGCATTCTTTTCATCTTTCGCAGTAAAAACACCAATGTGGCCAGTACATACATGGCTGCCCGACGCCCATGTTGAAGCACCAACTGCAGGTTCAGTTTTATTAGCAGCTATCCTACTTAAAATGGCAGGATATGGATTTATAAGATTTTCAATTGGATTATTTCCTGTTGCCTCAGAATATTTTGTTCCGTTTATTTTTGTTAT
Source organism: uncultured Pelagibacteraceae bacterium (assembly GCA_902564265.1). Lineage (GTDB taxonomy): Bacteria > Pseudomonadota > Alphaproteobacteria > Pelagibacterales > Pelagibacteraceae > Pelagibacter. The sequence continues at coordinate 93,872 of CACFAI010000002.1, read as the reverse complement.
TAGTTTAATTGCAATTATTTATACTTCGTTAGTTGCCTTAATGCAGGATGACATGAAAAAATTAATTGCATACTCATCTGTAGCTCACATGGGTTTTGTAACATTGGGTTTGTTTACTTTCACGCAACAAGGTGTTGAAGGAGGAATATTTCAAATGATTAGTCATGGCATTGTATCTGCTGCACTTTTTTTCTCAGTAGGTGTTGTTTATGACCGAACTCACTCCAGACGTATCAATGATTATGGGGGTTTGGTAAATGTAATGCCAAAATATTCTATTTTGTTAATGGTGTTTACTTTAGGGTCTTTAGGCTTACCAGGAACAACTGGTTTTATCGGTGAATTTTTAATTTTAATGGGAACATTTAAAAAAAACTTCTTAGTGGCAGCAATAGCAAGTTTGGGTGTAATTTTAGGTGCAGCATATATGTTATGGCTTTACAAAAGAGTTGTATTTGGAGAACTAACAAATCAAAAATTATTAAAAGTAATTGATTTAAACAAAGTTGAGCTATCTATTCTTACTTTATTAGCATTGGGTATAATCTTTTTTGGCTTCTATCCTGATCCATTTTCAAATACATATTCTGTATCAGTCGAGAACTTTTTAAATGAATATAATGATAAACTAAATAATTATAATTTACAAAATCAATGACTAATCTCTTTTATATATCTACGGAAATATTCTTATCATTGTCTATTCTAACTTTGTTACTAATTGGTGTATTTAAAAAAAAAAGTGGATCATTTATTTACAATTTCAGCTGTATAATTTTACTGGTCGGGCTTGCAATAAATATCAATTTAAATCCTCAATTCCCGATAGATTTATTTAATAACAGTTATAAAATTGATTATTTCACAACTTTAATTAAGTCAGTAATATTGGTCTCAGCATTTATTGTAATGCTAAGTTCATTTAATTATGTAAAACAAAATGATATTTTAAAAATTGAGTATCCAATCTTAATTTTATCTTCAATTCTTGGTATGCTTGTAATGGTAAGTTCTAACGATCTGATAGTTTTTTATGTTGGTCTAGAACTACAATCTTTAGCGTTATATGTGCTTGCTGCCTTCAAAAGAGATAATATCCTTTCCTCTGAATCAGGCTTAAAATATTTTATATTAAGTGCACTGTCATCAGGATTATTGTTATATGGATGTTCTTTAATATATGGTTTTTCTAGCTCAACAAACTTTGATTTAATTTATCAAAACAGCGGGTCAATAGAATACGGTATTATATTTGGAATAGTATTTATTTTAGTTGGATTAGCATTTAAGATTACTGCTGTACCTTTTCATATGTGGGCCCCAGATGTTTATGATGGATCACCTACATCTGTAACTGTAATATTTGCAATTCTTCCAAAGATTGCTGCGTTAACAGTATTTATTAATTTTTTATATGGACCTTTCCTTGAAATGTTTGACCAATGGCAAGCAGTTATAATTTTTTTATCAATTGGTTCAATGGTATTTGGGGCGATAGCTGCGATTGGCCAAAAAAAATTGAAAAGACTTATTGCTTATAGCTCAATAAGCCACATGGGGTTTGCGCTCGCTGGTTTGAGTGTTGGGACAAACGAAGGTATTCAGAATTCAATAATATACTTAATCATATATCTAATAATGAATATAGCATTTTTCTGTTGTCTATTTATGCTTAAAAGAGAAAATAAATATTTCGATAAAGTTGAAGATCTCTCAGGTTTATCAAAAAATCACCCTTTATTATCGCTCTCTTTAATGATTATTTTATTCTCGTTAGCAGGAATACCTCCATTGGCTGGTTTTTTTGCAAAATTTTATATTTTTACGGCCGTAATTGAACAGTCAATGTATTTTTTAGCGATTGTGGGTTTGCTCTCAACAGTAATTGCAGCTTTTTATTATATAAGATTAATAAAGTTAATGTATTTTGATGAGCAGAAAGAAAAATATGACTTAAATCATAGTATTGGTCTTAAAATGATACTTGTGATTTCATCAACAATTATTCTTATTTATTTCATAAACCCAAACATAATTAATAACTTTGTCTTAGATATAACTTTAATTTAATGAAGTTAAAAATTTTTAAATACAAAAAAGTAAAAAGCACTAATGATATTGCAATTAGGAAAATAAGGTCAGGTATTAAAAATGGAATAATTACTAGTGATTTACAAAGTTCCGGTAGAGGTAGGCATGGAAATAAATGGGTTTCCTACAAAGGTAATCTTTTTGTAACTATTTTTTTTTCAATTTCAAATAATCTAAATCTAAATAAGTTTAATTATAAAAATTGCCTGATAATAAAAAAAGTTTTATCAAAATATATAAAACACGGTCTTAAAATTAAAAGACCAAACGATATTTTATTTAAACAGTATAAAATTTGTGGAATTTTACAGGAAACAATTTTTTACAAGAATCTTAAATACTTGTTGATTGGTGTAGGCCTAAACTTATTAAAGAGTCCAAAATTCAAAAATTACAAAACTACTAGCGTGTATGAAATTACCAAAAAAAAAGTTAATAAAATTAAAATCTTAAACGAAATTAAATTTAACTATGAATCGATCTAAGAACAAATATATTTTGGTTGGTGATATTGGTAATACTGAGACTAAAATATTTTTTAAAGATAATAAAATCGAAAAAAAAATTATTATAAAAAGCAATGAAATGATTTATAGCAAGATTAAATCAAAATTTTTATTTTTAAAAAAATTCAATATTAAGGATAAAGCTGTTTTTTGTAGTGTAGTTCCATCCAATTTTATAATTATCAAGAAGGTATTTGAAAGAGAGTTAAAAATTAAAATAGTTGAATTAAAGAATATTTATAAAAACAAAATAATTAAATTAAAAGTTAATAAAAAACAAATTGGATCAGATAGATTGGCAAATGCAATCAGTGTTTATAATAAAAAAAATAATTTTATAGTTGTAGATTTTGGAACAGCTACTACCTTTGATGTCATCATTAAAGATGTCTATTGGGGTGGCATAATTGCTCCAGGAGTTAATCTTTCACTAAAAAATTTGATATCAAAAGCAGAATTGATTCCAAAAATTAATTTAAGCCAAACTAAAATAGTTATTGGAAAAAACACAAAGCAGGCAGTAGTATCAGGTTTTTATTGGGGATATAGTGGTCTTATCGAAAAAATAATTTCTAAGATTTCAAAAATTACCAAAAAAAATTTTAAAATTATTTTAACAGGAGGTCTTGCGCATTTATTTAAAACAAATATAAGATTAAATGTTTTAGTCGACAAAAATCTTACAATAAAAGGATTAATAAAAGCTCATAAAATATTAAACAAATGAAAGATGAATTATTATTTTGTCCACTAGGTGGATCAGGTGAAATTGGTATGAACTTAAATCTGTTTGCTTATGGCAAACCAAAGAATCATAAGTGGATTATTGTAGATATTGGTGTCACCTTTGCTGATGATACAATTCCAGGAATAGATCTAATATATCCTGATCCTGGTTTCATAGTTGATAAAAAAGAGTCATTACTTGGTATAGTACTTACACATGCTCATGAAGATCACATTGGCGCGATTTCACATATCTGGCCAGAACTTAAATGTAATATATATGCTACTCCATTTACTGCAGCTTTAGTGACTGAAAAGTTTAAGGAAAAGAAAATAGACATTCACCCTTTTTTAAAGATTGTAAATTTAAGAGGTAACATAAAACTCGGACCATTTGATATTGAGCTAATAACTATGACTCACTCCATTCTAGAACCCAACGGACTGAAAATAAAAACTCCACTTGGCTGCGTGTTACATACTGGTGATTGGAAGTGTGATCCAAACCCATTAATTGGAGATGTAATAGACTCAAAAAAACTTAAATCAATTGGCAATGAAGGAGTTTTGGCGATGATATGTGACTCAACAAACATATTTAGTATTGGTAGATCAGGCTCAGAAATAGATGTAAGAAAAAATTTACTAAAGATATTTGAAAGATTAAAAAAAAAAATAATAGTCACATGTTTTGCATCAAATGTTGCTAGAATGGAAACTATTTTCTTTTGTGCGCAGAAAACTGGAAGACAGATTTCTTTGGTAGGAAGATCTATGCATAGAATTTTTAAAGCAGCTAGACAATGTGGGTATCTCAAAGATGTAATCGAACCTATTGACCCAAGAGATGCCAAAAAAATTTCAAGAAACAAAATAGTCTATTTATGTACTGGAACTCAAGGAGAGCCTATGGGAGCAATGAGCAGAATATCAAATTTTAACCATCCAGATGTAATGATGGAAAATGGCGACACTGCAATTTTTTCATCTAAAATAATACCTGGAAATGAAAAAAAACTTTCTAAATTACACAATCAATTAGTTATTGAAGGTATTGAAGTGATTACAGAAGAAGACGAATTTATACATGTATCCGGTCACCCTAATAGGGAAGAATTAAAGGATATGTACAATTGGATAAGACCAAAATCAGTAATACCAGTTCATGGAGAATACAGACATATGCAGGAGCACATTAATTTTGCTAAGGAAATGAAAATACCTTATCCAGTTAAAGTTATGAATGGTGATATTGTTAAATTAGCTCCAGCTGAAAAACCTTTTATTTACGATAAAGCACCTGCAGGAAAAGTATATTTGGATGGAAACATTAGTGTTGAAGAGAACTCAAATTCTATTAAAGAACGTAAAAATCTTTCTATAAACGGAATGATGGAAGTTACAATTCTTGTTACACCCAAAGGTAACATTCATGACAGACCAATTGTGACAGTTAAAGGGCTCCCAATAAATGATTATGAAGATTTTAGATTTGGATTAGAAAATGAAATTGAAAAAACAGCTAGAACATTCTCTTTAACGAATAGCAGACAGCAAGAAAATGCTATCGATGCTTTCAAAAGTGTTTGTAAAAAATATACAAAAAATAAAGTAGGCAAAAGACCTTTTACAAATATTAATATAGTTCAAATTTGATGAATTTAACTGGTTCGATTATTATATATGTTCTTATATGGTGGATAGTTTTTTTTTCATTGCTACCAGTTGATGTAGATCGAAATCAAAAAAATTTTGTGGAGGGTGTTGATCCCGGAGCTCCCGAAAACCCTAAATTAATAAAAAAACTATTATATACAACTTTGATTACATCAATAATTTTTATAGGTATATTTCTATTAGTAAAGTATGATTATCTTAATTTAAGGAATCTAATTACATAATGTTTTTATCAAAATCATTTATTCCATTATTAAAAAACTATCCCTCTGAGGCAAAAATTAAATCACACAAACTAATGTTGAGGTTAGGAATGATTAAACAATCATCAGCAGGTATTTACTCTTGGCTTCCCCTTGGCTTCAAGGTTATGAAAAAAATTGAACAAATAGTCAGAGAGGAACAAAATAAAATAGGTGCTCAAGAAATATTGATGCCAACAATACAGTCCTCCGAAATTTGGAAAGAAAGTGGTAGATATGAAGATTATGGAGAAGAGATGCTCAGAATTAAAGATAGACAGAACAGAGAAATTTTATATGGTCCAACTAATGAAGAGTTAGTTACAGATATTTTTAGAAACAGTATAAAATCATATAAGTCCCTTCCTCAATTACTTTATCATATTCAATGGAAATTTAGAGATGAACTAAGACCAAGATTTGGGATAATGAGATGTAGAGAATTTTTTATGAAAGATGCTTATTCATTTGACCTTAGTGATGATGATGCAGAATTTTCATATAACAAATTTTTTCTATCATATTTAAAAACTTTTAAGAGATTGGAATTATCAGCAATACCGATGACGGCTGAAACGGGGCCAATTGGTGGGAGCTTGTCACATGAATTTATTATCTTAGCTGAAACCGGTGAAAGTAAAATTTATACTGACAAAAGAATTTGTGAGGTAAATCACGATAATTATAAATTAGAAAAAGAGTCTTTAAAAAAACTAAGACTTGAATATGACCAATTTTACGCTGTCACAGATGAGAAAATTGACATCAAGGAGTTCAACAACAAGGTTGATAAAAAAAATCAGTTAGAGACCAAAGGTATTGAAGTCGGTCATATTTTTTACTTTGGTGATAAGTATTCAAAACCAATGAATGCCGCTGTTGATAAAGATGGTAAAAAAATTTTTGTAAAAATGGGTTCCTATGGAATTGGAGTTTCAAGATTAGTTGGTGCCTTAATTGAGGCAAATTTTGATGAGAAAAATGAAGTTATGAAATGGCCAGTATCAGTTTCTCCTTTTGAGTGTGCAATTATTTGTTTTGCATCTAAAAATGATACCACAAGTATCGAAATGGGTATTAAAGTAAAAAATTTTTTAGAACAGAATAAGATTGAAACAATTTTAGACGATTCAGACGAAAATTTTTCAGGAAAGTTAAAAAAATTCAATTTAATTGGAATACCATTTCAAATTCTAATTGGAAAAAATCCTGATAAAAATAAAGTTGAGTTTAAAGAAGTGGGGAACGATAGCAAGATGATAGGTCTTGAAGAAGCCCTTAATTTCATTAAATCCAAAAAAATAAATTGATCTCAACTTTAGAAAAAAAAATAATTTTTAGATATCTTAAAACTAGAAAAAAAGATGGTTTTTTAAATATTATCACTTTATTTTCTTTCTTAGGCATAAGTTTAGGCGTGGCAGTTTTGATTATAGTTATGTCTGTAATGAATGGGTTTAGGTCAGAGTTGATAAATAAGATAACTAATTTCAACGCACATGTTATCGTAAAACCGTATGATAAGAAAATAGAACAAAAAAAAATAGATAACGAATTTTTAAAAAATATATCTTCAAATTTGATATTAAGCAATAATGGAGAGGGAATACTTTTAAATGATGAAATTACTAAAGGTATTTTAGTTAGAGGCTATTCTGAAAATGACTTTCAAAAACTGAATATTGTTAATAATAAATATTTTAGAGGCGATAAAAAAATCTTAGAGAATAATATATCAATAGGGAGTGATTTAAGTTATGACCTCGAATTAAAAATTGGTGACCGAATTTCAATAATTTCACCTTCTGGTGAGAATACGCTTATTGGATCCATACCTCGACAAAAAACTTTTAAAATAGGTTCTATATTTGATAGTAGGTTTGCTGAGTTTAATAATTCTGTTGTATTTATTAATCTTAAAGATCTACAAGGCTTATTTGATTTAAAAAAAGACAATAATTTCTTAGAGATTTATTTATATAAACCTGACAAAATTGAGATTTATCGTGATCAACTAATGTCAATTTTTACCGACGAATATATATTTACCTGGTCAGATTTAAACAAACCATTATTTTCTGCCTTAAAAGTAGAAAGAAATGTTATGTTTATAATATTATCTTTAATAATCATAGTTGCTGCTTTTAATATTATTTCGGGTCTTACTATTTTGGTAAAAAATAAAACTAGGGAAATTGCTATTTTAAAATCAATAGGTGTTTCAAACTTTTCTATTCGAAAAATATTTTTTTTTATTGGATTTTTAATAGGATTTTTAGCAACAATTATGGGAGTTGTCATAGGTGTAACTTTCTCTCTTTATGTTGAGGAGATAAGAATGTTAATTAGTAGTGTCTTTAATATAAGTTTATTTCCAGAGGAAATATATTTTTTAAGTACTATTCCATATCAAATAGATTTTTGGTCAATATTTTTAATTTCTTGTTGTTCAATTATAATGACTTGTTTAGTCTCAATATACCCTGCAACTAAAGCAGCAAAATTAGATACAATTAAATCCTTAAAATATGAGTAACATTATAGAATTAAACAATATTTCAAAGACATTTGATAATCAAAAAAAGATTTCTGTCCTTAAAAATTTAAGTTTCAAATTTAAAAAAAGGTAAAATTTATTCACTGTCTGGACCCTCTGGGTCTGGAAAATCAACTTTACTAAATTTATTATCTTTAATAGATAGACCATCATCAGGAAATATTAAAATTGATAATAGAAATATAAATCATAATGAAATTGAGATTAACGACAAAATCAGATCTAGTAATATTGGGATTGTTTATCAAGAGAAAAACTTATTGCCTGATTTTACGGCTATTGAAAATGTTTGCATAGCCAGCTTAGCTGCTAATAATAATCACAAAATTGCAGAACAAGAATCATTAAAGATAATTCAAAAAGTTGGCTTAAAAGATAGGATTAATCATTATCCATCAGAATTATCAGGAGGAGAAATGCAAAGAATTGCTATATCGAGAGCAATAGTAAATAAACCTAGAATAATACTAGCTGATGAACCGACTGGAAGTTTAGATCACGAAAACGCAAATCAAATATTTAACCTACTCTTCAAATTAAAAAATAAAGATCGTGTTATAATATTTGCAACTCATAATAGATTTTTTGCTAATAAAGCAGACTATAAAATTTCCTTAAGTAATGGTAAAATCAAAACCATTAATGGAAAAATCTAAAAAAAAATTTAATCACTTAAAAATACATACCCAATATTCTATTTGTGAAGGTGCCATAAAAATTGATGACCTTAGTAAATATTGCAAAGACAATAAGGTTAAAGCGATTGGAATTTCAGATACGTCAAATTTGTGTGGATCTCTAGAATTCTCAGAACAAATTTCTAAGTCAAAAACTCAGCCTATAATTGGATCCCAGATTAAGTTTAAATTCAATGATATAATTGGATCACTACCTATTATAGCCAAAAATAGCGATGGTTACAAAGAACTGATTAATTTGTCATCTAAATCTTTTCTTGAGAACTCTGAAATAAATGATCCACATTGTAAAATAGAATTTTTATTTAATTGTTCTAATAATTTAATAATTCTATCAGGAGGTATTAATAATTTATCGGGTGTTCTTTTTCAAAAAGGGAGAGTTGATGAGCTTGAAAAACTTTATTTTTCTTTGAATAAAAATTTTGGTGATAACTTTTATATTGAAATTCAAAGACATGGTGATTTAAATGAAAAAAATTTTGAAAACTTTAATTTATACGTTTCAAAAAAAATTAATGCTCCCATAATAGCAACTAATGAGGTTTATTATTTAAACAAAGAAATGAGTGAAGCACACGATGCATTACTTTGTATTGGTTCAAAAAATTATATAAATGATAAACAAAGAATAAAGCTAACAGATAACCATTATTTCAAAAGCGACGATGAAATGAAGGAAATATTTAATGATTTACCCGAGGCTTTGGAAAACAATTATAATTTACCATTAAGGTGCAGCTTCAGACCTGAATATTCCAAACCATTATTACCAGATATAAACTCAAATAATAATATTTCATCTGATGATCAATTAAAAAAAGATGCAAATGACGGTTTAATTAATAAATTTAAAGAAAAATTTGAAGATGAAAATTTAAAAGGTGAAAAATTTTTAAAATATAAAAAAAGATTAGATCACGAAATAAATATAATATGTGAGATGAATTATTCTAGTTATTTTTTAATTGTATCTGATTACATCATATGGGCAAAAAAAAATAATATACCGGTTGGACCAGGTAGAGGGTCTGGTGCTGGTTCATTAGTAGCATGGTGTTTACAAATTACTGACGTAGACCCAATTTATTTTGATTTAATTTTTGAAAGGTTTTTAAACCCAGACCGTATTTCTATGCCTGACTTTGATATTGATTTTTGTGAGGAAAAACGTGATTTAGTTTTTGAGTATCTTAACAAAAAGTACAAGGACTCGGTGGCCCATATTATTACATTCGGCAAACTAAAAGCTAGAATGGTTATTAGAGATGTAGGTAGAGTAATGGGTCTTCCATATGGTTTTGTCGATAGTATATGTAAGATGATACCTTTCGATCCTTCAAGACCAATGAGTTTGACTGAATGCATTAATTCAGAACCAAGATTACAAAAGATTATAAATGAAGATAAAAGAGTAGATAAACTTATTAGACTCTCTCTGAAACTTGAAGGTTTAAACAGAAATTTTGCAACTCATGCAGCTGGTGTAGTAATTGCTGATAAAAAATTAATCGATACAGTTCCGCTGTATAAAGACACCTCATCCAATTTACTTTTACCTTCCACTCAGTTTGATATGTATTCAGCTGAAAACTCTGGTCTTATAAAATTTGATTTTTTGGGTTTAAAAACACTTACTGTAATAAATAACACCATTAAACTAGTGAATAAAAGAAAAATTGATTTCAATATAGAGAAAATAAATTATGAAGATCAAACAGTTTTTGATTTGTTGTCTTCAGGTAAAACTGTTGGTTTATTTCAACTTGAAAGTTCTGGAATGAGGGATGCTCTTACACAAATGAAACCAAATAGATTAGAAGATATTATAGCATTAGTCGCTTTGTATAGACCAGGTCCTATGAGCAATATCCCAATTTATAATGATTGCAAACATGGAAAAAAATCACCAGATTATTTGCATCCAAAATTGGAAAATATTTTAAAATCTACATATGGTGTAATTATTTACCAAGAACAAGTAATGCAAATTGCACAAGTCTTATCAGGTTTCACTGCAGGTGAAGCAGATATTCTAAGACGTGCCATGGGAAAAAAGAAGAGGGCAGAGTTAGAAAAACAGAAGGTTAGATTTATAGATGGCGCTTATCAAAACGGTATTCCAAAAGATGTTGCAGCAAGTATTTTTTTAAAAATCGAACCCTTTGCAGAGTATGGTTTTAATAAAAGTCATGCCGCAGCGTACGGTATAATAGCCTATCAAACAGCATATTTAAAAACACATTTTACCAATGAATTTTTTTCTGCTTCAATGTCTATGGAAATGTCAAATCAAAAAAAATTAGGTGAGTTCTATGAAGAACTTAAAAGATTAAATATAAATATAATATCTCCGGATATAAATTTGTGTAATAGTGATTTTTATTCTGACACCAAAAATTTTTACTATGCTTTAGGGGCATTAAAAAATGTAGGATACGAAGCAATTTCAAACATAGTTAGGGAAAGAGAAAAAAATGGCAAATTTAAATCTTTAAATAACTTTATAGATAGAATAAATCCGAAAGACATCAACAAACTTCAAATGGAGGCTCTTACAAAAGCAGGAGCATTTGATAGCATTTTTAAATATAGGAAATCAATTTTTAAATCAATACCTAATTTAATATCTAAATCAAAAAATATTTTTGAAAACAAATCCTTAAATCAAATCGATCTATTTGCCAATAGTGAAGAGGCCAATGGTAGTGATGTAGTAGATAATCTTGGCGAGTGGAGCTTTCAGGAAAAAATGGCAAAAGAATTTGAAACTATTGGTTTTTTTATATCGGATCATCCGCTTAATCAATATAAAGATATATTTAAGGAATTTAATATCCTTTCTTATAAAAATGTTAATGAAGATAAAGAAATTAGCGAGGGATCAGTCGCAGCAACTATCTTAAAAATTCAAGAAAAGAAAACTCAAAAGGGAACGTCTTACGCAATAATTAAATTTTCTGATCAATCAAGTATATTTGAATTATTTGTTTTTTCTGATACATTTGAATTAAATAGAAACAAGATTAAAGAGGGAAATTCGGTAATTTTAACTATACAGAAAATTACCAAGCAAAATGAGCCTCAATCTACAAGGTTAAATGTCAAAAAAATAATTTCATTAGATGATCTTATTAACAAACCGATTAATTCAATAAGTTTTAAAGTTAAAAATGTTGATGAAGTCGATAGACTATCCAAAATGCTGAAAAAGGGTGGAGATGTTGAGGTAAACATTGATGTTGTATCAAATGATAAAGCCTATAAAATTAAATTAAAGAATAGACGTTTTATTGATAGAAAAACTGTGAATCTCATAAAGAATCAAGGAATTTCAACAACTATTCATTGATTTATCTCTTGCCTTTACCAGAATAAATTTATAAAACGCTTTAAAAATACGCACAAGGCTTTTGGTTAATAACCTCCGGTCCTTAAATGGAAATAGCTTTGGTGGCACAACCGGGAAAACTATGAAGATACCAAATTTATCAATACAACAACTTTTAGAGGCAGGAGTTCATCTTGGTCATAAAACTCTAAGATGGAATCCAAAAATGAAAAAATATATTTTTGGCAAAAGAGACTCTGTTCACATAATTGACCTAACACAAACTCTTGAGCTTACTAATAAAGCTTTAGAAAAAATCTATGAAACTATTACAAACAGTGGAAAAATTTTGTTCATCTCAACAAAAAAACAAGCTTCAGAGGCTATTGCTGAGTTAGCAAAATCTACTGATCAATATTTTGTAAATTATCGATGGTTGGGTGGTATGTTAACTAATTGGGGCACTATATCAAATTCTATTAAAAAACTTCAAAAAATTAATATTGACTTAAAATCGGAGAATAGAGGTTTTACAAAGAAGGAACTTTTAAAAATGAGTATTCAAAGAGATAAACTCCAAAGATCCTTAGGAGGTATATCTGACATGAAAAAAGTTCCAGATTTAGTTTTCATAATTGATACAAACTATGAGTCACTTGCTATAAAAGAGTCTATAAAATTAAATATTCCAATAATTGCTATACTTGATACGAATTCAGATCCAGAAGGTATTGACTTTCCAATACCAGGCAATGACGACGCTAGGAGATCAATTGATTTATATTGCTCCTTGGTAAAAGAGACAATTGACAATGCTAAGAAAAATATACCAGAAGATATTAAAAAGAATGGTGAACAAAAAGTTACAACACCTAAATCCTCTTCTTCTACACCAAAAGAAAAAATTAATTAATTAAATGAGTGATCTTGAAAGTGTTAAAAAGTTAAGGAGCACAACTGGCGCAGGTTTTAAGGACTGCAATAGTGCTTTGAAGGAAGCCTCAGGAGATTTAGATAAAGCAATCGAAATTTTGAGAATAAAAGGAGTTTCAAAAGCTTCAAAAAAAATGTCCAGAGAGGCCAATGAAGGACTTGTATTTATTTGCGGTGATGAAAAAAAAACATCTATAATTGAAATCAATTGTGAGACAGACTTTGTTGCTAAAAATGATGATTTTTTAAACTTTACTAAAGAAATTGGAGAAATAAATAATTCTGTAAGTTCTGATATAGAAAAATTAAATAATAGTATAATGGATAATGGATTGACTGTATCTCAAAATTTAATCGATTTAATGTCAAAAATTGGTGAAAAAATTACTTTAGGAAGATCAAAAACATTAGAAAACTTTAAATCCAAAGTTTTTACTTACAATCATTCAATAGTTAAAGATAATCTATCTAAACTTGGTGTTGTTGTAAGTTTAGAGTTTGAAAAAAGCTCTAAAAATATTGAGCAATTTGGAAAACAACTTTCAATGCATATTGCTGCATCAAATCCAATGGTAATAGATAAGAAAGATATCAAAGAGGATGTTATCGAAAAAGAAAAAAAAATTATAGAAGAAGAACTTAAGAGTTTAGGAAAACCAAAAGAAATTGCTGAAAAAATAAGTCTTGGTAAAATTAATAAATTTAAAGAAGATAATAGTCTGCTCACACAAGATTGGGTTATGGATCCTAAGTTTAAAGTAAAAGATATTTTAACTAAAGTTGATTCAAAGAGTTTAAAGATAAAAGATTTTATAAGAATTAAAATTGGTGAATAATGTTTAAAGAAGACTTGTATAACCAAAAAATGACCAAAACATTTGATGTCTTTGTAAAAGAGCTCGCATCTTTAAGAACAGGTCGAGCAAATGCAAGTATGCTTGATTTAATCAAAGTAGATGTATATGGACAAAAAATGCCAATCAATCAGTTAGCAACTATCACAACTCCTGAGCCAAGAGTGATAAATATTCAAGTCTGGGACTCTAATAATGTTGTACTAGTAGACTCCGCAATAAAAAAATCAGATTTAGGATTAAATCCACAAATAGATGGACAGTTAGTAAGACTACCAATCCCAGATTTAAGTGAAGAAAGAAGGATGGAAATTAAAAAGATAATTAAAACAATGGGAGAAAAATGTAAAGTTTCGATAAGAAATATTAGGAGAGAAGGGAACGACGATTTAAAGAAAAAGCTTAAGATCAAAGAAATAAGTGAAGATGATGAAAAAAAATTTGAAAAATTAATCCAATCTTACACAGACAATTTTGTGAAAAAAATCGAAGATAAGGTCTCAATAAAAGAAAAAGAAATAATGACTATATGAACCTTGTAAAACATATGGCCATAATAATGGATGGTAATGGTCGTTGGGGTTTAAAACACAAAAATTCAAGAAATCTAGGACATAGAGAAGGACTAAAAACTGTTGAGATGGTTATGAGATATTGTATCAAAAAAAAAATTAAATTTTTAACGTTATATGCATTTTCTACAGAGAATTGGAAAAGACCCTTAAAAGAGAGAAATTATCTCTTTAATCTTTTGGAGATTTATTTGAAAGAAAAATTAGAGAGAATTAATCACGAAAGAATAAAGATTAAAATTTTAGGAGAAAAAAATTTTTCAAAGGGACTCAATAAATTGTTAGATTTTGCTGAAAAAAAAACAATGAAAAATACAAAACTCCAAATCAACTTAGCTTTAAATTATGGATCTAAAAAAGAAATAGTATATGCTTTTAATAAGTTAAAGAAAAAAAGTAGGATTTCGGAATATGATATTAATAATAGTTTATATACAAAAAATATTCCAGATCCTGAAATACTTATACGAACTGGAAATACTCAGAGGCTTAGTAATTTTCTTTTATGGCAAGCTGCATATACAGAGATATTTTTTGAAAAAAAATTATGGCCAGACTTTAAGAATGAAGATTTAAATAAGATCATGAAAAAGTTTAGTAATACAAAAAGAAATTTTGGAAATGTATAATGAAGCCAGAACTATTCAAAAGAATTATTTCATCACTTCTTTTAATGAGCTTATTATTTTTAAGCGCTTTAATTAATGACTACATTTTTTTGAGTATAATATTCATCGTTGTAATACTTAGTTGGATTGAGTGGATAAAAATCATTGAAAAAATTAAATTTAAAAAGATTTATCGAAATATTCACATCATGCTTTTCATGATATATCTTTTAATAACATATATAATTTGTTTTAATGTTTTTGTTATTGATAAATATTTCTTTTTATCAATTTTCATGATCTGCGTTTTTTCTGATGTTGGAGGATATGTTTTTGGGAAAACTTTTGGAGGAAAAAAATTAACCAAGATCAGTCCTAATAAGACTGTATCTGGTTCTATAGGTTCATTCATTTTATCCTATATTGGTTTTTTTGTAATATATTTTTATTTTAACAATATCTTCTTTGTAAAATTAGAGACTGAAGCTTTATTTTTTATACCTTTTTTTATTTCTTCAATTTGTCAATTGGGTGATTTGTTTATCTCTTACTATAAAAGGAAAGCTAAGATTAAAGATACTGGAAATATTATACCGGGGCATGGAGGATTGCTAGATAGAATAGATGGAACAATTTTCGCTTTGCCAATTGGATTTATTGTAATATCACTTTTGTAAATAATGAAAAAAATTATTATATTAGGGTCTACCGGATCTATAGGCAGTCAAACATTAGAAATTTTAAAGAAAGATAAAAAAAATTTTAAGTTTGTTTTGCTATCTACTGATAGGAATATTGATCTTTTATCAAAACAAATTAAGACTTTTGATGTTAAAAATGTAGTAGTTACGAACCAAAAAAAATATAAAATTTTAAAAAAAAAATTTAAAAGCGTTAATATTCTTCCTAACTTCAGAAATATAGATAAAAAAATTAAGAGTAAAGTAGACTACACAATGTCTGCAATTTCAGGTTTAGAAGGTCTAAACCCAACATTAAAGATTATAAAAAAAACAAAGCGTATTGCTATAGCAAATAAAGAATCTATAATTTGTGGATGGGGGTTAATTAAAAAAGAACTAAAGAAACATAGAACTGAATTTATCCCTGTTGACTCAGAACATTTTTCAATTTGGTCAGTTGTTAAAGATTATGAAAAATCAGATATAGAAAAAATAATTTTGACTGCTTCAGGTGGTCCCTTTTTAAATAAAAAAATTAAAAACAAGACAAAAATTAAGGATGTTATAAAACATCCAAACTGGCAAATGGGTAAGAAGATTTCAGTCGATTCAGCAACTCTCATGAATAAAATTTTTGAAATTATGGAGGCAAAAAAAATATTTGATATTGAGTTAGAGAAGTTTGATATTTTAATTCATCCAAAGTCATACATTCATGCTATAATTAAACTTAAAAATGGATTGATAAAAATAATTGCGCATGATACCGATATGAGAATTCCTATTTGTAATTCAATTTATATAGGGAGCAAAAATCAAAAATTTATCAAATCAAAAAAAATTGATCTAACCCTTTTAAATTCACTTAATTTACAAAAAGTTGATTATAAAAAATTTCCCGTCATTAAAATTTTAAATAAAATTACTAAAAAAAATAGTTTATTTGATACAGTTTTAATCTCTATTAACGATGAACTTGTGAATCTTTTCTTAAAAAAAAAAATAAGTTTTTTAGATATTACATCAAATATTCAGCTTTTGATAAATTCACCGTTTTTTTTAAAATATAAGCATCAAAATCCAAAAAATTTAGCCCAAATTGAAAAATTAAACGAGTTTGTGAGATTGAAAACAAGAGCTTTAAGTGTAATATCCAAAAAAAAATGAAATTCTTATTTATAGTTTTAATACTTGTGAAATTTGCATTCACATATGTCAATGCTGATGTTATTAACGATGTTAAAGTTGAAAACAACAAACGTATAACAAAAGAAAGCATTCTAAGCTTCAGTGGAATTCAGCTAGGCAAAGATTTTTCTCCAGAACAACTAAATGATATTTTATTAGATTTATACAGTACAAATTTCTTCTCCGATATAAAATTTGATTTGCAGGGTGATATTTTAGTTATAAAAGTTGAAGAGAGAAAAATTGTCCAAACAATTAAATTAAATGGCATCAAGGCAGAAAAAACAAAAAAGTCAATATTGAAAAACTTAAGCTTAAGAGAGAAAAGTCCTTATGTAAATTTTTTGGCAAAACAAGATATCAAAAAAATTGAAAATTCACTTAATAACGCTGGTTATTATTTTAACAAAGTTAATGTTACTGTAAAAAAAAATAATAACGAAACAGTAGACTTAATTTATGATATTGATTTAGGAGACAAGGCACTAATTAAGAATATAACCTTTACTGGAGAAAGATATTATAAAGATAAAAAATTAAAAAATATTATTGTTAGCGAAGAGAGCAAGTTTTGGAAATTTATTTCTAATAAAAAATATTTGAATCCTAATCAAATTGATCTTGATCAAAGATTATTAGAAAGATTTTATTTGAATAAAGGTTTTTACAATGTTCAAATAAAAAACTCGTCTGCTATATTTAACGATAACTATTTTAATCTAGTTTACAATATAGATGCAGGTAATATTTATACTATTAGAAACACAAAATTAGTATTGCCGGATGATTTTGATGAAAAAGATTTTAATGAAGTTGAAAAAATTTTAAAAAAATTAAGGAATAAAAAATATTCCATAAATAAATTAAATAAAGTTGTTAAACAAATAGATCAAATTTCAGTTTCAAGGTTATATGACTTTTTAGATGCCTCCATTGAAACTGATATAGTAGAAGATGATAAACTAGATATTACCTTTGTTGTGAAAGAAAGTGAAAAATTTTACGTAAAAAGAATTAACGTAATAGGTAATAATATTACTGAGGAAAGAGTTATTAGGGATATGTTGGAGGTAGATGAGGGGGATCCCTTTAACAAGTTGTTACATGCAAAGTCTATTAACAATTTAAAAAGTAGAAAAATATTTCAGGAAGTAACAAGTAAAATTGTCGACACCCCTGACGCGAATTTAAAAAATATAGATATAACTGTTGAAGAAAAGGCAACTGGTGAGATACTTGTTGGGGCAGGTGTTGGATCTGAAGGTGGTACTGCTCAATTTTCGATTTCTGAAAATAATTTTTTAGGTAAAGGTATCAAACTGTCTACTGGTTTAAGATTAAGTGAAGAGCGTATAAGAGGGAATTTTACTGTTACAAATCCAAACTTTAATTATTCAGATAAATCTCTTAGTACAGATATTTTTTTGACAGATACAGATAAACTCGCAGACTCTGGTTATAAATCTACTAATGCAGGTTTTAGTTTTGGGACAGCTTTTGAACAGTATGATGATTTTTTCTTTAGACCGACCTTCAGAACAGTTTATGAGGAGTTAACTACCAACGCATCTGCTAGTGCAAATTTGAAGAAACAAGAAGGAACTTATTTTACATCTACAATAGGTTATACTATTGATTTAGATAAAAGAAATCAGAGATTTCAACCAACAGATGGTTTTCAATCTAAATTTTTACAAACCATTCCCTTAATTTCAGAGAGTGATACACTATTAAATGGTTATGAATTTGATACTTTTTATTCGTATAACGATATAACAACTAGTCTTGGATTATATTTGAGATCGGTTACAGGACTATCCGACGATGTAAGAATATCAGAAAGAGTAAACTTACCAAGAAACAGGCTAAGAGGATTTGAATCAGGTAAAATTGGTCCAGTTGACGCTAACGACCATGTTGGTGGAAATTACGCAGCATCTCTTAATTTTCAAACAAATTTACCATTTTTATTTCCAAGTTTTCAAAGTGTAGATTTTAATTATTTTATTGATGCAGGTAATGTTTGGGGAGTGGATTATTCAAATTCTGTTGGTGATTCGAGTCAAATCAGAAGCTCTACAGGATTAGGTCTTGAATGGTTTTCACCTATCGGACCCTTTACATTTACTTTAGCTCAACCAATATCAAAAATAGATACTGATAAAACACAAAGTTTTCAATTTAACATTGGAACAACATTTTAAACCTTATGAAAAAAATACTCTGTATTCTAATATTTTTCCTTATCTCAATACCTATATATGCTAGTGAAAAAATTGTTTATCTTGATGTAGAAAAAATAATGCAAGAGTCAATTGCCGGAAAAGCAATTACAGCTAAAATCAAAAAAAAACGTGAAACTTCAATCAATAAATTAAAAAAAAAAGAACTAGAAATCGTTGAAAAGGAGAAAAAACTGATTTCTCAAAAAAATGTTCTAAGTGAAGAAGAATTTAAAAAAAAGATTCAAGATCTTAGAGGCGATATTGCTAATTATCAAAAAGATAGAAGTAAAGCCTCAAATGAAATAACTCAAGCAAGAATCAAAGCATCAACAAGTCTAATTAAAAAACTTACACCAATATTAGAGTCGTATTCTAAAGAAAACTCTATAAGGATAATTGTTCAAAAAAAACATATAGTAATGGGATCGAAAGAGGACGATATTACCAAAGACATTTTAAATATTGTAAATCAAAAAATTAAAAATATCAAAATAGATTAATTTCATGTCTAATAGTTTAACCAAAGAGCAAATAAAAGAACTTTTGCCTCATAGAGAGCCAATGTTATTATTAGATCAATTAGTTGATATTAAAAAATTACATTCCGGTACTGCTATTGTAAATGTTACTAAGGACAGTTTTTATGTTCAAGGACACTTCCCAGACCAGCCTGTTATGCCTGGTGTATTAATTGTTGAAGCTTTTGGTCAGGCTGCTGCAGCTCTAACAGCTCATGGTTTAGATAAGTCAACTTACGAAAATAAATTGGTATTTTTAATGAATATTGAAAAAGCTAGGTTTAGAAATCCTGTAATACCTAATTGTAAGCTTGAATTAAAGATTGAAGCCATTAGATCTCATGGAAGGGTTTGGAAATATAAAGGAGATGCCTTCGTAAATGATTTAAAAATGGCTGATGCAATATGGTCTGCTACAATCGTTGACAGGAAATAATTAGCAATAAAACTTGATAAGTAAAACTTTGATGTATTTGTTATTAACTCTTTAATGACAAATCCTTTTTTTAAAAATTATGGACCTCTGAATATAAAAGATATTTATGAGGTTTTAGAAATTAAGAATGTTAATTTCAATAAAAAAATTAAAATTTTTGATATTGTTGATTTAAAATCTGCATCAAATAAAGATATTTCTTTTTTTCATTCAAACAAATATAAGTCACAGGCATCAATTACAAAGGCTGCTGCTTGTATAACTACAAAAAACTTACAATATGATTTACCAAATAAATGTGAAAAAATTATTGTTGAAAATGTTTTAGTTAGCACTGCTAAAGTAACAGGAATTTTATATCCCGACTCTATAAATGATGATTTCGATAACTCAGTTAAAGAAATATCAAAAACAAAATTTAAGAAACAAGTAAAATATGGAAAAAATGTTCTAATAGGTTCTAACGTAAAAATTGGAAAAAAATGTTTAATTGGTCACAACACTATAATTGAAAAAAATGTAATTATTGGAGACAATTGTTCAATTGGATCAAATACAATTTTAAGAAATACAATTTTAGGAAACCATATTAAAGTTTTAGACAATTGCGTAGTAGGCAAAAAAGGATTTGGTTTTTTTCCTCAAAATGGAAATAATTATAGATTTCCACAAATTGGAATAGTTTTAATTAATGACTATTCAGAAATTGGATGTGGATCAACAATAGATAGAGGTTCTATCTCAAACACAGTAATTGGGAAAAATACATATCTTGATAATCAAATACATATTGCGCATAACGTAAAGATTGGAGATAATTGTATAATTGCGGGTCAGGTTGGTTTTGCGGGATCTTCGGTATTAGGTGATAATGTTATGATTGGTGGCCAAGCTGGCATCTCAGGACATCTTAAACTTGGAAATAATATAAAAATTGGTGGAGGCAGCGGGGTAATAAAGGATATCCCAGATAACAGTAAAGTTATGGGTTATCCAGCAAAAGATTTAAAAGAATTTATTAAAGAGAATAAATAAAAAAAAATTTAAAATTTATGATCCACGAAACAGCAATTGTAGATAAAAAAGCTAAAGTATCAAAGAGTGTTATTATAGGACCTTATAGTGTTGTTGGTCCACATGTTCAAATAGGTGAAAGTGTAGAAATTCAATCCCACGTTAATGTTACTGGAAATACAATTATTAGAAATAATACTAAGATTTTTCCATTTGCATCAATTGGAACAAATCCACAAGATTTAAAATATAAAGGAGAACAAACAAAATTAGAGATAGGTAGTAATAATATAATTAGAGAACATGTAACAATTAATACAGGAACAATTGGAGGAGGAGGTATTACCAAAATAGGCAATAATAATCTTATAATGATAGGTGCCCACATCGCACATGATTGTATGGTTGGAAATAATGTTGTTATTGCAAATAGTGCAGCAATTGCCGGACACGCACAAATTTTAGATGATGTAATAATTGGAGGAAATTGTGGTATTCAACAATTTACAAGAATAGGTAAAATGGCAATGATAGGAGGTATGTCTGCAGTTTCTAGAGATGTTATTCCGTACGGATTATCATTTGGTAATAGAAACTATCTTGAAGGAATAAATCTTGTTGGTTTAAGAAGAAAAAAAGTTTCAAATAAAGAAATTTTAGCTCTTTCAGAGGCTTATAAGGAAATTTTTAAAACAAAATTTTTACACGAAAATTTAAAAAAACTTAGTGAAGAACTTAAGAATAATAGTTATGTTAAGGAAGTAATAGACTTTATAAACCATGATAAAAAAAGGCCAATTTGTACGCCATTAAGCAAATAAAATGATAGGTTTGTTCTTTGGAGATACGGATTTTCCAAAATTAATTTTAGAAAAATTAAAAAAAAGAAAAAAAAAATATCTAATCCTAGATTTTTCAAAAAATAATATTTTTAAAAAAAACTCAAACTCACACAGAATAAGTATAGGACAGTTCGGTTCAATTTTAAAATTATTGAGAAAAAATAAATGCAATAAAGTGTTGTTTGCAGGTAAAATAGACAAACCAAACTTGTCTAAATTAAAACTTGATATGACAGGAATTTATTATCTTCCAAAAATTATCAAAGCTTATAAAAAAGGAGATGCTGCTATTTTAAAGGAATTAATAAATATTTTTGCCTTAGAAAAAATTAAGGTAATTAAATCTACTTCCTTTACTCCAGAATTGCCATTAAAGAAAGGAAACTACACTAAATATAAACCTACAAAAGAAGATTTAACTGATATTAAAAAAGGTGAAAATATACTCAAAAAAACTAATGCCCTTGACCATATTCAAGCAATTATTGTAAGGGAAAATTCAATTTTTAAAGAAACCTCAAAGGGAACTAAAAATTTGATCAAAAAGATGAATAAAACAAAAATTAAAAGGGGTGTATTAATTAAGTATCCAAAGAAAAAACAAGATATGAGAGTTGATTTACCCACAATAGGTTTGGATACTTTTAAAGATTGTAAAATCGCAGGCATTAAAGGAATAGTATTAAAGGATAAACAAAACATTTTTTTAGAAAAAAATAAATGCATTAATTATGCAATTAAAAATAAGATGTTTATATTAGTAAAATGAAAAAAATCTTTATTTTGACGGGAGAAGCTTCAGGAGATAAATTAGCATCAACAGTAATTGAAAAAATTCAAAAAGGAAATAATGATATTAAGTTTTTATCAGTTGGTGGATCAAATCTAGCAAGTTTGGGTATAAATTCAATTTTCAATATTGAACAAATAACTTATATGGGTTTTACAAGTGTTTTATTAAATATTTTAAAAATTAAAAAAAAAATTGATTTTACAGTTAAAGAAATTATTAAATTTGACCCTGATATATTATTTAGTGTAGATAGTCCTGATTTTACTCTTCGCGTTGCTGAAAGAGTAAAAAAAATTAATCCTAATATTAAAACTATTCATTATGTTGCACCTCAAGTATGGATTTGGAGAGAGGGACGAGTTAAAAAATTCAAAAAGTTTATGGATCACTTTTTATTATTATTTGATTTTGAAAGAAAATATTTTGATAAAGAAAATATCCTAAACACATTTGTAGGACATCCTCTATTAGAAAAAAATAAATCTAAAGTTGATATATCTCATATTTCAAGAGGAAAAAAAATAATTTCTATATTTCCAGGAAGCAGAATGTCAGAGCTAAAAGTTCTTTTACCTATTTTAATTGATTTTATAAAGTTGATGAACAAAAAATTTAGAGATTTTGTTTTTATATTTCATTCAACATTAGAAAATATTAATTTTGTTACTGAAAAATTGGAAAAATCAAATTTAGATAATTGTGACATTATAGTAGATAAAGATATTAAGTCCGAGGTACTACTTAATTCAATTTTTGCTGTATCAAAATCAGGTACTGTTTCTTTAGAAATTTGTAATGCAAAAGTACCCTCAATAATTATTTATAAAATTAATTACGTTAATTACCTAATAATGAAGTCACTCGTAAAAGTTAGGTTTGCTAATATTATAAATATAATAAATAAAAGGGAAGTAATTCCAGAACTTTTACAAAATGAGTGTAACGCTGAGGAAATTTATAAATCAACTGTATACTTCCTTAAAAATCCTAAATTTGCACAAAATCAAGTTGAAGAATGTTCAAAAACGCTTGATCAAATAAGATCTGCAAGCTCCTCAAGTGAAGAGGCAGCAAAAGTCTTAAATAAATATCTTATTTCCTAATCTTTTGAGAACCTCGTCTTTACCTAAAGAAACAATTATATCATAAATACCTGGTCCATATTTTGATCCTGTTAATGCAATTCTTAATGGCTGACCAACACCTTTAAAATTTGTATTATTAGATTTAATCAATTCATTAACCAATGGTTCTAAATTCTCTCGGTCAAATTTAGATAGATTTTTTATTCTATTAGTAAATTCAACTATTATTTTTTTTGATGTAACATCTATTAATTTTAAATCTTCATTATTGAACTGAACTTTGTCAAATAGTAAATATTTCGAATTATTGAAAATATCCTCTAATGTTTTTGCTTTATTTTTAAGAAATGTTAGAGATTTTTTTATTTGATGTTCTTTTTCAGAAGGTATTTTTTCTTTATTATTTTCGCAAAAATCTTTTAATTGATTAAATAAACTATCTTCTTTAATATTCTTAATATAATATTCATTCATAGATAAAATACGGTTTAAATCTAATTTAGAAGGAGATTTACCAATACCTTCTAAATTAAAGTGTTTGATACTTTCTTCCAAGTTAAAAATCTCTTTATCTTTAAAAGACCACCCCAGTCTTAACAAATAATTTCTTAAAGCTTCTGGCATTATTCCAATTTTTGAATAATCATCTAGTGTAGAGTCTTTGTCCCTTTTTGATAATTTTTTACCTTCTTTTGTATGAATTAAAGGAATATGGGCAAATATCGGGAGATTCCAATTCATAGATTCATATATTTGCATTTGCTTAAAAGTATTTATTTTATGATCATCTCCTCTGATGATATGTGTTACATTCATATCATGGTCATCTACAGTTACTGATAAATTATATGTTGGGGTTCCATCATTTCTTAAAATTACAAAATCTTCAATTGTATTATTATCTATTTCAACATCTCCTTGCACTAAATCTTTTAATTTGGATTTACCATTTATCTTACTTTTAAATCTTATTACTGGTTTAATATTTTTTGGGGCCTCATTATCGTTTTTATCTCTCCATTTTCTGTCATAAATATATGGAATCTTTTTTTGTTTAGCTCTTTTTTTTTGTTCTTCAATTTCATCATTCGAACAATAGCATTTATAAGCACTCCCTTTTTTTAAAAGTTCCTCTGCAATTTTGACATGTCTATTTATTTTAGTTGATTGGATATACTCATCGCTATCATAGTTAATACCAATCCATTTTAAAGATTGAATGATTTGATCTTGAAATTCTTTTTTTGATCTTTCTTTGTCTGTATCCTCTATTCTTAAAAGAAAGTTTCCACCCTTATTTTTTGCAAATAACCAGTTAAATAATGCAGTTCTAACTCCACCTATATGAAGAGGCCCTGTTGGAGATGGAGCAAATCTTGTTGCTACTTTTGACATTAATAATGTTTAGACTATTTTTTTAGAAGTTTCTATATAAAGATACCAGAACACCTTGAACTTTTACTCTATCAGGACCAAAAATTTTAGTTTCGTAATTTTTATTTGCACTCTCAAGCGCTATAGTTTTACCTTTTCTTCTAATTCTTTTCAGCATCGCTTCGTGGTCATCAATTAATGCAACCACAATTTTTCCGTTTTCAGCAGTATCTGCTTTTTTTACAATAACTGTATCACCATTATTTATTCCAGCTTCTATCATAGAGTCACCTTGAACTTTAAGGCCAAAAAATTCTCCATTTTTCTCAATATTTGCTGGGAGGGGAATTCTACTTACCTCATTTTGAATAGCTTCAACTGGTGTACCAGCTGCAATCTTTCCTAAAACTGGAATTTCATTTTCATTGTTTGACGTTTCATCAAGTCCTCCCTTTATTACGCTTGGTGAAAATGAATTATAAATATCATTTGCCGAAGCTGTTTCTGGTAGTTTTACAACCTCTAATGCTCTTGCTTTATGAGCTAACCTTTTAATAAAACCTCTTTCCTCTAATGCACTTATTAATCTATGAATTCCTGATTTAGATTTGAGATTTAAAGAGCTTTTCATTTCCTCATAAGAAGGAGAAACACCACTGCTTCTGAGCTTCTTATTGATGAACATTAATAAATTTTTTTGTTTTTTAGTTAACATAGAACAAATTACGTACATTTATGTTCTATAAAAGTTCTTATTAATTAACAATAGTAAAAAAATAGAGGAAATATAAGGTTTTTAAATCCTATAATACTGAAAAAATTGAATTATTGTCTAAATCTTTTAAAAGTGATTCACCAATAAGAAATGTTTTGATGGAGGTTTTGATTGAAATTTCTAACAGTTCTTCTTTTGTTTTTATTCCACTTTCAGAAATTAAAGGTCCAGGATGAGCAACCAAAACGTCATGAATATCGTAAGTTGTATTTATTTCAGTTTTGAGAGTTTTTAGATTTCTATTATTTATTCCAATTAATGAATTTTTAAATTTTAAAGCTCGCTTGGCTTCTTCCACAGTATGGACCTCAACAATAATTGACATGTCTAATCTAAGCGCCTCCTCATACAATTCATTTGCTACCTTATCAGAAACCCCAGCTAATATAATTAATATTGCGTCCGCCCCATAACTTTTGGCTAAAGATACTTGAAATTTATCGATAAAAAAATCTTTACAAAGAATCGGTAATTTTATTTTCTGTTTGATTTTGCTTATGTGAATTAAATTTCCGTAAAAAAAATCCTCTTCAGTTAAAACAGATAAGCAAGTTGCTTTATTGTTATTATATGTAGAGGCTATTTCAACAGGGTCATAATTTTTGATTATTATACCTGCTGACGGACTACCTTTTTTAATTTCAGCAATAATAGAAAATTTATTATTTTTGATATTGTGTTCAATTTTTTCTTTAAAATTTGCAAAAGTATTATTTTCTTTTATTAAATCATTTAAGGATTCTGATGAAATAGTTTTCTTGAGTTTTTCTATTTTTTCAGTTTTTTTTATAATTATTTTTTCAAGGATGTTATTAGACATTTTGTATTTTTAATAAATATTTATAAGGAGCCTCAGTTTTAATGAAACCTCTTGCGTAGTTATAAGCCGATTCAAAATTTTCGTATTTTTCAGATACAACTAATCCTGCAGCTGCATTCAAACATACTGCCTTCGAAAAATCATTATCTTCTCCTTTAAAGATATTCAACATTTTTTCAGCATTAAATTTTGCATCTTGACCTACAAGATTATCAAATTTATCTGCATTTACTTTTAATTTTTTTGGATCTATTATGATTTCTGTAATCTCACTATTTTTCAATTGTATAACATTAGTCTTTGCATATGGTGATATTTCATCTAATCCATCATCACTATTTACAATCCACGCAAACTTGATATTTAAACTTTTTAAAGCGTTTGCGAATATTTTTAAAAGTTTTTTGTCAAATACACCAATTACTTGTTTTTTAACCAATGCAGGGCTACTTAGAGGCCCAATCATATTGAAAATTGTTCTTTTTCCAATTTTTTTTCTAGTTGGTCCAACAAATTTCATTGCACTATGGTAATTAGGTGCAAACATGAAACCAAAATTGTTTTTATTAATTTGTTGTTCAATTTCATTTGGTTCTAAATTAATATTTATATTAAGAGCTTCCAAAACATCCCCAGATCCACATTTTGATGAAACAGCCTTGTTACCGTGTTTTGCTACTTTAATATCCATACTAGCTAATAACAAAGCTGATGCAGTAGAAATATTTAAAGTGTTCATACCGTCTCCACCTGTACCACATGTATCAATACAATTATCTACATTTACCCGTTTTGATTTTTCTCTCAAAATATAAACACCTCCAGCTATTTCATCTGAGGACTCGCCCTTTTCAGATAATAGAGTTAAAAAGTCAAATATCTCTTGATCATTAGCTTTTCCTTCCATCAATTTTTTAAACGCCTCTTTACTTTCTAAGAAAGTTAAATTTTGTTTTGCTCGAATTTTATCTATGAATTGTTTCATTTGTTTTTAAATCTAATAAAGTTTTTTAAAATTTTTATACCAAGTTTTGTTTTAATACTTTCAGGATGGAATTGCACTCCATGTACGTTGTATCTTTTATGCTTGATACCCATTATTAGGCCTTCTTTCGTTTCCGCAGTAATTTCGAGGTCTTTTGATAATGTTTTTTTATCAATTATCAAACTATGATATCTAGTTGCTTCGAAATTTTTAGGTAAATTTTTTAGTATTCCAATCTTTTTAGATATTATTCTGCTAGTTTTTCCGTGCATCAGTTTTTTAGCTTGAATTATTTTAGATCCAAAAACTTGACCTATTATTTGATGTCCAAGGCAAACTCCAAGAATGGGTATTTTGTTATGAATTTCTCTCACAATTTTCAAACAATTTCCAGACTGATTTGGATTACCAGGTCCTGGAGAAATAACAATTCTATCAAATCCCTTTTTTGTAATATCCTTGGAATTAATTTTATCATTTCTATAAACTTGCACTTTAGTTTTTAGAGAAGACAAGTAGTGAAACAAATTGTATGTAAAACTATCGTAGTTATCAATAAGAAGTATTTTCATTTTTCTAGTGACTTTATTAAAGCTTTCGCCTTATTTATGGTTTCATTATATTCATTTATTGGCTTGCTATCAGCAACAATACCAGCTCCCGCCTGAACATAAAATTTATTATTTTTTGCTACTGCCGTCCTTAGTGCTATACAGGTATCAAAATCTCCATTCGCAGAAAAGTATCCAATGCCACCTGCGTAAATTTTTCTACTATTTTTTTCAAGTTCATCAATTATTTCCATTGCTCTAATTTTAGGTGCTCCCGAAACTGTACCTGCTGGAAACCCTGCCATTAAAGCTTCAAATTTAGAGAATTTTTTGTCATAGACACCTGTAACATTAGACACAATATGCATAACGTGTGAATACTTTTCGATTTTAAATCTTTCAGTAACTTTTATCGTATTTATCTTTGAAACTTTTCCGGCATCATTTCTACCTAAGTCAAGAAGCATAAGATGTTCAGATAATTCTTTTTTATCATTAATCAAATCTTTTTTTAATAAGTTGTCTTCTTTATTGTTTCTACCTCTAGGTCTTGTTCCAGCAATTGGTCTTACAGTAATTACATTATTCCTTAATCTAACCAAGATTTCTGGACTTGCGCCAATAATTTGAAAATCATTAAAATTAAAAAAAAACATAAACGGCGAAGGATTAGTTACTCTTAATTTCTTATAAATCTCAATTGGTTTTTTTGTAAGTTTTGTTTCAAATCTTTGGCTTAAGACAACCTGGAATATGTCACCTTTTTTTATATATTGTTTAGCTTTGTTTACAATTTGGAAAAATCTTTTTTTAGAAATGTTTGATTTTACACTAAACTTAATTTCCGATGTATTCTTTTGATATCTGGAAATTCTTGAACTTATCAATAAACTGTTAATTTCATCTTGTATTTCAAAATACTTTTTTTCTAAGTTATTAATTTTAATATCAGAAAAAATATTTTTAACGAAAAAAATTTCTTTTTTTACATTATCATGTATTATTAGAGTAGTAGGTCTTATCAATCTAATATCTGGAAGCTTAAGATCGTTTTTACAAGAATTTTTAATTTTTTCTATATATCTAATTGTATCATAAGAAAAGTATCCAGCTATTATACTACACATTGGTGGTAATGAAGATGGAGTCTTAAATCTAAAATCATCTATTATTTTACTTAATATGATTTTGGGATCACCTTTAATTGTTTTTTTCTTTCCTAATATAATTGAAGAAACCTTCTTTTGATTGAACTCCCATATTTTGTCTGGTCTCTTGCCAAAAATTGTGTATCTCCCTTTTATTTTACCTTTTTCTACAGACTCAAAAATAAAACTATTTTTGTCCTCTAAAAAGTTATTAATTAAATTTTCAATTTCCGAAGAATTTTTGGATTTTATCTTATAGTATAATACTTGATTTCTTTTTTGGTTGTATGTTTTTTTAAATTCTTTTAGTCCAACATTTAATTTCATTTAAAATAGTTTCTTAATCTTTCGATTGTTCTTGAATAAATTTTAACATTATATTTATCATTTAAGTATAAATCATAAGTAGAAAAAACATCACTCTTTAATTTTTCATGAGTTTTAACATAATAAGTATTAAAATCTTTTTTTTTATTATCAATATTTAGTGGTTTAATCTTATTTATTTTGGCTAAATATATCTTTCCTTTTTCATCTGATGCTAATAGGAAACTTTTCTCTGGAAGAGAATACATGTATTCAACCGAGTTTATTTCAAAAAAATTATTATCCTTTACTGAATTTAATTGAATACTCTTAAACAAGGATTTATTACTACTTACATTTTCAAAGTCAGCGTCTGAAAATTCATTGGCATTTATTTTATCAAAGATTTTTTTATTAAAATCAAATTTTTCTTTTTCAACAAGTGTTGTTAAAATAAAGTTTTTAAAATTTTCATCTGAGACATCTGGGATTTTATTTTCGATATTTTTGACCTGAAAAATTAAAATAAAATCATTTTTATCTATAATCTGAATGCCATTATCAAATCTATTGTCAAAGACTTCTTTAAAAGGATCATCATTATTTGTAAGTGTATAATTTGTTTTTTTTTCGATGTTAATATTTTCATAACTATTCAAAAGACTTTTAAGATCTGAAAAGTTTGAGATGTTGTTTTCAATATCATCTATTTCTGAGAAAAATTTTTCATTATATTCTTCTGTGCCAATTAAATTTTTTGGAGTTATTTTGATATAATCAAAATCTATAAAATCTTGTTGTAAATTGTCACTATTATTTTGAATATAATTTGCGATCTCTACATCAGTAAATTGACTTTTTTTTTTGTAAAAAATATCGAGATTAATAAATCTTAAATCAATTTTACTATTTTCATATTTGTAATATTTTTTTACTACAAATTCTGGAACATTTATACCGCCATTTAATAGAAAAAAAAGTTTTTTTTCTAATTCTCTATTTTTTAATCTTTTTTCAAAATCTGAGGCATTAATGTTATTTTCAATTAAAAACTTTTCATATTTAATTCTATCAAATTTTAAGTTTTGATCTAAAAAATTTTTATTTTTTTTAATAACTTTAACTAATTGTTCATCTGAAATTAATAAATCATAATAATCTATTTCTAATTCAATAAATTTTTTAGCCAGTAAATCACTTAATATTTCTTCTAAAATATTTTGATCTAAATTATTTTTTATTACTTCGGTACTTATACCTAATGAACTTATGTGATTTGTAAAATTTTTAGTTGAAATGTTATAATTGTCAATCTTTGCTACATTATTTGTATCTTTGTTTTGAAAAACGCTACCCATTCCAAAAAATACAAAAGGCAAGGCAACAATAAATACCACAACTACTCCAAGTTTACTTTTTGAGAAATTTTTTAACTTATTTAACATTATATATGATAATTTATTGATCTATAAAAACAAATCTATAGATTAAAAAAAGAATTATGACAAATAAAATTATGTATTTCATAGCTAATTGGAAAATGTATGGAAACTTAAAATCATTAAATACATTGGATAAAGTTATAAGATTTTCAAAATCTAAAGAAATTAAAAAAGGAAGATTAATTTATTGTCCCCCAAATACTTTAATCTCTTCTTTTTTAAAGAAATTTGAAAATTGCTTAATAGATATTGGAGGACAGAATTGTCATGAAAGTGAAGATTATGGTTCACATACAGGTTTTGTGAATTCAAAAATGCTTAAAAGCTCTGGTGCCAATTATGTTATTTTAGGTCATTCAGAAAATAGACAAAAAGGCGAAACAGACAAACTTATTAATCTCAAAATTAAAAGTGCCATTAAGGCAAAATTAAAAGTTATTTTTTGTATTGGTGAAACTTTGGCTGAAAAAAAGAGAAAAAAAACAAAGTCAATTTTATCAAAACAAATTAAACTTGGTTTAAAAAAGATTAAAGAAAAGTCTAATATATTTCTTGCCTATGAGCCTGTTTGGTCAATCGGTACAGGAAAAATTCCTAAAATCAATGAACTTGAACAAACAGTTGAATTTATTAAAAAAAAATTTAAAGGTAAATTACCAAAGATTTTATACGGCGGATCTGTAAATCCTGAAAATATAAGAAATTTAAAAAAGATAACTAGCCTTGATGGTTTTTTAATCGGTGGTGCATCACAAAACCCTAAAAAATTAATTGATATAGTAAAAAAAACGTATAATTAGTCCTCATGGAAAATATTTTGCTAACAATAAACATTATACTTGCCATCATTCTTGTAATTCTTGTTTTATTTCAAAAATCCGAGGGTGGTGCATTAGGAATAGGTGTTTCACAAGAAAGTTATATGTTTTCAAAAACTGCAGGTAATTTTTTGACTAAAAGTACTGCAATTGTAGCAACGTTATTTATAATTTGTAGTTTAGGTTTGACCATTCTATCGAATCAAAAATTGAGTCCTGAAAAATCATTAATTGATACTGTTGATGAAAATTCAGATAAAGACGCACCAAAAATACCAGATAACAACAATTAATTCTTTTATTTTTACAAAAATAAGTTTATAACATACTTCCATGGCGCGATATATTTTTGTCACTGGCGGCGTGGTATCATCTCTTGGAAAAGGTTTATCATCAGCATCACTAGCTTATCTACTTAAATCACAAGGTTTTAAAGTGAGAGTAAGGAAAATGGATCCTTATTTAAATGTTGATCCAGGCACGATGAGTCCATTTCAACATGGTGAGGTTTTTGTGACAGATGATGGAGCTGAAACTGATTTAGATTTAGGTCATTACGAAAGATTTACAGACATATCATCTACAAAAAATGATAATATTACTACTGGAAAAATTTACAGTGATATCATATCCAAAGAACGAAAAGGTGATTACCTTGGCAAAACTGTTCAAGTAATTCCACATGTTACAAATAGAATTAAAGAGTTTATTAAGAATGGAATTAAAAGTGAAGATTTCGTTATTTGTGAAATCGGTGGAACAGTTGGAGATATCGAAAGTCTGCCTTTTTTAGAAGCTATAAGACAGTTTGCTAACGATATTGGTAAAGAAAAAACTTTATTTATACATTTAACATTAGTTCCATTTCTAAAATCTTCTGATGAAATAAAAACTAAACCCACACAACATTCTGTTAAAGAATTAAGAAGTATTGGAATTCAACCAGACATGGTCATTTGCAGATCTCAACAATCCATACCTCTTGATCAAAGGAAAAAAATCTCTTTATTTTGCAACATACCTATTGAAAGGGTTATAGAAACAGTTGATGTTAAAACAATTTATGAAGCACCAATAAGTTTTTTTAATGAAGGCTTGGATAAACAAGTCTTTGAATATTTCAACATAAAGCCGAAAAAAAAGATTAATTTGAAACCGTGGAAAGAGGTGACTAGAATTGTAACAAACAAAAATATTAGGACTGTAAATATAGCAATTGTTGGAAAATATGTTGATTTAAAAGATGCATACAAATCATTAGACGAGGCTTTAGTTCATGGAGGTATTCAGAATAATGTAAAAATTAATTTGATAAGACTAGAGTCAGATTTATTAAAAGCTTCAGATGTTCAAAAAAAATTGGATAATGTTTCTGGAATTATAATTCCAGGGGGGTTTGGAAAAAGAGGCACTGAAGGTAAGATAGCATGCATAAATTATGCAAGGATTAAAAAAATTCCTTTTTTAGGGATTTGTTTTGGAATGCAAATGGCAGTAATTGAATTTGCTAGAAATGTACTAAAAATTAAAAATGCTGGCTCAAGCGAGTTTGATAAAAATTGTTATCCAGTTATTGGTCTTATTGAAGAATGGAACAAAAGCGGTAAAAAAATTAAAGGAACTGTGAAAAATTTAGGTGGTACAATGCGATTAGGTCTTTATCCAGCTAAATTACAACACAATTCCTTAATAAAAGAAATTTATAAGTCTGGTCAAATTAAAGAAAGACATAGACATAGATATGAGGTTAACGTCAATTTGAGAAAAAAATTTGAAGCATACGGGTTAAATTTTTCAGGTATGTCTCCTGACAATAACTTACCTGAAATAATTGAAATTAAAAATCATCCTTGGTTCATTGGAGTTCAATTTCATCCAGAATTTAAATCTAGACCTTTACAACCTCATCCACTATTCTCATCATTTATTGAAGCTGCGAAAAATAAACAATGAAAAATATCACAGTAAATTGCGATGGAATAAAAATTTCAAATGAAGAAAAGATATGTTTAATCGCAGGTCCTTGTCAACTTGAGACTGAGCAACACGCTCTTGATATGGCAGGAAAAATATCAGAAATTTCTAAAAAATATAATATTGAATTTATTTACAAAACGTCTTTTGATAAAGCTAATAGAACTAGTCTTAAAAGCAAGAGAGGAGTTGGTTTAGAAAAATCTTTACCGATATTTGATAAAATTAAGAAACAAATAAATGTCCCAATTTTAACCGACATTCATAATATAGAACAATGTTCTGTTGTTGCAAATCATGTTGATGTTTTACAAATCCCAGCATTTTTGTGCAGACAAACCGACTTATTAATAGCTGCTGCCAAAACAAATAAGATTATTAATGTTAAAAAAGGTCAATTTCTTGCTCCGTGGGACATGTTAAATGTAGTAAAGAAAATTTCAGACACAGGAAATAGCAATATCCTAATAACAGAAAGAGGAGCGAGTTTTGGTTATAACACATTAGTGTCTGATATGAGATCGATACCAATTATGGCACAAACTGGTTATCCTATAGTTTTCGATGCAACTCACTCAGTTCAACAACCGGGAGGAATGGGCGATAAAAGTGGTGGGGAAAGAAAATTTGTTGCACACTTATCTAGGGCGGCAGTTGCTGTTGGAATTGCTGCTATTTTTATTGAAACACATCAAGATCCAGATAATGCTCCCTCTGATGGTCCAAATATGGTGCCACTAAATGAAATGGACAATTTAATTAATAAATTACTTGAGATTGATAAACTAATAAAAAACTAAATTATTTTTAATGTCAAAAATTACCAAAGTAGTTTCAAGACAAATATTTGATAGCAGAGGTATGCCTACAATTGAAACAGAAATATTTTGTGGAAAAGTTTCATCAAAAGCTATTTGTCCATCTGGTGCATCTACTGGTTCATACGAAGCTTATGAAAAAAGAGATATCTTAAATAAAAAGTTTCTAGGGAAAAGTGTTTTTTCTGCCGTAGCGAACGTAAATAAAATAATTTCAAAAAAAATTTTAAATAAAAATGTTCACAATCAAGAGTTAATTGACTCAATTCTAATTAAATTAGATGGAACAAAACAAAAGAGACAATTAGGCGCTAACGCAATATTGTCTGTGTCGATCGCTGTAAAAAAACTGTCATCAAAGCTTAAAAAAATCCCATTATATAAAAATTTTTTAGTAAAAAAAAATTTTAAACTTCCTTACCCTCTCATGAATATTATAAATGGTGGCGTACATGCCAATAATGGTTTAAAAATTCAAGAGTTTATGATTAGACCTGATAAAGCAAAAACTTTTAGTGAGGCAATGAATATTTGTTTTTTAGTAATACAAAGTTTAAAAAAACTACTTTTGAGTAAAAATTTATCTATATCTGTTGGAGATGAAGGTGGTTTTGCACCGATGATTTCAAAAAATGAAGAGGCATTAAAATTAATTTCAAAAGCTATTAAAAAAGCAGGTTTTATTAATGGGAAAGATGTATCAATATGTTTAGATATTGCGGCGAATGAACTTTTTAAAAATAATAAATATTCAATAAATTCAAAAAAATATATCACTTATAAAGACACAATTACTTTTTATTCAAAAATAATTAAAAGATTTAAAATTAAATCAATTGAAGATCCTTTTGCTGAAAATCATTGGAAAGCATGGTCAGATTTATATAAAAAAGAAAACAAAATACAAATTGTAGGCGACGACCTTTATGTGACTAATCTTCAAAGATTAAAAAAAGGTTTTTTATATGAATCATCAAATTCTATTTTAATTAAATTAAATCAGATAGGAACAGTTTCAGAAACTTTAGATGTTATAAGATTTGCACAAAATATTGGTTATACAACTATAATTTCTCATAGATCAGGCGACTCAGAAGATACATTTATAGCTGATTTAGCTGTTGGAACTAATTCAAATCAAATAAAAACAGGCTCATTATGCAGATCAGAAAGGGTTGCAAAATTTAATCAGTTATTGAGAATAGAGTCAGAGTTTATTAAAAGTAAAAACATGGCTAACTTAAAGTGATAAATACTATTAAAAAAAATATAATACTAGTACTTCCAATAATATTGATAATTTATTTTTCTTTAAATTTACTCGGAGGAAATAGAGGTCTATTTGCCTACTTAGACAAAAAGGACCGATTTGAAAATCTTTTAAAAAAAAAAATTTTTCTAACAAATGAAATAACAAATTTGAAAAAAATTAATAGTCTTATTGAGGCAAATTTAGATAAAGATTACCTTGAAATCCTAATAAGGGACAAATTTGTAGTTGGAAAAAAAGGTGAGAATACCTATATTATTAAAAATGAATAAAGTAAGACACCCAGAAAAACAAAAAAATCAGATTAATCCTATTAAAAAAAAGCCAACATGGATTAAGTCAAAACTTTTAAATAGTAAAGAATTTTTTCTTACAAAAAGTATAGTCAACCAACAAAAATTAGTTACAGTTTGTGAGGAAGCAAATTGTCCAAATATTACTGAATGTTGGAGCAAAAGACATGCAACTTTTATGATTATGGGGGACACTTGCACAAGAGCCTGTGCATTTTGCGATGTTAAAACTGGAAGACCAGAAAAGTTGGACCCTTTTGAACCAAAAAAAATAGCCTTAGCGGTAAAAAGATTAGACTTGCGTCATGTAGTAATTACTTCAGTTGACAGAGATGATCTTAAAGATGGTGGTTCAAATCATTTTTATGAAACTATCAAATCTACAAGAGAAGCTAATCCAGAAACAACAATTGAAGTTTTAACTCCTGATTTTTTAAGAAAAGGAGATGCTTACAAAAGAGTTTTGGATGCAATTCCAGATGTTTTTAATCATAATATCGAAACAGTTCCAAGTTTATATTTAAAGGTTAGACCTGGATCTAGATATTTTTCGTCGCTTGAGTTATTAAAAAATGTTAAACACATAAATCAGGAAATTTTTACTAAATCAGGAATAATGGTTGGGATGGGTGAAACTAAGGATGAAATTTTGCAAGTCATGGACGATCTAAGATCTGCTAATGTTGACTTCTTAACAATTGGACAGTATTTACAACCATCTGTAAAGCACTTTCCACTTCAACGATATTATGATCCCAGTGAATTTAAAGATTTAGAAGTTATCGCTAAAGCAAAAGGTTTTCTATTAGTATCTTCCTCTCCACTAACAAGATCATCTTATCATGCAGATGAAGACTTTGCTAAATTGAAAAAAAATAGAATAACTTCTAATGCCA
Organism: uncultured Pelagibacteraceae bacterium; assembly: GCA_902564265.1. GTDB lineage: Bacteria > Pseudomonadota > Alphaproteobacteria > Pelagibacterales > Pelagibacteraceae > Pelagibacter. The sequence goes on along the minus strand of CACFAI010000002.1, from coordinate 56,823 downwards.
AAAGCATCGATAAAGAGAAACATTAATTGTTCCAAAAAAGATTTAATTGATCTTGTCCTTAATATTGAAGAGTATCCAAAATTTATTCCCTACTGTCTCAATGCCAAAATATACAAAGATAAATCAGAAGCTAATTTTCAATATATTGAAGCTGATTTAACAATTGGCAAGGGCCCTTTTAAAGACACATATAAGAGTGATGTTAAATTTGATAAGAAAGAAAGTATTATTTATGTTAAAAATATTGAAGGGCCTTTAAAATACTTAGAAAACAAGTGGAAGTTTGATCAAAAAGATAATTTTACTGAGGTTACCTTTGATTTGGATTTTGAATTAAAAAATAAATTCTTAAATATTTTTATGAATAAATCATTTAAATACGGCCTAGATAAAATTGCTGATGCATTTCAAAACAGGGCAGAGAGTTTATTTAATAAAACTTAGTAAATTATCTATCACTGCTTTTGCACTTGCTTCTTGAATAGATCTTCTTGTTTTATTAGCAAATAAATACTTATAAACTTTATTTTTACCTTTATAATTTATTCCTATGAAAACTAGTCCAACTGGCTTAAACTTAGAGCCACCCTTAGGACCAGCAATTCCGGTAATAGAAACATTGATTTGACTTTTACTTATTTTTGCTAAGTTTTTTACCATACTCAAACAACATTCTTCACTTACAGCTCCAAATTTATTAATTATTTTTCTTGGAACATTTAGAATTAAATTTTTAGAGTCATTTGAATAAGTTACAACGCTTAAATTAAATACCTTTGAAGCCCCACTTAATGAGGTAATAGATTGAGCAAGCAATCCACCAGTACAGGACTCGGCAAAACTAATCTTTAATTTTTTTTTATTTAATTTCTTAACTAACTTATTGAATTTGACCATAAAAGATTATACATATATACAATACTATTAGTGTGAAGAAACCTGCTATAAGATCATCTAAAATTACACCAAAACCATTTTTAATACTCTTGTCTACATAATTAATTGGATAGGGTTTTAAAATGTCGAAAAAACGAAAGCCAACAAATGATAAAAAAACTATTATGAAAAAAAAGGTATTCGATACTGATCCTTCGGAGAAGATTATATAAAAAAAGAGAATTGGAATTGATTGACCCAAAAATTCATCAATTACGATTTCTTTAGAATCTATTTCTTCAAATTCATTTTTTAAATTATTAATCATCCAAACTGAGTAAGCAAACAATAAAAAGTTAATTAGTATTAATAATAAATAGTTAATTTTAATTGTATAAAAAAAACAATATATTGATGCTGTAATAAAGGAAGCAAAAGTTCCCGGAAAATATTTTATCAAACCAACACCAAACATCGTAACAATAAGTTTTCCAATTTTTTTATTCATATCTATATATCGATGATATCACTTCACATGCAATAGCTTTTTCTTTTCCAATCACACCAAGTTTCTCAGCGGTTTTACCTTTAATATTTATTTGATTTTTTTTTATTTTACATAATTTAGATATCACTGAAATTATTTTTTTTTTATATTTACTAATTTTTGGAGCTTCAGTTATAATGTTTATATCCAAATTATTAATAAAAAATCCACTCCTTTCTATTTCTTCGATGACTTTGCTTAACAAAATTGTTGATCTGATATCTTTAAATTTCACATCTTGATCTGAAAATTTTTGGCCTATATCACCTTTTCTGCAGGCTCCAAGAATAGAATCTGTAATTGCGTGAAGAACAGGATCACCATCTGAATGCCCCAAAGTTCCAAATTTTGAGTTAATTTTGAGACCGCCTAAATACAATTTCTTTTTTTTTACTAATCTATGTACATCGAAACCTATACCAAAATAATATTTTAAGTTTTCCTTGATATCATTTTTAGTTGTAATCTTAATGTTTTTCTCCTCACCCTTTATCATTTTTATTTTACTTGACTTATTGACAAATAATGAAGCATCGTCTGTGGTTCTTGAGTTTATTTTCTTTTGGAGATCAAATATTTTTTTAAAATTAAAAGCTTGAGGTGTTTGAGATAAAAAAATCTTATCACGATCCAAATTTACAATTTTTCTATTTTTTATTGCTTTAATAGAACTGGTAGTTTTTAAAACAGGAATTACTCCATCATATTTTTTTAGGTTTTTTAAAAGATTGTTAATTAAAGTTATAGAAAAATCTGGTCTTGCAGCATCATGAATTAACACATTTTGAGGCTTAAATTTAGACAGATATTTTAAAGATAATCTCGAAGAATCAGCTCTAGACTTACCCCCTTCAATGAAGTGAACTTTTTTCTTACTCAATATTTTTATGTATTTTTTATGACTTTTATTGATTGCAACTACGATTTTTGAGAATTTTTTTGATAAAATTGCCTTATTTATAGAATGATTAATTAGTATATCACCTTTATATTTAATATATGGTTTTGGTATTTTGGAAATAAATCTATTACTTTTTCCAGCAGCTAATATTATAAAACAATTGCTCATATATTATGATGATTTTTAAAGTACTACATTATTATGCTTAAATTTATAAGAAAAAATATTTTTATTATTTTAATATTTATAATTACACTATTCCTGGGTTTTTTAACGTTTTTAACTTTTATTGAGAAGAGTTTTATTGAACTTACAGATGAGAATTTACAATATTTGTTAGTATCAAATATTTTATTGTTGCTAGTTTTTTTTTCAATGATTTTTATTGAGATTAAAAATTCTATTAAAAATGAAATAGCAATTGAGGGATCAAGAGCAAATAGGAAATATATAACCTTCTTTTCTTTATTTACGTTAATACCATCTATTTTGATATCTGTTTTTTCTTTATTTTTATTTTCTTTTGCACTTGAAAAGTATTTTGATAAAAAAATTACTACTGCTGTAAGTAACTCTTATCAATTAGCTGTTAATTACGTAAGCACAGTTAGAAATAAAGTTGAATCTGATATCATTTTGGCTGCTTTCGATTTGAATAAGAATGTTTCTATATATAATGAAAATAAACAAAGGTTTGAAAATTATTTAAATTCACAAAAACTAGTAAGAAAATTAGATGCAATTTTTCTAATTGATAATACTGGCGAGTTGCTAATGTCAACTGATAGAAATAAGATTCTATATATACCTCCATCCACTGAACAATTAAAGATGGTGCTCAACGATGAAAGACCACTTAAAATATTAAATGCGTATAAAAATACTTCTGCAGCGCTAATGAAGTTGGCTAATTTTGACAATACTTACATTTATATAATAAAATATTTAGACCCAAAAATTTCTCAATACTTAACTGAGTCAAGTGAGGCCCTAGATTTTTATTACACAGTACAGGATAAAAGAACAGGGATTAAATTTTCATTTGCTATCATTTATATAATAATAGTTACTCTTCTTTTATTCTTGTCGATTTCCATAGCAATAAGATTTTCATCTAGATTTTTTTTGTCAATAAATAATTTGATATCTGCCTCGACTAATATTGGAAAGGGAAATTTAAATGCAAAAGTTCCGGAGATTAAAACTGATAAGGAACTAGAAATTCTTAATAAAAATTTCAATCAAATGATTGATAGATTAAAGTACCAACAAAATAAACTTATTGCTAATGAAAGACATGAGGCGTGGGAAAGCGTTGCTCGAAAAATTGCACATGAAATAAAAAATCCTCTCACACCTATTCAGCTTATAATAGATAATCTTAAAAAAAAGTATTCTGAGATGTTTGATGAAAAAAACAAAGAGTCCTTCTTAGAGAAGATTAAAACGATTAACAAACAAGTAAAACTTATTGAAAAACTTGTAAATGAATTTTCTGATTTTGCAAGAATGCCAAAACCTATTTTTAAAAAAAATGATCTCAATAAAATTATTAATGACTCAATTAACTTAATGAAAACTAATGACAAAGATATAGAAATTAGTTTTGTATCTGAAATAATTTATTTTGTTAATAGCGATTTTGAGCAACTTAATAGAGTTTTTATTAACTTATTTAAAAATTCAATTGAAAGTCTAAAAGAGAAACATAAAAAAATGGGCAATTTTCAAAAGAAAATCAATGTAGAAATTCAATTAATAAATGATTATATAAACATCATAGTACAGGATAATGGAACAGGTTTTACAAACAGTGATACCAAAATATTTTCAAAACCTTACTTTACCACAAAAAAAGAGGGTAGTGGTTTAGGTTTATCTATAGTAGAAAAAATCTTAAACGACCACAATGGATTTATTGAATTTATCCCACAAAAAGAAGGAGCTAAAATAAAAATTTTATTACCTAATTATGTCAACTGAAATTTTAATAATTGATGATAATCCAGATATTAGAAATATCCTTAAGGATTTAATTTCTGATGCAGGATATGAAACCAGAGTTGCAGCAAATTATAATCAGGCTTTAAATGAAATTGATAAAAAATTACCTGACGTTGCTATTATAGACGTAAAACTAGACAAAGGTGATAACGACGGTATTGAACTTTTAAGTCATATTAAGAAAAAAAATAAGGATATCCCAGTTATAATTATTTCAGGTCATGCAAATATCGAAATGGCTATTAAATCTCTTAAGTCAGGGGCTTTTGAGTTTTTGGAAAAACCTTTTGATGAAGAAAGACTAATGAATTTTGTCAAAAGAGCTGTAGAAAACTTTAAATTAAAAAATGAAAATAAGGTTCTTGAAACTAAATTATTTCACTCATTCGATCTTATCGGAAATAGTCAGAATATTGAAAAAATAAGAGAACAAATTGAAAAACTCTCAAACACAGAAAGTAGAATTTTTATATATGGACCAACAGGTTCTGGAAAAGAGCTAATCGCTAGAAAAATTCACAAACTTTCTAAAAGAAACAAAGGTCCATTTATAATTTTGAACGGTGCATTATTAGATGTAAAAAAATATGAACTTGAACTTTTTGGAGAAGAAAAGGAAAACGGCTCGATTACTTATGGTTCATTGGAAAAAGCTTCTGGGGGAACCCTTTTAATAGATGAAATTTCTGAAATACCGCTTGAAACCCAATCAAAAATATTACGAGTTTTAATTGATCAAAAATTTAGAAGGATTAATAGTAATCATGATATTAAAGTTAACGTGAGAATAATTTGTACATCTAGTAAAAATATTAATAATGAAACTCAACTTGGTAATTTTAGGGAAGATCTATTTCATCGATTAAATGTTTTTCAAATAAATATCGAACCACTAAGCAATAGGGTAAGTGATATACCTCTTTTAGTTGAGTACTTTTCTAAAACTATTTCAAAATCATATAATCTTAAAGCTCTCAATATTGACAAAGAGGACTCTTACCTTATAAATCACTTTTGGCCAGGAAACGTTAGAGAGTTAAGAAACTTGATAGAAAGAATAGCGATATTATCCAATAATGATCAAACAAAAATTAAGACAATTATTAAGGAGTCAATAAAACAAGGAGGGATAGAGACATTTAAAAGTAATAATTTGTCTGTGCCATTGAAAGAAGCTAGAGAAAACTTTGAAAAAGAATATTTGACTACTCAACTAAAAAAATTTGGTGGAAATATCTCAAAAACAGCAAAGTTTGTAGGCATGGAAAGATCGGCTCTTCATAGAAAATTAAAAGGTTTAGGCGTTAAGGATTTAAATTAATGAATATAATAATTTGTGGAGCAGGAAGGGTAGGTTATACGATTGCAAAACTTCTTAGTGAGCAAGACCATTCAGTTACAGTTATAGACCAATCAAGTGAAGATATTCAAAAAATTAATGATGATTTAGATGTTAAATCCATAGTTGGCAAAGCTACATTTCCATCTATTCTTGAAAAAGCAAATGCTGAGGATGCTGATATGATTATTGCGGTTACAAAAAATGATGAAATCAATATGTTAATTTGTCAGATTGCATTTTCTATCTTTAAGATTGGAAAAAAAATTGCAAGAATTAGATCTCAAGATTATTTAAATCCTAAATTTTCATTAGTTTATAATAAAGAAAATCTACCTATTGATGTTATAATTTCACCTGAGGTAGAAATTGCTAAGTCGATACAAAGAAAATTGGAGGCACCAGGGGCAATAGATAACGTACCTTTTGCTGATAATAAGATACGTCTACTTGAAATAGATATAAATGAAAAATGCCCATTAATTAATATTGAACTAAATAAAATTACGAAAAAATTTCCAAAACTCGAAGCCAATATTCTTGGTGTTGTTCGTGAAGAGAAATTTATAATTCTAAAAAAAAACGATGTTTTAAAATTAAATGACAAGGCCTATGTAATAATTAATTCATCTCAAATGCAATTGACATTAGATGCATTTGGTCATAATGAAAAAATTTCAAATAAGTTTTTGATAATAGGTGGTGGAAACATTGGTTTTAATTTAGCTAGAAATTTAGAAAACTCCCACGAGTCTGCAAGAATAAAGATAATTGAAAAAAACAAGGAAAGAGCTGAATACATAGCCAATGAACTGAATAATTCTTTAGTTATTAATGGAAACGGTCTTGAGGAAGATGTGTTGAAAGAAGCAAACATAGATGATTCTGAAACTGTTTTGGCTCTAACAAATGATGATGAGGATAATTTGATGGTTAGTGTTTTGGTTGAAAAGTTCTCTAAAGATAAAAGAACTATGGCTTTAATTAATAAACCAAATTATTCAATACTTCAATCTTCTTTAAAAATTGATGACTTGATAGATCCTAGAATGAATACAGTTTCAAGTATTCTCAAACATGTTCATAAAGGGACAATTGAAACTGCTTATAGTATCTCAAATGGTGATTATGAAGTAATTGAAGCTGAGATAATTGACTCATCAGAATTAATTGATAAAGAACTTAAAAATACAAATCTTCCCGAGGATATTAGAATTGGTGCAGTTTTAAGAAAAAATGACATAATTATTCCATCCTCAAAATTCATTTTTCAAAAAAAAGATACAGTTGTTTTTTTAGCAAAAAGAGATCAGTTACCAGTTGTAGAGAATTTATTTAGAATAAGCTCTATTTAGATGTTAAACTTTTCACAGCTTTATCTTGGTATATTTTCCTTATTTATATCCTTCCTATCTTTTTTAAATATAATTTATTGTTATTATTTTGACTTATTTCTGGGTATAGATAGTTTTCTTTTCATTTTTGTAGTTACACTTTTTTTTGGGTCTTTAATTTTTTTTAAAAAAAAAAATTTAAGAAAAACATCAATATTTGAAAAGATTCTTACAGTTATAACGGGTTATTTAATTATACCAGTATTATTGTCAATACCTTATTATTTGATTTTAAATAATTTAAGTTTATTTGATGCATACTTTGAATCAGTCTCAGGTTTTACTTCTACTGGTTTTACAGTTTTTGAAAACCTTAAACATATAGATCAAAGCTTAATTTTATGGAGATCCTCGACTCAATGGATTGGTGGATTATATTTTTTGATTTCACTAATCTTATTAATAGATATTTTTGACACAAATTTGAAAAAGTCTCTTACAAATTTCATTTCATTCAGTAGCAGCGAAACTTTGAAACAATCTCTAAAAATCAGTTTTATTTATTTTATATTAACTATTCTTATATTTATAATACTTTCATTATCTGGAGTAAGGATATTCGATTCATTTAATTTATCGTTAACACTAATTTCATCCGGGGGTTTTTTGCCTGACAACAATCTTAGTCTAATTATCGATGGTAAATTTCAACAAGTAGTACTTGCAATTTTAATGCTTGTATCTTTTTTTAGTCTTTTTTTGTTATACAATTTGATATTCTTTAAAAAGAAAAATACTAATTTTTTATTTGAAGATCTGTATCTGTTATTTTATCTATTTTTCTTAATTACAATATTCTTCATTTTTTTTAATTCTAATAACGATTTTTCTCTACTTTTTTTATCAATTTGTAGCTCTATCTCTAATATTGGATTTTCTTTAGATTCACCTCAAAATCTTACATTTATTTTTATAATCTTGATAATTATAGGCGGATCTTTTTTTTCAACGAGCTCGGGGTTAAGATTTTCTAAACTTTTTTTATTGTTAAAGTTTTCTTTAAATGAACTTGTATCACATGCAAAACCAAAAAATATTTATTCAAATAAACTTCCTTTTTTTAACATTTATTTTGAGACGGAAGATTTTCATAAGTATTTTTTATCAGTATTGATCTTTGTAGTTTCTCTTAGTATTTTATCTTTATTTCTTACAGTTTCAGGGATAAATAGCGAAACATCCTTTAAACTGTCAATTTTAACTATAATGAATACTGTTAATTCTCCACTAACTGATTTAGATAATTTTAATTTTTATGAGTTAGGTGCTTTTTCAAAATTTTCTCTAATTCTTTTTATGATGATCGGTAGAGTTGAATTGTTATCAATTTTAATTATCTTGAAAAAATTCCTTTTTAAAAGTTAATTTAATAATATATATATTATTAATTCTGCGCCCTTAGCTCAGCTGGATAGAGCAACGGTTTTCTAAACCGTGGGTCGGAGGTTCGAATCCTTCAGGGCGCGCCACTATTCTACCTGAGGTTGATAATAGATTCTTTTAGATCCGGTAATTCATCAAAATGTACATCAAAGACAGTTGATCAATTTTTATTTAAGTGCTTAACTAAATAAATTCAAAAATAATTTTGAATTAATTTGTTAACAAATAAATAACTAAAAGAGGAAATATATGTTTAAACATTTAAAACAATTGACTTCTTTATTTGCTATGATTGCTGTGCTGTTTGCATTTACAACAGAAGCAATGGCTAAAAAGTCAAAAACTCTAAAAAACACTCAGAAGAAGGGTTTTGTTAGATGTGGTGTTTCACAAGGTCTTCCTGGATTTTCAAATGCTGATGCATCTGGAAATTGGACAGGTATCGACGTTGACGTATGTAGAGCAGTAGCAGCTGCTGTACTAGGTGATGCTAATAAAGTTAAGTTCACTCCACTAAGTGCGAAAGAAAGATTTACTGCACTTACTTCAGGTGAAATTGATGTACTAGCAAGAAATACTACTTGGACACTTTCTAGAGACGCTGACATTGGTCTTACTTTCGTAGGTGTAAACTTTTACGATGGTCAAGGTTTTATGGTAAGAAAAAGCTCTGGAATTACGTCAGTAGATCAGTTTAAAAATGGTATCTCAGCTTGTACAAACATTGGTACAACAACTGAGCTAAATATGAGAGACTTCTTTAATTCAAGAGGAATTTCTTATGAGCCAGTAGCATTCGAAAAAGCAGACGAAGTCGTAGCTGCTTACGATGCAGGTAGATGTGATACTTACACAACTGATAAATCAGGATTAGCTGCTCAAAGAACTAAAATGAAGAATCCAGATGAGCACATTGTTCTTCCAGAAACTATTTCTAAAGAGCCTTTAGGACCGGTTGTAAGACAAGGTGATGCTGTTTGGGAAGATATCGTAAGATGGTCATTAAATACTATGATCGAAGCAGAAGAATACGGTATTACTTCAGCTAACGCAGATTCAATGAAAACTTCTGATAACCCACAAATCAAAAGACTTGTTGGTGCAGAAGGTGAGATGGGCGCTGCTTTTGGTTTAGATAACGAGTGGAACCTAAGAATTATTAAGCAAGTTGGTAACTACGGTGAAAGCTACAAGAGAAATATAGCTGACACAGGTATTTTACCAGATAGAGGTCCAAATCAATTATGGACAAAAGGCGGAATTTTATACGTTCCACCAGCAAGATAATTCATCTTAAAATACTTAAAAAGGGCTAGATTTATCTAGCCCTTTTTTTTATTATACGTTCAAATGAATAATAAAATTAAAAGAATTCTTCCTCAACTTTTAACTATCCTATTCGTAATTTTTGTTTTTGGTTTTTTTACAATTAATGCACAAGTCAATATGGATAATAGAGGTATTGATTTTGGCTTTGGTTTTTTATCACAAGAGGCTTCATTCGATATGCAATTCACCTTGCTAGACTATGATGGTCAGGATTCTTACCTTTGGGCCTATGTAGTAGCATTACTAAATACACTTTTAGTATCTTTTTTGGGTATAATATTTTGTACTATTTTAGGAGTTATAATTGGTGTTGCCAGACTATCACAAAATTTCTTAATAAAAAATTCAGCAGCATGGTATGTAGAGTTCTTTAGAAATATACCGTTATTATTACAAATATTTTTTTGGTATTATGCTGCATTAAGAGCATTACCTTTACCTGAAAATGCTCAGCCTTGGTTCGGTGTAACTTATATGACCATTAAAGGTTATTACATTCCCTCTATGATTTGGGAAAATTTAAATGTATTTATGTCATGTTTAATAGCTGCGATTGTAGCTATTATCTTTATAAGAATTTATGCAAGAAAAATTCAAGAAAGAGAGGGTAAACAATTACCTGTTTTATATATATCTTTAGCTTTAATTACTATTTTGCCATTATTTTCATTTTTAATTGGGGGAGTAACCCTTGATTTTGAGATGCCAGTTTTAAAACAATTAGCACAAACATCATTTATTTTTGAGGGTGGAATTGCATTACCACCTGAATTGATAGCTTTAGTTTTAGCACTTTCACTTTATACATCAACTTTCGTAGCTGAATGTGTAAGAGCTGGAATTCAAGGTATAAGTAAGGGCCAAAAAGAAGCTGCTGCTTCGGTTGGTCTAACACCTAATCAAATTTTAAAATTAGTTATAATGCCACAAGCATTAAGAATTATTATTCCACCAACAACAAATCAATATTTAAATTTAACAAAAAATTCATCTTTAGCAGCTGCTATAGCATATCCAGATTTAGTTTTAGTTTTTGCAGGAACAGCTTTGATGCAAACAGGTAAAGCGATAGAAATTGTTGGTATTACGATGTTAACTTATTTATCAATTAGTTTAGCAATCGCTGCATTAATGAATTGGTACAATAAACGAATAGAAATTAAGGAAAAATAAAAATGAATTTGAGTTTAAATAGAATTAAAAGCCAAAACCAAATGACTAATATTTACATTGGAAGCGCTTTATTAATCTTAAGTATTCTTGATGTGTTTTTAAATTCCTTTTTTAGAATTAATATTAGTGGTTCTTTACCAGGAAATTTGAGTATTTTTTTCCCTTTAATTCTTGGTTTTTTAGGTTTGTCTTATTTAAGAACAGAATACAGTGGATATAAATTTTTAGACTCTCTTAATAAGAATATTAATACAACTAACTTCAATGCATTTCTTACACTTTTTATAACTTTTGCTATTTTAAAAGCTTTTCCTCCAGCATTAAGTTGGATGGTATTGGATGCTAATATTTCTGGTGACACAAAAGAGGCATGTACAGGCACAGGCGCTTGTTGGACCTACATAAAAGTTTGGTTTAAGAGATTTATGTATGGAATGTACCCTAATGAACTCCATTGGAGAATTAATTCTGCATTTTTATTAGTTATAGGACTCGGTTTTGTTGGTTACTTTTTTAAAGAAAATTTAAAAAAATACTTAGCTTTATATTATGTAGTGATCTATCCAATAATTGCTTTCTTAATAATCTATTATTTGATTTCAGGTGGAGCATTTGGTTTAGTTTGGGTAGAAACTGGAGCTTGGGGTGGTTTATCTTTAACGTTTATTGTCTCATTTTTTTGTTTAATTTTCTGTTTTCCACTTGGAATGATCTTGGCATTAGGAAGAAGATCTAATCTACCAGCAATAAGATATATTTCAGTTGGTTACATCGAATTTTGGAGAGGAGTTCCGTTAATAACAGTATTATTTATGTCATCAGTAATGTTTCCAATGTTTTTACCTCAAGATTTCTTCATGGATAAATTAGTAAGAGTAATAATAGCTATAACTTTGTTTGAAGCGGCATACTGTGCTGAAGTTATTAGAGGCGGTTTACAAGCTCTACCTAGAGGTCAATACGATGCAGCAAAATCTTTAGGAATGGGATATTGGAAAATGCATATTTTTGTAATATTACCACAAGCTTTAAAATTAGTAATTCCCGGAATTGCAAATACATTTTTAGCATTAGTTAAAGATACACCATTAATATTTGTAGTTGGCTTAGCTGAAATTGCAGGAATGCTTGCCTTAGCCAAAACAAATCCAAAATGGCTTGGTTTTGCTATGGAAGGATATATTTTCGCAGCAATAATTTTCTGGATAATTTGCTATGCAATGAGCAAATATAGTTATAACCTTGAGGAAAAATATAAAACTGAAAGATAATGTCTAGTTCTATAATAAATATTGAAAACGTGAATAAATGGTTTGGTGATTTCCAAGTTTTAAAAGATATTAACTTAGAAGTTCAACAAAAACAGAAAATAGTTGTTTGTGGCCCATCTGGTTCTGGCAAATCAACTTTGATCAGATGTATAAATAGATTGGAAGAACACCAAGAAGGTAAAATTATTGTTGATGGAACAGAACTTAGTGAAAATACAAAAAATATTGAGCAAATCAGAGCTGAAGTTGGTATGGTTTTTCAGCAATTTAATTTGTTTCCGCACTTATCTATTTTAGATAACTGCACTTTAGCACCTATTTGGGTAAAAAAGATGCCAAAAAAACAAGCAGAAGAACTTGCAATGCAACAATTAGAACAAGTTCAAATAGCTGACCAAGCACATAAATACCCAGGTCAATTATCTGGGGGTCAACAACAAAGATCAGCAATTGCTAGAGCTTTGTGCATGAAGCCTAAGATAATGTTATTTGATGAACCAACCTCTGCGCTTGATCCTGAGATGATTAAAGAGGTTTTAGATGCTATGGTTAACCTTGCAAAAGGTGGTATGACGATGATTGTTGTAACTCATGAAATGGGATTTGCAAAAGAAGTGGCTGATGAAGTTATTTTTATGGATGAAGGTATGATAGTTGAAAAAAATACTACAAAAGAATTTTTTGCAAACCCAAAAAGTGACAGAACGAAACTTTTCTTAAGTCAAATATTATAAAATTTGCATGCCTGACATGCGAAAAATGTTGTATTTTCGTATATTTCTCAAAAGCAATTTAGAGCTTTTCTAATATGTCAAGCCTCAAAATCACTCAAAAAAAATTTTTTTTCCGCTTGCATAAACCCCTAGGATAGAGTTCAATCTTTCTTTTTAAGAGGGGTCTTAATGGAAGATAATTTTAATAAACACTTAGGTAATAAACTTAAGTTAAGAAGACTGGCACTAGGTCTTACACAAACAAAAGTAGCAAAAGCAATCAACGTAACATTCCAACAAATTCAAAAATATGAAAAAGGCACAAATGGAGTAAGTTCTATAAGATTACTTCAGTTGTCGAACTATTTAAAAGTTCCGATAAATTATTTTTTTGAAGATTTTTCAGAATACCTAATTAATGCTGATAAAATTAAAGAAGGTCACATGAACGTGAACTATAATTTTTTAGTTAAGGTATATTCTGAGCTAACTAACGATCAGAAAATAAAATTTAGCAAAAATTTACAATCACTTAACGTTGGAATTCAAAAGACTGGTTAATTTGGCTCCTCGGGCAGGACTCGAACCTGCGACCAATTGATTAACAGTCAACTGCTCTACCAACTGAGCTACCGAGGAATGTAAAAATCAAAACTTACTTTTTTTTTACTTGAAAACAACTCTTTTTTTTGGAGGTAACGCCCGGAATCGAACCGGGATACAAGGATTTGCAATCCTCTGCGTAACCATTCCGCCACGTTACCGATAAATCTGGTTATAAAACAATTTATAAGATGTTTATATATGAAATATTCTATCAAATTCAATCAGAATTTGTTTATTGTTAAATACGTTTATTGAATTATAAACTATAAACACCAATGAGTTCAGAAAAATATACACATTCTAAAGTAGAAAATAAGATTTACTCTTATTGGGAAAAAAAAGGTCTCTTTAAACCCAAAAAAAATAAAAAAAAGTATTCTATTGTAATTCCACCTCCAAATGTCACTGGAAGTCTTCATATGGGTCATGCATTAAACAATACAATTCAGGATTTACTAATAAGATTTCACAGAATGAATAATTTTGAAACTTTATGGCAACCAGGAACTGATCATGCTGGAATTGCAACGCAAGCTTTAGTCGAAAGAAAGCTTGAAAGTGAAAATATTGATAAACAATCAATTGGCAGAGAAGCTTTTATTAAAAAAGTTTGGGATTGGAAAAAAGAATATGGCGATATCATCATCAATCAACTCAAAAAACTTGGATGTTCATGTGATTGGTCCAGGAATGCCTTCACAATGGATAAAAACCTATCTGCATCAGTTATTAAAGTTTTCATAGATCTTTATAACAAAGGTCTTATTTATAAATCTAAAAAATTAGTTAACTGGGATACTGTTTTAAAAACAGCTATATCTGACTTAGAAGTTGATCAAAGAGAAGTAAATTCAAAACTTTATTATATCAATTATCAAATTGAAAATAGTTCAGAATTTATAACTATTGCAACAACAAGACCAGAAACAATGCTAGGAGACACTGCAGTTGCTGTTAATCCTAAAGATGAAAGGTATACTAATTTAGTAGGTAAAAATGTAGTTTTACCAATAACAGGGAGAAAAATAAAAATTATTCAAGATGATTACGCTGATCCAGAGCAAGGTTCTGGTGCAGTTAAAATTACTCCAGCACATGATTTTAATGACTATGATGTAGGTAAAAGAAATAAATTGGAAATTATAAATATTTTCACAGAGGACGGGAAGATAAACGAAAATGCACCTAGTGATTATGTAGGTTTAGATAGATTTGAAGCAAGAAAAAAAATCTTAAATGACCTCAGTGACAAGCTTATTAAAGAAGAAAACATTAAAAATAAAGTTCCTTATGGGGATAGATCTAACTCTGTAATTGAACCGTATCTTACAGAGCAATGGTTTGCAGATGCAAAAAAATTATCAGTAAAAGCAAAGAAGATTGTAAAGAATAAAAAAACAAAATTTTTTCCTCCTAATTGGTCAAAGACTTATTTCCAATGGATGAATAATATTGAACCTTGGTGTATATCAAGACAACTTTGGTGGGGCCATCAAATACCAGCTTGGTATGGACCTGATAAAAAAATATTTGTTGCATCAAATTATAAAGAAGCAAAAAAACTAGCTAAAAAAAAATATAAGAAAGATGTAGAATTAGTTAGAGATGAAGATGTTTTAGACACATGGTTCTCATCAGGATTATGGGCTTTTGCAACTCTTGGGTGGCCTAATAAAAATGAATATCTAAAAAAGTTTTACCCAACATCAGTTTTAGTAACAGGTTTTGACATTATCTTTTTTTGGGTAGCTAGAATGATGATGTTTGGAATGGAGTTTTTAAATAAACAACCATTTAAAGAAATTTATGTTCATGCATTGGTAAGAGATGAAAAAGGACAAAAAATGTCTAAGTCAAAAGGTAATGTAATTGATCCTTTAATATTGATAGATAAATATAGTGCAGATGCATTAAGATTTACTTTGCTATCAATGGCATCACCAGGAAGAGACGTAAAATTATCTGAAGATCGAGTGAAAGGTTATAGAAATTTTCTTAATAAGCTTTGGAATGCAAACAACTTTCTGGCCATGAATAAGTGTGATTTTTCAAAGTCTAAAAAGGAGCCAAAAGTAAAATTAAATATAAATAAATGGATTATTTCAGAATTAAACACAGTAAGTAAACTTATTGAAAAGAATATAAATGATTATAGGTTTGATGAAGCAGCAAGAAACATTTACCAATTTGTATGGCATTCATATTGTGATTGGTATGTAGAGCTATCTAAAACTATATTAAACTCAAAAGAAAAGTCATCAATTTCAGAGGTAAAACAGACCCTAAGTTACGTCTTTAAACAAATTTTAATTCTTTTACATCCATTCATTCCGTTTATTACAGAGGAATTATGGTTAAAAAATAAGCTAGATAAACCAAAAAATTATCTAATGTTTGCTAATTGGTCGAATAAAAAAGCAAATAAAGACAAACAAATTAAGGAAGTAGAAAATATAATCAATTTAATAAGCCAACTTAGAGCATTTAAAAATGAATTAAATGTGAGCCCAGGCTCTTTTGTAGATATGTCTATTTCGACCTTATCTAAAAACGATCAATTATTTATCAAAAAAAATCAAACTGTTTTAAAAAGACTTGGTAGAATAAATAGCTTCCTAGATACCGATAAAGATAAAGCGTCAGCAAACTTAGTCATCAAAGGGGATATTTTTAAGATATATTTTGATCAATCAATAGATCTCTCTTTGATCAAAGAAAACCTTCTAAAAAGACAGCAAAAATACCAAAGTGAGTTAGATGGTATATCGAAAAGACTTTCTAACAAAAGTTTTGTAGAAAGAGCGCCAAAAAATATTGTTGATCAGGAAAAAAATAACTATAGTAATTTAAAAAAAGATATTGATAAAATATCAATCACTATAAAAGGTTTATAATGAAGAAATTTAATAAGAAGAAATTACCAAGTAGACACACATCTTTAGGACCCGATAAGGCTCCACAAAGGTCCTTTTATTATGCAATGGATCTGACCGAAAAAGATGTAGCAAAACCTTTCGTAGGTGTTGTTTCAACATGGAACGAGGCAGCTCCTTGTAATATTGCTTTAATGAGACAGGCTCAGTCGGTTAAAAAAGGAGTTCATCAAGCAGGGGGTACACCAAGAGAATTTTGTACGATTACGGTTACAGATGGAATAGCAATGGGTCATGAAGGAATGAAATCTTCATTGATTTCACGAGATGTAATTGCAGATTCAACTGAATTAACTGTTAGAGGACATTGTTATGACGCTTTAGTTGGCGTTGCAGGATGTGATAAATCTTTACCAGGCTTAATGATGGCAATGGTAAGATTAAATGTACCAAGTGTCTTTATTTATGGTGGTTCAATATTACCCGGTAGATTTAACGGAAAAGATGTAACAGTTGTTGATGTATTTGAAGGAGTTGGAAAATTTTCTTCAGGAAAAATGTCAGCACATGCATTGAGAAAACTAGAATTAAAAGCTTGTCCAAGTGCTGGAGCTTGCGGAGGACAATTTACAGCAAATACTATGGCATGTGTATCTGAGGCAATAGGATTAGCATTACCATATTCAGCTGGAACACCAGCGCCATACACACAAAGAGATTCTTATGCTTTAAAAAGTGGTAAGGCAGTAATGAATTTATTGGCAAAAAACATTAGACCAAGAGACATTGTTACAAAAAAATCTTTAGAAAACGCTGCAACAATTGTTGCTGCAACAGGTGGATCAACTAATGCTGCTTTACATTTACCTGCACTTGCAAATGAAGCAGGAATTAAATTTGATTTAATGGATGTTGCAAGAATATTTAAGAAAACACCTTATCTTGCAGACTTAAAACCTGGTGGAAAATACGTTGCAAAAGATATGTGGAAAGCAGGTGGAGTTCCAATGCTTTTAAAAACTTTATTAGATGGTGGTTACATACATGGAGATTGTATGACAGTTACAGGTAAAACAATGAGACAAAATTTAAAAAACGTTAAGTTTAATAAAAATCAAAAAGTTATGAGAACACATAACCAACCATTGTCTCCTGATGGAGGTGTTGTTGGTTTAAAAGGAAATTTAGCACCCGATGGAGCAATTGTTAAAGTCGCTGGATTAAAGAAATTACAATTCACAGGTAAAGCAAGATGCTTTGATACAGAAGAGGCTGCTTATAAAGCAGTTAAAAACAAAAAGTATAAAGACGGTGATATTATAATTATAAGATACGAGGGACCTAAAGGTGGACCAGGTATGAGAGAAATGCTTCAAACAACTGGAGCAATTTATGGACAAGGTAAAGGTGAAAAAGTTGCACTTATAACTGATGGAAGATTTTCAGGTGCGACGAGAGGATTTTGTATAGGTCATGTAGGACCTGAAGCATCAGTTGGAGGACCAATAGCTTTACTTAAGAATGGAGACATCATAGATTTAGATGCTAAGAAGGGTACAATTAATGTTCGTTTATCTAGAAAAGAATTAGCGAAAAGAAGAAAGAAATGGAAACCAAAGAAAATTAATTTTGGTAATGGAACACTTTGGAAGTATGCACAAACAGTTGGTCCAGCTTATCTAGGTGCACCTACGCACCCTGGAGCAAAAGAAGAGGTTAGAACATACGCTGATATTTAATGAAAATTAGACCAGTTATTCTATGCGGAGGAGCAGGTACTAGACTGTGGCCTAAAAAATCTAAACATCAAGCAAAACAGTTCATAGATTTTGGCGGTTGGACTTTAATTAACAAAACTTTTGAAAGAGTTAAAAGTAAAGTTTTTGACTATCCAATTATTAGCACTAATTCAAAATATCTTAGGGATGTAAAAAAGGCTTTAAAGAAAAGTAAAATTAAAAAGTATAAGATTATTTTAGAGCCAGCAAAAAAGAATACTGCTCCAGCAATTTTAGCATCAGCATTAATTAAAGATGTCCCATATAACCAGCCTTTAATGTATTTTGCTGCAGATCATTTAATTGAAAAGCCAAATAAACTAATAACAGCTATTAATAAAAATAAGTCAAATTTAGACGAAAAAAACGTATTTATTTTTGGAATAAAACCCACAAGCCCTTCTAGTGAATACGGATATTTCATTACCAAGAAAAAAAAGAACATTAATAAAGTCACTAGATTTATTGAAAAACCAAAAGTAGCTAAGGCAAAGCAAGTAATTAAACAAAAGGGTTATTGGAATTCTGGGATGTTTTTTTTGAGAAAAGACTCAATTATTAATAATTTTAAGAAATATCAGCCTAATATTTTTCGAAACTGTAACAAAGCTGTAATAAAAGCTAAATATAAAAGCAATGTGTATTATTTAAATAAACAATCATTTTCTAAAGCTACAGCAAAATCGTTTGATTATGCGATACTAGAGAAAACTAAAAATATTAATGCGATCAAGCTTGATATTCCATGGTCAGATCTAGGGAGCTGGAAAGAAATATGCAAAATGTACGGAAAGATTAAAAATAGATATTTTAAAAAGAAAAACGTATTTCATAGACCATGGGGCAGCTACACAAACTTATTTAAAGGCAAAGAATTCTTAATTAAAGAATTGTATGTGAAATCTAAAGGTATTTTAAGTCTTCAAAAACATTTCCATAGAGCAGAACACTGGGTAGTTACTCATGGAATTCCAAGAATAACTCTAAATAAAAGTAAATTCTTAAAGAAACCTGGTGAAACTATTTATATTCCATTAGGAGCTGTTCATAGAGTTGAAAATCCATTTAAAAAACCAGTAAAAATTATAGAAGCACAAATAGGCTCAATCCTTAAAGAAACAGATATTGTTAGATATCAGGATGTATACGGCAGAGTAAAATAGTTCCATGGAATTACTTACTATAATCTTAATTCTTATAATTGGAATATTGTCTTTTTTATTGCTCAAAAAGGAAAGGGTTTTAGGAATAAATTTAGAAGACAACCAAAAGGAAGTAAAAATAATTGAAAACAAAGATTATCAAAAAAATATTTTATCTTTATTAAATTATATCCCCGAAGGCATAATAATAATAAATAAGTCAAAGGAAATTCTATATAACAATTCCTCAGCTCAAAAAAGATTTGAAACTAAATTGAATGAAAATATAAGCTCTTTTCTTAGGAATCCTGACTTATTAATTTCAATAGAAAAAGCATTTAATAATCAAAAAGTAAAAGACTTAGAAATTGAGATTAGAAATCCATCTGTTCTAAGAATGAATATCAGTTTATTTTACGATAATAATAATTTATTTTTTGACGAAGATTCTTGCATGTTATTTATAAGAGATTTAACTGAATTTTATAAATTTCAGCAGCTTAAATCTGACTTTGTTGCTAATGTCTCACATGAATTAAGAACTCCATTACAATCAATTAAGATGGGATTGGAAACATTTGATAAAAATTCTGATATAAATAAGAATTCTGAAGTCAATAACTTATTACCTGTAATGATATCTCAATCTGAGAGAATGGAAAATTTGATTAGGGATTTGCTATCTTTGTCAAAAATTGAACTGCAAGAACATATTAGACCAACTCATGAAATTAATCTTATTGAGGTTATTGACTATGTGATTAAAACTTATGAAAACATTTTTAAAAAAAACAACGTAAATATTGAATTTCAAAAGACAGAAAATTTAAAGATTATTGGTGATAGAGATAAATTAATTGAAATATTTACAAACCTCATTGATAATTCAATTAAATATAGTGATAAAAATAAAGAGATTAAAATTACAACTAAGAAAGAGGGAAATTTAAATATAGTTTCTGTAGAGGATCAAGGTATAGGCATACCAAAAGAATTCATCCATAGGATCACAGAAAGATTTTATACAGTAGATCCAAGCAAAAGTAGAAGCGTCGGTGGAACAGGACTTGGGTTAGCGATAGTTAAACATCTAGTATCTCAGCATAGAGGTGAAATGGATATTTCAAGCGTTCAAAATAAAGGAACTAAAATAAGCGTTAAATTTAACTCTTTATAATTCAACTAAAAAGTTAGTCTTTGTCATAAAACTTTAACTTTATCTTAACAAAACTTTTAACATTTGAATTTAAACATTTGTTTATGAACGAATCTAAACAAGGAGAAAATATGAATAGATTGTTAAAATTAATGTTAGGATTTCTAATAGTATTTAGTTTCGCTACTAATAGCTATTCAAGAGATCAAATTAAAATCGTAGGATCATCAACTGTTTATCCATATGCTACTGTTGTAGCAGAAAAATTTGGTAAAGGTGGAAAATTCAAAACACCAGTTATTGAAAGTACTGGAACAGGCGGTGGAATGAAGTTATTTTGTGCTGGAGTTGGTGCAAACCACCCAGATATAACAAATGCCTCAAGAGCTATTAAACCAAAAGAAAAAAAGTTATGTGAAAAAAATGGTGTTACCGATATCATTGAAATAGTTGTTGGTAATGATGGTATCTCATTTGCACATTCAGTAAATTCACCAGATGCTGATTTTACCAAAGAACAACTTTGGAGAGCTTTGGCAGCAAAAGTTGACGTAGATGGAAAGCTTGTTGAAAATCCATATAAAAAATGGAGTGATATTGACTCAAGTCTTCCAAACAAAAAGATTGAAATTTTAGTTGCACCACCGACATCCGGTACAAGAGACGCATGGAATTCGTTAGTTATGGCTAAAGGATGTACTAAAACTGCTAAATCAATTTATGAAGCAGATGGTAAAAAAGCAAAAAAAGAGTGCGTAAAAATTAGAGAAGATGGTTATGCAGTTGAAGCAGGTGAAAATGACACTTTAATTGTTCAAAAACTTACTTCGAATCCAGACGCATATGGTTTTTTTGGTTATAGTTATTTAGTTGCTAACAAAGATAAGATTAAAGCTTCAGCAGTTAATGGAGTGAAACCATCTTTACAGGGAATTCAAGATTACTCATATCCGATTGCAAGACCTTTATTTTTTTATGTAAAGAAGGCTCATGTTGGAGTTATTCCAGGTATTGAAGAATTTTTAAAAGAATTTACTTCAAAAAAAGCAATGAGTAACAGGGGATACTTAGCCCAAATAGGATTAGTCCCTTTGGCTTCAGATAAGTATCAATCAACAAGAACAGCTGCTTTAGAGTTAATTACAATTAACTTAAACTAAATTCTACTTTCCTCAAAAAAGGCCAGTTTTACCTGGCCTTTTTTTTCTTATTACAATTTAAAGTTTAGTTTGTAACAATTCTGTAACATTAAAAAGTTATCAATCTGGCGAATGAACCTAGTTCTTATTTTTTTAATTATCATATTTTCATCATCACTATTTTTTTATGGTAGGTCAAAAACCAAAAGTTTAGCCATATCAGGAAATATAAAACTAAATGCTTTACCTAAATTCTATGGATATTATCTTGTTTTATGGTGCTCAATTCCTGCATTAGTGTTCTTATTGATTTGGTCATTATTCGAACCAGTTATTATAAAATCAATTATAATTGATACTGCAGCAAAACAAGGTGCAATATTTAATGATAAAAATGAAGCTAATTTAGTATATGAAAAAATTAAAGCTATTCACTTAGGAACTTATTTAGGTGAGTTGGATAGTATATTAAAAGAAAGCGCACTAGCTTATGCTAAATTTATTAATATATTCACAAACTCTAAAGTAGTATTGATATTTGGAATTATCATCGCTTCTACACTTTACTCCCTCAAAAAGATAAAAAACAATAATAAAGCAAGAGATGACGTTGAAGTTATTTTAAAAGGATTATTATTTGTGTCGTCATTAATAGCAATACTAACGACATTAGGAATAATATTGTCCTTACTTTTTGAAAGTATAAAATTTTTCTCTGTAATTAATATATTTGACTATTTATTTGGTACTAACTGGAGTCCGCAGAGAGCATTTGTAAGAGATGCTTCTTCTATTACTCCTGCTGAGTACCAAGAATTAAAAGACGCATTTGGATTTGTTCCATTAATAGCTGGAACTGGTTTTATAGCTTTCTTAGCAATGCTTGTTGCAGTGCCGGTTGGTTTGTTCTCCGGTATATATATGGCAGAATATGCATCGCTTAGAGTGAGAAGATTTTCAAAACCTGTTATTGAGATTTTAGCTGGGATTCCAACTGTAGTTTATGGTTTTTTTGCAGCATTAACAGTTGGACCATTTTTTAGACAAGTGGGTGAAAATTTTGGACTTACAGTTTCTTCTGAAAGTGCTTTAGCAGCAGGGTTAATAATGGGTATAATGATTATCCCATACGTTTCATCTCTATCAGATGATGTAATTAATTCTGTACCTCAGTCGTTAAGAGATGGTTCATACGCTGTGGGCGCCACAAAGTCAGAAACTATAAAAAAAGTTGTAATACCTGCTGCATTACCAGGAATTATTGGATCCATATTATTAGCTGTATCAAGAGCAATAGGGGAAACAATGATTGTAGTTATGGCTGCAGGTCTAGCAGCAAATCTTACAATTAAT
Source organism: uncultured Pelagibacteraceae bacterium (assembly GCA_902564265.1). GTDB lineage: Bacteria > Pseudomonadota > Alphaproteobacteria > Pelagibacterales > Pelagibacteraceae > Pelagibacter. The sequence continues at coordinate 33,846 of CACFAI010000002.1, read as the reverse complement.
CCTTTAGAGTCAACCACAACAATTACTACCCAAATTGTAATGATACTTGTCGGTGACCAAGAGTTTGATAGTCCGAAAACTCAATCAGCTTTTGCGTTAGGATTAACATTATTTATTGCTACACTAATTTTGAATTTCATTGCTCAAAGAGCAGTCAAAAAATACAGAGAAAAATATGACTAAAGAAGAAAGATTAAAAAAAAGACATAGTGCTGAAAAAAGATTTAGATTTTATGGATTAGCATCCATTTTTGTTGCTTTACTTTTTGTACTTATCTTGGTTCAAAACATATTTTCAAAAGGAAGTTCAGCATTTAAAAAAACAGTTATAAAAACTGAAGTTTTTTATAATCAAGAGCTACTAGAATTAAAAAATGGGGCTTCAGAAAAAGATATTATAAATGCAGATTTTTATGAGGTTATGATTGAAAGTCTAATTAAATCGTTTCCTGCAAAAAATATAGACGAAGAAAATGAACTCATAAGATTATTCAGTGCTGATGCTGAATATGAGATCAAAAAAGCTTTTTTAAACAATAATAATCTTATTGGTGAAAAAATTATTCTTGATTTAACGGCCTCGGATGATATCGATCAGCTTCACAAAGGAAACTACCCAAGAGACCTACCAGAGGACAGAAGAAGAATTTCAAATTTTCAATTAGCTATTTATGATAATTTTGTTGAAAATGATAAAATTAGTAAAAATTTCAATAATTATTATTTTACAAAAGGGGATTCTAGAGACCCAGAACTAGCTGGTATAGGTGGAGCTATAGTTGGATCGATTTATAGTATATTAATCTGCCTTCTTTTAGCTTTTCCAGTAGCTGTTTTAGCTTCAATTTATCTTGAGGAGTTTGCTCCTAAAAATAGAATAACTGACTTTATTGAAATAAATATTAATAATTTAGCTGCTGTCCCTTCAATAGTTTATGGTCTGCTTGCTTTACAAATATTATTAGCAACTATTCAATTGCCAAGATCCACGCCATTAGTAGCTGGTATCACTCTTGCATTGATGACTTTACCACGAATAATTATACCATGCAGAGCATCATTAAAAGCAGTACCACCATCAATAAGGGAAGGTGCTTTAGCTGTTGGAGCTTCTAAATTCCAATCGGTATTTCATCATGTAGTTCCATTAGCAATGCCAGGAACTTTGTCTGGTACAATAATTGGATTGGCCCAGGCATTGGGTGAAACTGCCCCTTTAATTCTAATTGGAATGGTAGCATTTGTAGTAGATATACCTTCAAGTCCAATAGATCCGTCGTCATCTTTACCAGTACAAGTTTACTTATGGTCTGAGTCTGCCGAGAGAGGTTTTGTTGAAAAAACTTCAGCAACTATTATGATACTGCTAACATTTCTTATGATAATGAATTTCTTAGCAGTATATTTAAGACAAAAATTTGAAAAAAGATGGAATTAAATGAATAAAGTAAAAATAAAATCAAAAAATTTAAACGTTCATTATGGACAAAAACAAGCATTGTTTGATGTTAACCTTGATTTGAATGAGAAAGAGGTAACTGCTCTAATTGGTCCCTCAGGATGCGGTAAGTCTACTTTTATAAGATGCATTAATAGAATGAATGATGTCATTGATATATGTAAAGTTACCGGCAACATTGAAATAGATGGAGTAGAAGTTAATGACGAAAATTTAGATGTAGTATCATTAAGAGAGAGAGTAGGGATGGTATTTCAAAAGCCCAATCCTTTTCCAAAAAGTATTTATGAAAATATATCTTATGGTCCAAAAATTCATGGCAAAGGTGATACAAAAAGTGAATTGGACGAAATCGTAGAAAACAGTCTTAAAAAATCAGCATTATGGGAGGAAGTTAAGGATCGTCTTGATGAACCAGGCACAAGTTTATCTGGCGGACAACAACAAAGACTTTGTATAGCAAGAGCGATATCAGTAAATCCTGAAGTTATACTTATGGACGAACCGTGTTCAGCTTTAGATCCAATAGCTACAGCAAAAATCGAGGAATTGATTGATGATCTAAAAAAAACATATACAATAGTAATTGTTACACATTCTATGGCACAAGCAGTTAGAGTTTCTCAGAAAACTGGTTTTTTCCATCTTGGAAAGCTTATAGAAGTAGGCAAAACTGAAAAAATTTTTAAAAACCCTGACAATAAAATGACACAAGATTATATTACAGGTAGGTTTGGATAGATTATGAGTAATGAGCATACAGTTAAATCATATGAAGAGGAACTTCAAAATTTAAAAGACTCTCTGATTAAGATGGGTAGTTTAACCGAGTCTCAAATGAGCGACTCTATGGATGCAATTATTAAAGTTGATAAGGATTCAATTGATAAGATAATAAAAAGCGATGATGAAATTAATAAATTCAGATCAGTTATTGATATTCAAATAATGAACCTTTTAGTTAAAAGAGCTCCAATGGCAATTGATTTAAGAGAAACAATAAGCTCACTCAAAATTTCTCAAGATTTGGAAAGAATTGGAGACTTATCCAAAAGCAATGCAAAAAAAATAAAGCCACTTCCTCTTGATTTACCAGAAGAACTATTATCAAATCTTAAAAGATTAGGTGATTTGGTTATTAAACAATTGAACGACGTTTTAGACAGTTATATCAATAAGAACTTTGATAAGGCTAAAACTGTATGGGAAAAAGATGAACAAGTCGATGATCTTACAAATATAGCTATGCAAAGTGTCATAGACTTTCTGTCAAAAGATAAAAAAAATCTAGATTTTTCAACACATCTTATTTTTGCAACAAAAAATTTAGAAAGAGCCGGAGATCATGTAACAAACATAGCTGAAACTATTTGTTACTTAATAAAAGGTGAATATCTTAAAGGTAGCAGACCAAAAGGTAAGCAAGCTCAAGAATAATTGATGAAGGGAAAAATTTTTATTATTGAAGATGAGACTTCAATAATCCAGCTAGTACAACATAATTTAGAGAAAGAGGGTTTTGTTGTATCTTCGTCAACTAATGGTAATGATGGTTTAAAAGAATTAAAAAAATTTGAGCCTAATCTACTATTACTTGATTGGATGTTACCTGATTTATCTGGAATAGATGTTTGCAAAAGTATTAGAAGAGACAAAAATTATAAAAATTTGCCAATAATCATGTTAACAGCCAAAGGTGAAGAGGAAGATAAAGTTAAAGGATTGGAAAGTGGTGTAGATGATTATATAACAAAACCTTTCGGTTTTAATGAGTTAATGGCACGTATAAAAGCTTTACTAAGACGATCAGATCCTAAGACTGTATCTGATGATCTTATTTTTGAGGATTTGAAATTAGATAGAACTGAAAGAAGAGTTTTTAGAGATAATAATGAAATTCATCTTGGTCCTACTGAATTTAGACTTTTAGAATTTTTTTTATTAAACCCAAAGAGGGTTTTTTCAAGAGATCAAATTTTAGAAAGTGTGTGGCCAAATAATATAAACGTAGAAAGTAGAACAATAGATGTTCACATCAGAAGATTGAGACAATCTATAAACCTTTCTGGTAAAAAAGAACTTGTAAGAACAGTAAGATCTGCTGGCTATTCTTTGTCTTAAATTATAACTTTATAAATTCCAACTAAAAATAAAGGAACTTGTAATCCAAAGTTAGTCATTATTGCTTTATCTTTACTTATAAACCCAGCGACTGTCCATCCAACAACTCCTAATCCATGAAAATATATATTAAGTGGATATATATTTAGATTAGTTAGAAGAATGCCAAACAAAACTAGAAATGTGCTTATCCATTTAAGATATTTTTTTACAAACATATTTTCCTCCTTAATTTGCAATATATAGATTTTTTGATTATTTCTTAATATTTACTTACACTTTTTGCACAGACCAAAAAATTCAAGATTATATTTTTTGTATTTCATGCCGATTTTATCTGCAAAACTACTTAAGTATTTTGATATTTTTGAATTATCAATTTCTGTTACTTCCTCACAGCTTTCGCAGATTGAAAATGCCGCAGCTTTTGAAACTTTACAGTTTGAATTTTGACAGGCAACGAAAGCATTTTTGCTTTCAATTTTGTGTATTTTTCCCATATCCACTAATTTATCTAAAGCTCTGTAGACCTGAGGAGGGGCGTTAATCCCTTTCTTCTTAACATTCGATAATATTGAATATGCTTTTAATGGTTCTGTAGATTTTTCAATAATATCTAAAACAATTTTTTGATTTTTTGTTAAGTTTTGCTGTCTTTGCATATTCAATTTTACCATTTTCTCACTAATTTTTCAATTTGATGGATTGTTTTATTTTAAGTAACGAAAGAATGAACAAAAATAAAGAAGCAGCGATAATAGAAGGTCCTGAAGCTGTATTGAATTCTAAAGATGTAAACAATCCAATTATAACTGACAATAAACTACCAATTACTGAAAAAAGAATCATTTGTTGTGGACTATTTGAAATATTTCTTGCCATTGCTGCCGGTATGATAAGCATTCCAGTAATTAATAATAATCCTACCATTTTGATAGAAATAGCGATTATCGCGGCCATTAAAATTGTGAATATTGCTTTAGCTTTGTCAGGATTAAGACCCTCTGCTTCAGCTAATTCGTAATTGACAGTAGATGCAAATAAAGATTTCCAAATTAACCTTAAAACTAATAATATAATGGCTCCACCTATCCATATAATTATTATATCATTTAAAGATACTGCCAATATATCTCCAAATAATAATCCCATAACATCAAATCTAATAAATGATAAAAAACCAATGACAACAAGACCGATAGCTAAAGAAGAATGCGCTAAAAGTCCTAACAATGCATCTCCTGGTAGGTTAGTTTTCTTTTGAAGATTAACTAGTAGTAAAGCTATAATGGCTGAAATTACAAAAACAGATATTGCAATATTTAATTCAAAAGAATATGCGATTGTCACTCCTAATAGAGCAGAATGAGCTAAAGTATCTCCAAAATAAGATAATCGTCTCCAAACTACAAAGCATCCAAGAGGACCTGTAACTAAGGCAATTCCAATACCCGCAAATAAAGCTCTTATAAAAAAGTCATCAAGCATTTTAATTCTTTTTAATTTTCCCTTCGCTTGTATGAATATGATCGTGTTTATGTTCGTAAATTGATAGAGTTTGTGAAGCTTGATCTCCAAATAAAGCTTTATATTCACTATTTTGTGCAACATCGATTGGGGATCCAGAACAACAAACATGACCATTTAAACAAACGACATGATCTGTAGCACTCATAACTGTGTGTAAGTCATGTGAAATTAATAGAATTCCACAATTTAACTCCTCAGATATTTTTTTGATTAATTCATATAAAGCAATTTCTCCAGTGAAATCCACACCTTGTACTGGTTCATCAAGAACAAGTAATTCTGGTTTTTTTGAAATAGCTCTTGCTAATAAAACTCTCTGAAATTCTCCACCTGATAAGTCTCCTAAATTTTTATCTTTTAGATGTATTACACCAGTTAAGGATAATGCTTCGTTAATTTTTTCCTCTTCGAGACTTTCAGTTAATGACATAAAGTCTTTAACTCTTAAAGGTAACGTCCAATCTATTGAAATCTTTTGGGGAACATATCCAATTTTATTTGTGTATTTTTCAACTTGACCCTCAATTTTTTTATAAATACCTAAAGCAATTTTTGCTGTTGTACTTTTTCCAGATCCGTTTGGCCCAATTAAAGTAATAATTTTACCTCTTTCTACGTGTAAAGATACACCTTGTACTAACCATTTTTCATTTATTCGAAAACCAGCATTGTTTAATTTGACTAATGTTTTGTTTTTTAAACTCATTTTAATACTTGACTCAACCATGTTATATTATTACATAACGTTATATTATAACAAAATATTATTATGCTTAAACTCAAAAAATTAACTTATATATTCACATTCTTATCATTTTTAACTTATTTTTCACAAGCTAATGCTGAAATCAAAGTTGTAGCATCAATTAAACCTATTCATTCACTTGCGAGCTATTTAATGGATGGAGTAGGAAAGCCTGATTTAATCGTTAGTGGTTATGCATCACCTCACGGTTTTGCTATGAAGCCATCTCATGCAAAAATGCTTCAAGAAGCAGATTTAATATTTTGGGTAGGTGAGGATATTGAGAGTTTTTTAGTTAAACCTCTTGGATCGATTGCAAAAAAAGCTGAAAAAATTGAATTAATGGAAATTAAGGGAATTAAGAAATTGAAATTTAGAGAAAGAAATATTTTTGATGGACATGATGATCATGGACATAAAGAAGACGATCATGACGATCATGATGATCATGCTAAAAAGGAAGATGGTCATGACGATCACGATCATGATAAAGACGAGCATAAAGAAGACGGACATGACGATCACGGTCATGAGGGTCATGCACACGGCGAGTTTGACCCACACATATGGTTAGATCCTTTAAACGCTAAAAAAATCTTAAAAGAAATGGCTAAACATTTAATAGAAAATGACCAAGCAAATGAGTCGATTTATAAAGAGAATTTGAAAAAGGCGTACAAAGATTTAGACAAATTAGTAAAACAAGTTAAGTCTGAATTAAATAAGGATTTTAAATCTATAGTGTTTCACGACGCTTACCAGTATTTTGAAAAGAGATTTAAAGTAAATGTTTTAGGAGCATTTACAGTAAATACAGATGTGCTACCTGGGGCAGAACAATTATCTGAAATAAGAGAAATAATCGAACATGAAAAGGTAACTTGTGTTTTTTCAGAACCACAATTTAATCCAGATATAATTAATGCAGTAGCAAAAGACATGAATATCAATACCGGAGTAATTGATCCACTTGGAGCAACTTTAAACCCCGGTAAAGATTTATATTTTAATCTTATAAAGAATATGTCTAAGTCGTTTCAAGGCTGTTAAATATTTTCCTTAAAGAGTTATTACTTGATCTGGTGGGTTTGAACCTAGAGCTGTATACAATTGTGGAAAACAACCAGCAACAACACCATCTACCAAACCTTTTGCTTTAACTTCTCCACTACCACATTGTTCAAACGTACCATCTGCTAAACCTCTTCTAACAGCGCACTGGTCACAGACCATTAATAACATACCTTTTTCTTTTGCAATTTTTGCTAATCTTTCACCTATTGGGTTTCCTTTTTGAAGGCAAAAAAGATTATCATCAAAGAAAAACATTCCTAAAACATTCACAAGGTGTTTGTTATCCTCTAATTGGGGCAGTATCATCGTACTTAATTGATAAGTACTTGCCATATTATTTCTAAATACATACGCGACTTTCATTTTTTCTCCTTTTTAATTGATTGTTACAATATAACATCTTAGTGTTATAATATAACAAAGTCAACAATCGACAATTAAAATTAAATTAAGCTAAGGTTATTTCAATCGGAGTATGATCAGAGGGTTTTTCTCTTCCTCTAGGGTCTTTATTAATATTAATTTTTTTAATATTATCTATAATAGAACTTGAAACTAAAAAATGATCAATTCTCATACCATTATTTTTTGGCCAAGCTCCTCTCATATAATCCCAAAATGTATATCCTTCTTTTGTTTCATTAAAATGTCTGTAAACATCACTGAAACCCAAGCTTAACATCTCTCTAAATTTTTTTCTTATTTCTAGTCTATATAATGCGTCATCCTCAAAACTTTTTGGATTATAAACGTCTTCAGCTGCAGGGATTACATTGAAATCTCCAGCTAAGATTATATTTTTGTTTGTCTTTGATAAAGATTTTAACTTTTTAATTAAATCATCTAACCAATTTTTTTTATATTCATATTTAGGTGTATCAACTGGATTTCCATTAGGCGTGTATATATTGATTAATTGTATCTTTTTTTTCTTATGTTCAACTTCCGCAGATATAATTCTAGATTGTTTTAATTTATCTTTAATTATATCAGTTTTGACATTATCTAATTTTTTTTTAGAAATTATAGCAACGCCGTTGTAGCTTTTTTGACCGTGGACATGGCTTTCGTAATCAAGGGAGGAAAATACATCAAAAGGAAAATTTACTTCTTCAGTCTTAATTTCTTGCATTAATAGTATATCTGGTTTGTACTTTACCAAATAACTTTTTATATTATCAATTCTGGCTCTTACCGAATTAACATTCCATGAGGAAATTAACATTAAAGAGAAAAAGACACGCCACAACCACAAGATGATTTGCTTTGTGGGTTGTTAATCTTAAATTGTTGACCAATAAGTTCTTTAGAAAAATCAACTTCCGACCCTTGCAACATGTCAGCTGAAGTTTTGTCGATTAAAATATTGTTAAAAACTAAATCATCTTCATTTTTAACTTTATCGAAAGAAAAATCGTATTGAAAACCTGAACAACCACCACCTTTAATTGCGATTCTAAAAAAAGAACCTTTTTCCTTTTTATCAAGGAGATAATTGATTTGTTTTATAGCATTATCTGTAAATATAATTTCTTTATTCATAATAAAACTGAGCTATTACTAATATAATAATATATTTTCTTTTTTAAAGTATGAATAATTTCAAAAAATTAGGTGTTTTTAAAAGCAAAGGAAGATTTTTCAAAGATAAAACAAGTAAATATAGAAGCCCATTTCAAAGAGATAGAGACAGAATCATACATAGCGCTTCATTTAGAAGGTTAAAGCACAAAACCCAAGTTTTTGTAAATACTGACGGTGACCATTATAGAACAAGAATGACTCACTCCTTAGAGGTAGCTCAAATCGCAAGATCAATATCTAAATATTTAAATCTTAATGATGATTTGGCTGAAACATTAAGTTTGGCACATGATCTAGGCCACACCCCTTTTGGTCATGCAGGTGAAGAAGTTTTAAATGATTGTATGAGCAACCATGGAGGTTTTGATCATAACTTACAAACCCTAAGAATAGTAATGTTTATAGAAAAAAAATATATTGATTTTGATGGTTTAAATTTATCTTTTGAAACTTTAGATGGTCTAATAAAACATAATGGACCAATCAAAGACCTATCTAAATTAGAAAATATTATTGGAATAAAATCGTTAAAAAATAAGTTTAAATTAAATAAATTTTCATGTTTAGAATCACAGATTTCAAATATCGCAGATGACATTGCTTACAACAATCATGACATACAAGACGGTCTAAAAGCAGGCTTATTCACATTAGAAGAATTATTGGAAATCAATTTCTTTAAAGATATATATAAAAAATACAAAAATAAAAAAAAGATAGAATTACAAGTTTTGATACATCAAATAATCAGAGACTCGATAGACCTAATGGTAAAAGACATAATAAATAACACTATTCAGAATATAAAAAAAAATAAGATCAAAAAGCTCAATAATGTATTTGATAATAAGCAAAAGACGGTCGAATTTTCGGATAAACTCAAAGATATTGATTTCGATATAAGAAGTTTCTTAAGAAAAAATATGTATGATCATAAAGATGTTCAAAAAAGAAATGATGAAGGTAAAAAAATTGTAAATTTTTTATTTAAAAAGCTTTACAGTAATACTAATAATAATTTTTCCATACAAAATTTTGATGAGAATAAATCCAGATCAGTTGCAGACTTTATATCTGGAATGACGGATCGTTATGCAATAAATTTATATGAAGAATTAAAATAGATGAATATATTTGATTATTATCACAGCTCTTTATTAAAAGGTCTTAAAGATTTTGAAAAAAAAGGAGCAATCAAAATCCCAGAAAAAACTAATAGTATTAGTGTGGAGGTTCCACCTGATAAGTTTGATGCTGATATTTCAACAAACGTTTGTATGGTTTTGTCAGGTATTAATAAAAGTAAACCAAAAGATATATATGAAAATTATGTATCAAAACTTTTAAGTAAAGACGACAATTTAGAAAACTTTGAAATTGTAAATCCTGGTTTTGTAAATTTAAAATTTAAAAAGAAATTTTGGAACTCTTTTTTAGAAAAAATTGTTCAATTGAAGGAATATGGATCAAATAAGAATGAAAAAACCAGAAATTATTTAGTTGAATTCGTATCAGCTAACCCAACCGGACCATTACATGTGGGCCACTGTAGAGGAGCTGTATTCGGTGATGTTCTTTCAAATCTACTTAAATTTAATAATCATGATGTTACAAAAGAATATTACATAAATGATCACGGCAATCAAATAACAAACTTTACTCATTCGGTCTTTTACAGAATTTTAGAATTAAAACACAAAAAAAAATTTCCTGATGATGAAAATCTTTATCCTGGTGAATACATAAAAGAAATTGCACAAAATATTATATCAAATTCTAAAATTGATAAGTTTGATGAGTTGGAACCAATATTTGAAGAATTACAGAAACTTTGTATTGAAAATTCACTTTTAATCATAAAATCTAATTTAAAGAAGATAGGTATTGTTCATGATAATTTTGTAAGTGAAAAAAGTATAATTGGAAATAAAGAAGTTGAAAAAGCTTTAAAAAAACTAAAAGAGCAAAATTTAGTTTTTGAAGGAAAAATTGAGGCACCTCAAGGAGAGAAGAAAAAAATTTCTGAAACTAGAAATCAATTATTATTTAGATCAACAGAATTTGGTGATGATAAAGATAGAGCTTTAAAAAAAGGTGATGACAGTTGGACATACTTTGCTGGAGATCTTGCATACCATAACAATAAGATCAGTAGAAATTTTGATATACTCATAAATATTCTTGGAGCTGATCATGCCGGTTACATTAAAAGAATAAGTTCTGTTGTAGATGCTTTATCAAAAAGTAAGCAAAAAATTGAATGTAAAGTAACTCAATTAGTAAAACTTATTAAAGATAATAAACCATTTAAAATGTCAAAGAGGAAAGGTGATTATATTACTCTTGAAGATTTAATAGATGAAGTAGGAAAAGATGCGGCTAGATTTATTATGTTAAGTAGAGTGAGTGATGTTGAATTAGAATTTGACTTTGAAAAGGTCAAACTTAAATCTAAAGACAATCCTTTGTATTATGTTCAATATTCTTATGCTAGAATTTGTTCAATTTTTTCAAATTCAAAAACACCAATTAATAACGATTATAAAAATTTAGATAAAAATTTTGAATTTAACGATGAAGAAATTAAGATTATAAGAAAACTTTCAGAATGGCCAAAATGTATAGAAACTTCTATAAATAAATTAGAACCACACCGACTGACCACATACTTGTATCAATTAGCATCTATTTTTCATTCATACTGGAATATGGGAAGAGATAGTGAAGATTTCAGATTTTTAGATAAGGACAAGAAAATTGATACGAATAAAGCAGTTTTGTTAAATTGTATTCTATTAGTGATAAAAAATGGAATGGAAATTATCGGAGTCGATACACCGGAAAATATGTAATGATAAAAGAATTAAGATATGTGCTAATTATATTTTTTATCTTAATATTTTTTTTCCTAACAATTAAATACTATTTATCGGATGAACATAAGAAAAAATACTACAGAACTGTCAACGAAATCAACAATAACTTAAGTATAGATGATCAAAATATACCTATACTAAAAAATGACACTCAAGATATAATTACTTACATTGATGATAAAAACGAAAAGACGAAACCTTTTTCATTCTGGAAACTTTTAAATGAATAATCTTAAATCAAGAAGAGCTTTTATAGTTGGATTAAGCTCAAAAAAAATTACAAATAAAGAGAGACATTTTTTGAGAAAATATAAACCTTGGGGTATAATTTTATTTGCAAGAAATATCAAATCAGTTGATCAGACTAAAAAACTCACCAATGATATAAAAAAAATTTTTAAAGATCCAAAATATCCAATTTTAATAGATGAAGAGGGTGGCATGGTAACTAGAATTAGATCTATAATTGACAATAGTCATTTTCCTGCAAAATACTTTGGTGACAATTATAAAAAAGATAAAACAAAATCTTTGCTTTATCTAAGAACTTACATCAAACAAATTAGTCATTTGTTAAGATATATGGGGATTAGCATCAACACGGTACCTGTTTTGGATATTCCTAGACCATTTACATCAAAGGTTATTGGCACTAGAGCAATTTCTAAAGACATAAATGTAATTAATAAAATTGGTGAAAAAACAATTGAACATTTTAAAGAAGCGCGTATTGCAACTGTAATAAAACATATTCCTGGTCATGGATTAGCAAAATCAGACAGCCACTTAAAATTACCTATTGTAGATAAGACTTATGAATATTTAATGAAGAATGATTTTAAAACTTTTAAAAATAAAAACTCATTATTTGCCATGACAGCTCATATTCTATTTAGGAAAATTGATGCAAATAATCCTGCAACCCATTCATCAAAGATTATTGGTATTATTAAAAAAAAGATAAAGTTTAAGAATTTAATAATTAGTGATGATATTTCGATGAAAGCATTAAAATTTAATATTACTTTAAATACTATTAAAGCATTTACCGCAGGTTGTGATTTAGTTCTTCATTGTAACGGAAAAATCAAAGAAATGACCAAAGTTGCTGAAAATTCAAAAAAATTAAATAAATTTATAATCGAAAAGACTTTAAAATATTATAGATTAGTAGGTAATGATTAATCAAAGTAATGCATTTAACGTAGACCTAAATCAGTTTAGCGGTCCACTTGACTTGTTGTTGGATTTAGCTAAATCTCAAAAAGTAAAAATTGAAGATATATCGATAACAAAACTAGCAGATCAATTTCTAGAATATATTTCAAAAGTAGAAAAATTAAATTTAGATATTGCTTCAGAATATCTAGTTATGGCTACATGGTTAGCTTACTTAAAATCAAAACTTTTATTACCACAAACCGATGAAGATGAATTTAAAGTTGATGAAGTAGCAGAAAAATTAAAACTACAATTAAAAAAGTTAGAATTAATCAGACTACTTTCAGATCAAATGCTTAAGAAAAAAAGATTAGGAAAAGACATATTTATGAGAGGCATTAAAGGCAAAATCAAATCTATATATAGCGAAAAATATTCAGTAAATTTATATGACTTACTTAAATCTTATTCGACTATCTATATGCAGAAGGACTTCCAAAGAATTAATATTCCTAAACTTCCAGTTTTTACTACAGAAGATGGAATAAACAGAATTAAAAGATTTCTTAATAACTTAAATGACTGGAAAAATATAAATGCATTATATCCAGAGAATTTTATGAAATCTAAAGATCAGAAAAAAACTGGCATAGCAGGTCTTTTTGCTGGTTCTTTAGAGCTAGTAAAAGAAGGAAATCTACAGATTAAACAAGAGAAAATATTTGATGACATATTTATTAAAAAATCATGAAAAACGAAAAAAAAAATAACAATATAATAAATTTTCCAAATAGTTTAACAAATGGGGAAAGAGAAGTTGAAGCAATCTTGTTTGCAGCTTCAGAACCCCTTGAAATTGAAAGTATTGAAGCAAGATTAAATAAAAAAGTTGATGTAAAAAAAATTCTAAAAAAACTAGAGAAAATTTATGAAAACCGTGGTTTCAATCTGGTTTGTATATCTAATAAATGGTCTTTTAGAACTTCATCAAATTTATCTTCATTAATGACTCAACAAAAAAAAGTTGAAAAAAAATTATCCAAAGCATCTATAGAAACTTTATCTATTATTGTTTATCATCAACCAGTTACTAGAGCAGAGATCGAAGAAATACGTGGGGTTGCTTTTGGTGTAAATACTTTAGATATTTTAATGGCATTAAATTGGGTAAAACCAATGGGTAGAAAAGATGTACCAGGTAAACCAATACAATATGGTACAACAGATGAATTCTTAAGCCACTTCAATATAAAAAAATTGTCTGACCTCCCTACAATAGAGGAGCTAAGTTCTGCAGGTCTAATCGACAGCTCAAATATTGATTCTGCGATTTTTGGAACGGGTAAATTTTATCAAGAGAAACAGGATGAAAAAAAAGAAAACATTTATACTGAAATAGACGATATGCTAAGCAGTACGTTAGATAAAGAAAACGATGATAAGTAAATTATTTCTTTAAAATTATTGATAAAAAGGTTATAAAGTTATCATTATGGCACCAAGTCTTTGGCAAATTGCAGTTGTTATTATCCTTGTGATTTTACTTTTTGGAAGAGGAAAAATTTCTAGTTTAATGGGTGATGTAGCAAAAGGAATTAAAAGTTTTAAAAAGGGTATGTCACAAGATCCAACTGAGGATCAGACAACAAACATCACTGAGAACAACGATCAGAATAATAATCAAGATCCAAATAATAAAGAATAATCAATGCCACAAATTGGCTGGTTTGAATTACTGTTAATAATTGGTCTAGCAGTAGTTATAATTGGTCCAAAAGATTTTCCAATCGTTTTAAAAAAAATTGGAAGTTGGTTTGGTTCAATCAAAAGATATATTAACACTGTTCAATCAGAAGTTTCTAATTTTGAGGAAAATCCTCTTGATTACGAAGATAAAGAAAACAAAGATAAAAAGGATTTAAAAAAAGATGAGTCAAAATAAAGAAGAGGGTTTTATTAGTCATTTGACTGAGTTAAGAAAAAGATTAATTCAATCTTTTGTTTTTTTATTAGTTTTATTTGTCATTTGTTATATTTTTTCTGAAGAAATATATAATTTTCTTGTAGATCCTTATGCTGAAGCTGTAAAGAATAGTGAAATTCAAAGAAGATTAATCTTTACCGCATTACAAGAAACTTTTTTAACATACATTAAAGTATCCTTTTTTACTGCATTCTTTTTTACTAGTCCTTTTATATTAATTCAAATTTGGAAATTTATTGCTCCAGGTTTATATGAACATGAAAAGTCTGCAATCATGCCGTATTTAGTTGTAACTCCAATTTTGTTTCTTTTGGGTGGAATGCTGGTTTATTATTTAATTATGCCTTTAGCCTTTAAATTTTTCTTATCATTTGAGAGCACTGGTTTGACCACAACATTGCCAATACAACTTGAAGCTAAAGTTAACGAATATCTTTCATTGGTTATGAAATTAATTTTTGCTTTTGGATTAAGTTTTCAATTACCTGTTGTGTTATCATTGCTAGCTAGAATTGGTCTTATTGATTCAGAATTTCTTAAAAAAAGAAGAAAGTATGTTGTAATTATTATTTTTACAGCAGCTGCAATACTTACACCTCCTGATCCAATTACACAAATTGGTTTAGCGATTCCATTATTAATTTTATATGAATTATCTATAATTTCAGTAAAAATGATTGAAAAAAAAGTAGAAGAGAATGCATAATATAAAAGAAATTAGAGAAAATTTTAAAGAATTCTCAGATAAAATAAAAAAAAGAAATGTCGACATAAAGTTAGATAAAATTTTAGATTTAGATAAAGAAAATAGGTTTTTAATTCAAGAAAAAGAAAAATTAGAATCTGAAAAAAAAAAAATTTCAAAAATTAAAGACAAATCTTTATTTAAAAAATCTAAAGAACTTACTGATAAAATAAACACTCTTCAAACAAAACAACTGTCAATTAGCCAAAACTTAAATGAAATATTATCATCAATACCTAATACGCCATTATCAGATGTACCAGAGGGTAAGGACGAAACTTCAAATATAGAAGTTAAAAAAAAAGGATCTATTAAAAAAAAAGAATTTAAGATTAAGTCCCACTATGAAATAGGAGAAAATTTAAATATGCTTGATTTTGATTTAGCCACAAAGACATCTGGATCAAGATTTGTATTTGTAAAAAACAAACTTGCAAAATTAGAAAGAGCTTTATCAAATTTCATGATTGACGTTCATACAAAAGAAAATGGTTATGAAGAAATATCCCCACCATTACTTGCCAACTTTGATACAATGTTAGGTACTGGACAACTTCCAAAATTTGAGTCAGACCAATTTGAAGTGAAAATTGATGACAAAAATAGAAAATTTTTAATTCCAACCGCAGAAGTTATTTTAACTAATATGGCTAGAGAAAAAACTCTTGATATAAAAGAGTTACCTTTGAGATATGTAGCATCTACCCCTTGTTTTAGAAAAGAGGCTGGAAGTTATGGTAAAGACACAAAAGGAATGATTAGACAGCACCAATTTTATAAAGTTGAACTTGTAAGCTTAGTGGAGCCTCAAAAATGTGAGGAGGAATTAGAAAGAATGACTAAATGTGCATCAGGAATTTTAGATAAACTGGACCTACCATATAGAGTCGTTGAGCTTTGTACTGGAGATATGGGTTTCAGTGCTCAAAAAACTTTTGACATTGAAGTTTGGCTACCTTCAGAAAAAAAATATAGAGAAATTTCAAGTTGCTCAACATGTGGGACTTTTCAAGCTAGAAGAATGAAAGCTAAATATAAAAATTCAAAAAATGAAAAAAATTATATAGGTACACTAAATGGAAGTGGACTTGCGATTGGAAGAACTATGATTGCAATCCTTGAGAATTACCAAGATAAAGATGGGTCAATTATAATACCCGACGTATTAAAACCATACATGGATAATATAGATAAAATTACATCGAATTAGGAGTTGTGTTAATTAATCTAATAGTATAAAAACCAATTTATTATTATGAATGAATCAGGATTTGCATCATTAATACCTTTAATTCTAATTTTTGTTATTTTTTATTTTTTCTTAATAAGACCACAACAAAAAAAAGTTAAGGAACATAAGTTAATGGTTGAAAACTTAAAAAGAGGAGACAAAGTTATCACCTCTGGTGGAATAATAGGTACTGTCGAAAGAATTATTGATGGTGATAAAGCAGAAATTGCTATAACTGATAATGTCAAAGTTGAAGTTATAAAATCTACAGGTATTCAAGCCCTAATAAATAATACTGACCAAAAAAAATAATTTTAAGTGTTATATTTTTCAAAACTGAAGATCACTTTGATAGCACTGTTCACTCTTTTTATGGTGATTGTTTCATCATCAAATTTTTTAGATTTAGATTTAGATAATCAAAAAAAAATTAAATTAGGTTTAGATCTTCAAGGTGGTTCCTATTTGTTATTAGAACTTGATAATGAACCCGTAATTAAACAAAAATTACAATCAAAATTATTAGAAATAAAAGATTATTTTAAAAAAAATAAAATTAAGATTTTAAGTTTAAAACTTGATGATAAATTAATTAAGCTTAAAGTTTCCAAAGATGATGTTGAAAAGGTTGAAAAAATTTTTAATGATAAAGAAAGTACGATCAATCCTTATTATTTTCAATACAAAGGTCACCAACTGAATGTTAAGATTAATGGCGATGTTTTTAATTTAGAGCTAAGTAAATATGGAATTATACTGATCAAAAATGCATCATTAGATCAAGCAATAGAAATCGTTCGAAAAAGAGTTGATGAGGTTGGTACTAATGAGCCAAATATTTTAAAAAGAGGTAATGATAGAATTTTGCTTGAACTCCCAGGTCTTGACAATCCAGACAGGATTAAATCTTTATTAGGTAAAACTGCAGATCTTGCATTTAGACTTGAATCAAAGAGTTCAAACGAGTCTTTTGGAACTGAAAAACTTAAATTAATAGAAACAGGTGAAGAACTATTATTAAGTAAAAGAGTTATTATAAGTGGAGATAATTTAGTTGATGCAAGTCCTCGTATGGATTCATTAAATAATCAAACAGTTGTAAGTTTTACACTTGATAGAGTTGGATCTAAAAGATTTGCTCAAGCAACAAAAAGAAATATAGGCACACGTCTCGCTATAGTTCTAGATGGTCAAATAATAAGTGCTCCCGTAATAAGGGATGTGATTGCAGGGGGATCAGGTCAAATAAGTGGAGGTTTTACTTTTCAATCTGCAACAGATCTAGCTTTATTATTAAGGTCTGGTGCTTTACCAGCTCCATTAAATATTATCGAAGAAAGAACAGTAGGACCTGATTTAGGACAAGATTCTATTAATGCAGGAATACTTTCACTCATAATAGGATTTTTATTAGTCATAGGGTTTATGACATTAAAATATAGAATTTTTGGTATCATTGCAAATTTTACGCTTATTATTAATTTGATTTTACTAATTAGCATTTTAACATTATTAGAAGCAACCCTTACTCTTCCGGGAATCGCAGGAATAATTTTAACAGTTGGTATGGCTGTAGATGCAAATGTCTTAATCTTTGAAAGAATAAAGGAAGAAACAAGTAAAGAAAAAAATAATCTAATAGCTTTTGATATTGGATACTCAAAATCAAAAATTACAATTTTAGACGCAAATATAACAACAATAATAGCTGCAATAATTCTGTTTATTTTTGGATCAGGACCCGTTAAAGGATTTTCAATCACGTTATGTGTTGGAATATTAACAACTCTATTTTCAGTTTTTTTTATCGCGCGATTACTTACATCTATTTATGTAAAAATTAACAAACATAAGGAAATTATTATAAAATGAAAAAGGATTATAAATTTAATCAATATTATAAGTCATTGAATATATTTTCTATTACATTAATATTACTTTCATTAATTTTTTTAATATTTAAAGGTTTGAATTATGGAGTTGATTTTAAAGGTGGAACTTTAATTGAAATTCGTGTTGAGACTGAAAAACCTGATATTGAAGTTTTAAGATCAAGTTTTAATAAATTGAACTTAGGTAAGATTTCAATTAAAAATTTCGGAAGTGATAATGATTTTGTAGTTAAATTTAAAAGAGACGAACTTAATGATCCAGAGTTCATTGAAAATTTACAAAAAAATCTTTCACAAGAATTAACTCAAGATTTTTCTTTCAGAAGAGTTGAAAATGTAGGACCTAAAGTAAGTTCAGAATTATTAAAAGCCGGAGTAACTGCTATATGCTTATCGTTAATTGCAATGCTAATCTATATTTGGATACGTTTTGAATGGCAATTTAGTGTTGGTGCAATAGCTGCTTTATTCCATGATGTTATAATTACTCTTGGAATTTTTTCAGCATTAAGTTTAGAAATAAATTTGTCAATTGTAGCAGCTGTTTTAACTATTGTAGGTTATTCAATGAACGATACTGTCGTAATTTATGACCGTGTAAGGGAGAATTTAAAAAAATACTCAGATATTAAGATATTTGATCTTACTAACTTATCAATTAATGAAACTTTATCACGTACCATAATTACTTCTTCAACAACGTTGTTAGCCTTAGTTTCAATCTTTTTGTTTGGTGGAGAAATATTAAAAGGTTTTTCATTAGCTATGATCCTGGGTGTTATTTTAGGAACCTATTCCTCGATTTTCATAGCAAATCCACTTCTAGTTTTCTTTAAAGTTTCACAAAAAACAGTTCTTAAGGAAGATAATTAATATAAGTTTTGGGCTGCTACCATTGATAGTAACATTGGTAGAGATAATAAAGTATTAGTTCTTGAAAAAACCATTGCTGTTTTTGCAGCTTTAGCTTTGTTTTCTGGATCTGTTTCAACCATGCCTAAAGCTTTTTTCTGATTTGGCCATATAACAAACCAAACATTAAAAGCCATAATTAAACCTAGCCACATTCCTATTCCAATCGCTGTACTTTTGCCTCCACCTGATCCAATGCCAAGTGTCATTGCATCATGCAAATACCCATTGAGATATGACAAGATTAAACCAGATACAATTGTTGCAAAAGCTGCCCATCTAAACCAAAAAAGGGCAGAGGGTGCAATTACTTTGCTAATGGCTGGTTTTTGTTCATCAGGTATTTTTGCCATATTAGGAATTTGAACAAAATTGAAATACCACAATAATCCAATCCACATTATTCCAACAAGTACGTGGATATACCTAAATAACCAGCTCCAAAATAATAAATCAAAATCAAAACCACCATTCAGGAAAAAAAGAGCTACGAACAGTAAAACTGATATAGCAAGAGAGTAGTGTATTGTTCTTGAGAGGGAACTTAAAATACTTAACATAAGATTAATTTATCAAATTTTATTTGATTATGCAATTTTTTTAAATTTTCCGTTTAGTAAAGGCTTTAGAAATTTACCTGTATAACTCTTTTCTGTATTGCATATATCTTCAGGTTTTCCTTCTGCGATTACTTGTCCACCTTTAACACCGCCATCTGGACCCATATCGACGACGTAATCAGCAGTTTTGATAACATCTAAATTGTGCTCAATGACAACAACTGTATTACCTGTTGCAACGAAAGTGTGCAATATTTCTAATAATTTTTTTATATCATGTTGGTGTAAACCAGTTGTAGGTTCATCCAAAATATAAATTGTTCTTCCTGTAGATCTTTTTGATAATTCTTTTGCTAATTTTATTCTTTGAGCTTCACCACCGGATAGGGTTGTAGCTTGTTGACCAATTTTTATATAACCTAATCCAACTTTTTTTAATGTTAATAACTTTGATCTTATAGTAGCTATATTTTCAAAGAAATCACATCCTTCCTCAACGGTCATATCTAAAACTTCAGCGATGCTTTTTCCTTTAAATTTTATTTCAAGAGTTTCCCTATTGTATCTGCTGCCCTTACATTCATCACATGTTACATAAACATCTGGAAGGAAATGCATTTCATAAGTTATTACACCATCACCTTCACATGCCTCACATCTTCCACCTTTAACATTGAAAGAAAATCTTCCAGGTTTGTAACCTCTACTTTTTGACTCTGGTAAATTAGTAAACCAATCTCTAATTGGTCCAAATGCACCTGTGTAAGTTGCTGGATTAGATCTTGGAGTTCTTCCAATAGGAGATTGATCAATATCAATTACTTTATCAATCAATTCGATACCTTTAAAACCTTTGAATGGCATTGGTATCTTTCTAGATTTGTTATTGTTCAAAGATAAGTTAAGAGCATTGTAAAGCGTTTGTAACACTAAAGTGGATTTTCCACTTCCTGAAACACCAGTAACACATGTAAAAGTTCCAAATGGAATTTTTAAATCAACATTCTTCAAATTATTACCGGAGGCCCCATTAATTTGTAAAAACCTTCCATTTTTTGCCAATCTTCTTTTTTTTGGAATTGGTATAAAATATTTAGAAGATAAATATTTTCCTGTAATGCTGTTATCATTTTTAATAATATCTTTAAGATTGCCTTCTGCAACAACTTCACCGCCTTTGCTACCTGCTTGAGGTCCAAGATCTAAGATGTGGTCTGCATTTTCTATTGTTTCTGTATCGTGTTCAACAACAATTACTGTATTTCCTAAATCTCGTAATCTTTTTAAAGCATTTATTAATTTTACATTGTCCTTTTGATGCAAACCAATTGATGGTTCATCTAATACATATAAAACTCCTGTTAGACCTGAACCAATTTGGGATGCAAGTCTAATTCTTTGAGCTTCACCACCAGATAAAGTTCCTGACTCTCTTGATAATGTTAGGTAATCAAGACCAACATTCAGAAGAAAATTTAGTCTCTCATTTATTTCTTTAAGAATATGTTCTGATATTTTAAGTTTTCTCTGATCAAGTTTCTTTGACAAATTATTAAACCATTCTTTAGCATCGCTTATAGATTTTTCAGTTACTTCACTTATGTGTTTTCCATCTATTTTTACACAAAGCGCTTCATCTTTTAGTCGGTGGCCTTTGCAAATATCGCATTTTGTGTCTGATTGATATTGAGAAATTTCTTCTCTTTTCCAATCACTATCAGTCTCTAAATAACGTCGTTCTAAGTTATTTACAACTCCTTCAAACGTTTTTTTATGGGAATACTTTTCATAGCCATCATCATATGAAAATTTAATCTCTTCATCATCAGATCCATATAAAATTATATCTTTTATTTTTTTCGGCAATTTTGACCATTTTTCATCCATAGAAAATTTATAATGTTTTGCGAGAGAAGTTAATGTTTGAGCATAATAAAGAGTAGTTGTTTTTGCCCAAGGTTGAATAGCACCCTGAGCAATACTTTTTTTATCATCAGGGACAACAAGATTTGGATCAACGTTGAGTTTTATACCGATACCCTCACATTCCTCACAAGCTCCATAAGGACTATTGAAAGAAAATAGTCTTGGTTCGATTTCTTCGATTGTAAATCCACTTTCAGGACATGCAAATTTTGAGGAAAATGTTAATTTTTCTGTCTTTCTAAATTTAGCAGGCAATGTTTCATTTTGATATTCAACAAATAAAAGGCCATTCGCTAAATTCAATGATGTTTCTATACCTTCGGCAAGTCTATTTCCCAAATCAGAATTTATTACAATTCTATCAACCAGAATATAAATATCATGTTTTAATTTTTTATTTAAGTCTGGAGTTTTATCAATGTCATAAAGTGTGCCGTCGACTTTTACTTTTCTAAAACCTCTTTTTTTATATGATAAGATTTCTTTTTTATATTCTCCTTTTCTACCCCTGACTATTGGAGCAAATAAGAAAATAGTTGATTTTTTTGGTAATTCTAAAATCTTATCTACAATTTGAGAAACTGTCTGAGATTTAATTTCTTTACCTGTAAAAGGTGAGTATGGTGTTCCAATTCTTGCGTAGAGAACTCTCATATAGTCATAAATTTCTGTTACTGTTGCTACAGTTGATCTTGGATTTTTTGATGTATTTTTTTGTTCAATTGAAATGGCTGGACTTAATCCTTCAATAAAATCAACTTTTGGTTTTTTCATTTTATCTAAAAACTGTCTTGCGTAAGCTGAAAGACTTTCAACATATCTTCTTTGTCCTTCAGCATAGATAGTATCGAATGCTAATGAAGATTTTCCAGAGCCTGACAAACCTGTAATAACTACAAATTTGTCCTTTGGAATCTCTACAGAAATATTCCTCAAATTGTGTTCTTTTGCGCCCTTAATAACTATCTTTTTGTTCATTTTTTTATTTGCTTTAGCTCAATAAAGTTAATAATCAAATCCTTTTTGTGATATAATTAATATAAAATAATATGGCTGGAAGTTTAAATAAAGTACTTTTAATTGGCAGATTAGGTGCAGATCCTGAGATAAAGCAGATGGTAAATGGTAAAAATGTCGCTAGACTTAGTCTTGCAACTAGCCAATCCTGGAAAGATAAAAACACTGGTGAAAAAAAAGAGAAAACCGAGTGGCACCGTGTAGTTGTATTTAATGAAGGCCTTGTTAATGTTGTTCAACAGTATCTTAAAAAAGGTGCTCAAGTTTATATTGAAGGTCAATTAAGCACTAGAAAATGGAAAGATGAACAATCTGGCCAAGACAAATATTCTACAGAAATATTAATACAAGGATATAACTCATCTTTAACAATGCTTGGAGGTAATAATTCCTCATCTTCAATTGCAAATGCACCTCAGAATAAAAATGAAATTTCCCAAGCACCCGATAATGATTTAGATGACGATATCCCTTTTTAATTAATCTTTATGGATAAATCGCAAACAGAGATAAAAAATAACATTAAACCTATCGAAATGTATGATGAGATGAGCTCATCCTATCTTTCTTATGCAATGAGCGTAATTGTTAGCCGTGCTTTGCCAGACATTAGAGATGGTTTGAAACCTGTTCATAGAAGAATAATTTATGCCATGCATAAAGGTGGTTTTGATTGGAGTAAACAATTCAGAAAATCTGCAAGAATAGTAGGAGATGTGATTGGTAAATATCATCCTCATGGTGATCAAGCTGTTTATGATGCATTAGTTAGAATGGTTCAAGATTTTTCTATGAGTTTACCACTAATTGATGGTCAAGGAAATTTTGGTTCTGTTGATGGTGATCCTCCAGCTGCGATGAGGTACACAGAGACTAGATTAGCTAAGATTTCTCAAAATTTAATAGATGACATTGATAAAGACACCGTAGAATTTAAAAGTAATTATGATGAAACTGAAAAAGAACCCGAGGTTTTGCCTGCTCAATACCCGAATTTATTAGTAAATGGAGCTGGAGGAATTGCCGTTGGTATGGCGACCAGTATACCACCACACAATCTTTCAGAAGTGATAAACGCTACCTTAGCTCTTATAGACAATAAAGATATTAAGATAAATGAATTAATGAAGCATATACCAGGGCCTGATTTTCCTACGGGCGGCACAATAATAGGTAAAGATATTATTAAAACTGGATACAAAACTGGAAGAGGATCTTTTAAAGTAAGGGGAGATGTTTTAATAGAGCAACTTAAAAATGGTAAGGAAAGATTAGTTATCAATTCAATTCCATATCAAGTCAATAAGTCTGTTTTAAATGAAAAGATTGTTGAACTAATAAGAAATAAGAAAATAGAGGGAATTAATGACATTAGAGATGAGTCAAATAGAGAAGGTATAAGAGTAGCAATTGATTTAAAAAGAAATATAGAACCAGAGACAGTTAAAAGACAACTTTATAAATATACTTCTTTGGAATCTTCATTTAGTTTCAATACCTTAGCAATAGTAGATAGAAAACCAAAAAGCTGTAATCTCAAAGATTTTTTAGAGTCTTTCCTAAAATTTAGAGAAGAAGTCGTAGTTAAAAAGACAAAATTTGATTTAAGAAAAGCAGAAGATAGAGCTCATATATTAATTGGTTTATCAGTTTCAGTTGAAAATATTGATAAAGTGATCAAGATTATAAGATCTTCAAAAAATCCAGAACAAGCAAAAAATTCTTTACTTAATGCTTCTTGGAAAATTAAATCATCTCAAAAATTACTAAAATTAGTTGATAATAAAAAAAATAAAAATACTTACTCTCTTTCCTTAAAGCAAGTTGAGGCAATTTTAGAATTAAGGCTTCAAAAACTTACGGCTTTAGGTATTAATGAAATAGAGGTTGAATTAAAAAAATTAGCTAATTTAATAATCTCCTTTAAAAAAATAATAAACTCTAGAAAAGAACTTTTAAAAGTTATCAGTAATGAATTAAATGAAATAAAAGAAAAATATTCAGTTGAAAGAAGAACAAAAATAATTGATGCAGTTCTTAATTATGATATCGAAGAGACTATTCAAAAACAATCTGTATTAATAACGGTTACTTTACAAGGATATATTAAAAGAGGTGCACTTGATATTGTTAAAAAACAAAAAAGAGGTGGCAAAGGCAAATCTGGAATTAAAACTAGAGATGAAGACTCTGTAGTTCAAACGTTATCTGTGAACACACATACCTCTGTGCTTTTTTTCTCAACACAGGGTATGGTTTATAAACTTAAAGCATGGAAAATACCTGAAGGATCGGCTAGCTCAAGAGGTAAATCTTTATATAATATTCTTCCATTAAAAAATCACCAGTCAATCAGTTCGATAATGCCTCTACCTGAAGATAAATCTGAATTTAAAGATTTAAATATTATTTTTGCAACAGCTAAAGGAAAAATAAGAAAAAATAGTTTAGAGGATTTTTTAAATATTAATACAGCAGGCAAAATTGCAATGAAACTAGATAATGACGACAAGATAATAGGTGTCAAAATTTGTAAAGAAAATCAAGATATAATGCTTAGCTCTTTAAATGGAAAATGTATCAGATTTGAGTCAAAAAAACTAAGATTATTTAAAGGTAGATCTTCTAAAGGCATTAAAGGAATAAATTTAGGGGAAAAAGATAAGATAGTTTCTTTATCAATTGTAGAAAAAATTGAAAAAAAATCTGACAAAAACGGCAAAGTTGAGGGTAGATATATACTTTCAATAACTGAAAATGGATTTGGTAAAAGAACAAATGATAAGGAATTTCGCACTACTAATAGGGGAGGCAAGGGCATTATAGGTATAGTAAACTCATCAAGAAATGGAAATATTGCATCTTCTTTTCCAGTCTTTGATGGCGATGAAATATTGATATCTACAAACAAAGGTAGAGTAATAAGGGTTGCAGTTAAGGAAATAAGAACTGCAGGCAGAAATACTCAAGGTGTTAGAATTATCAAGTTATCTGGTGATGAAAAAGTTGTTTCAGCAATCAAAATTGATGATAACTTAATATAATGAAAAAAGCGATCTATCCTGGAACTTTTGATCCAATCACATTTGGACACATTGATCTTATTAAAAAATCTTTAAATATTTTTGATCAATTGATTGTTGCTGTTTCTGATGGCAATACAAAAAATTATCTTTTTGACGCCAATGAAAGGGAACACCTCATAAAAAAGGCTCTATTTAGAGACTTGAAATTTAATAAAAAAAAAATAATTGTAACTTCGTTCAAAACTTTAACTACCGATTTTTGTAAAAAAATGAAATCAAATGTTATTATTAGAGGTCTTCGTGCAACCTCTGATTTTGAATATGAATTTCAATTAGCTGGAATGAATAAAAAGTTAAATAGTTTAGTTGAAACTGTTTTTTTAATGTCAGATCCAGAAAATCAAATTATTTCATCTAAATTTGTTAAAGAAATTATCGAATTAAACGGAGATATCAAAAAATTTACTACCAAATCAGTAATTAAATCTTTAAAATATAAATTTAATGAATAAAGTAATTTTTTTAATTTTTTTTTTAATATTTAATTCTAACTTAAATGCAAAGGAAAATATGATGATACTTAAATTAAAAGATGGAGATGTAAAAATAGAACTATTTGAGGATAAAGCACCAAATCATGTAAAACGAATAAAAGAACTAGCCGATAAAGGCCTTTATGATAATGTAGTTTTTCATAGAGTAATAGATGGATTTATGGCTCAGGTTGGTGACGTACAGTTTGGAAATTCATCCTCAGATAATTTTGATTTAAATAGAGCAGGCACAGGGGGTTCTGACTTACCAAATCTAAAAGCTGAATTTAATGATATTCCCCACGTGAAAGGTACTTTATCTATGGCAAGATCGTCTGACCCAAATAGTGCAAATAGTCAATTTTTTATATGTTTTGAAGATGCCCCTCACCTTGATAGACAATATACAGTTTTTGGTAGAGTTGTTGAAGGGATGGAATTTGTAGATAAGATTAAAAGAGGTGATGGACCCAATGGTTCAGTTTCAAACCCTGACAAAATAATTAGTTTCAAATCTTTATAAATTGAGTTTCAAAAATTTTTCTTTTAAAGTAAAAAATAAAGATAAATTTTCTCGCACAGGAACAATTATAACCTCTAGAGGAAACATTAATACCCCCGTTTTTATGCCTGTCGGAACACAAGCAACAGTAAAAGCAACTTTTATTGATGACCTAATTAAAGCTGGAAGTCAAATTATCCTGTCTAACACTTATCATTTAATGATAAGACCTGGCGAAGAACGAGTAGCACTACAAGGAGGATTACACGAATTCATGAATTGCTCTTTACCAATTTTGACAGACTCAGGAGGTTATCAAGTTATGTCACTATCAAAGTTAAATAAAATTGACAGGGAGAAAGGAGCTATATTTAATTCTCATATTGATGGAAAACAATTTATCCTTAGCCCTGAAGAAAGCATAAGAATTCAAAAAAAACTTAACTCAGACATTGTTATGGTAATGGATGAATGTCCAAAAAAAACTACCGACAGAAAAATTATTGAAAACTCGTTAGATTTATCAACCGAATGGGCATTAAGGTCAAAAAATTCTTTTGGAAAAAATCCTCATAAAGGTCTTTTTGGAATAGTTCAAGGTGGTTTGTTTGATGATTTAAGAAAAAAATCCTTAGAAGATCTAATTGGTATTGGGTTCGATGGATATGCACTAGGCGGCTTAGCTGTTGGAGACACACAAAGCGAGATGTTTAAAGTATTAGATGGTATTAAAGAATTTCTACCTGAAGATAAACCAAGATATTTAATGGGTGTTGGAACACCTTCAGATATTCTTGGAGCGGTTAAAAGAGGAATAGATATGTTTGATTGTGTGTTACCTTCTAGATCTGGGAGAACTGGCTTAGCTTTTACATGGAATGGACCGATAAATATTAAAAATGCAAAGTATCAGAATGACACAAAACCCATTGATGAGAAATGTGAAAAATTTAATTTAAATAAGTACTCAAAAAACTACTTAAATCACTTATTCAATACGAACGAAATACTGGCATCAATGCTTTTGACCCTTCATAATATAAATTTTTATCATGAACTTATGAATAAAATTAGAATTAACATAAATAATGGAACTTTTGACCATTTTTTTGATGAATACATTGGTAAGTTGTAATTATAACATATTGATTATTAGAAAAAAAATACTATAAGAATTTTATTTCGGGCCGTTAGCTCAGTTGGTAGAGCAATTCCCTTTTAAGGAATGGGTCGTTGGTTCGAGTCCAACACGGCTCACCACAATAAACTTTAGAATGTTTATTTGTGTGATGTACTCCTCGCTAAAAAAATGAATAGATTATCTTTTAGTTACAATTTGTTTCAAACATCATTGGTTGCATAGTTCCCATCTGAATAATCGACTTTGCAGTTTTATTACCAAAGTTTGGTTGAAATTTCGTAGTAACATATGGTTGACCGTTTAAGGTGATACTAACGTCTACTTCGTAAGCATTTCCTCCAATTTTAGATGTTTTGACTGTTGTGCCTGACTCATCAGGACCAAGGGTTTGTCCAACTTTGTATGGCATACCATCTACGTATACCGAGCCATCTTGATATGAAAAATTATAGGTTTTTATTCCTTTTGGCATTTGAAAAGTGCAAGACATGGAATATGCAGCTGAAGTAACAAAAAATATTGCAAAAAAGTATAAAATTAATTTTTTCATAGAATAAAATTATACCAAAAATAAAAAAAAATCTACTTAAATAAAAGAGTTTTATATATGCTTTTAATAAATAGTGTACGGTAAAATATGATTTGATAAGATACAAAAAGAAATATTTTAGAAAAGTTTTTAAAAATGAAAAAAATAACTTCAATTTCTCTCTTTTCATTAGTCTTAATTTTCAATTTAGTATTTTATACCACAGGTTCAAATGCTGATTTTAAGAACGAAACATATAATCTTGTACAAAAAGCTCAAAATTGTTATTTCTCACTTCCTACTTATGCACAAGAAGGTGTTATAGATAGTTACCTTGATACCGAAAAATATTGGAATGATGCTGTAAAAGAAGATAAAATGGGCGATCCTAGAAATTTAGCTAATGCTTTTTATCGAAATGCTCAATTATATGCTGGTGTAGTTTTACAGATTGGAAGTGCTTACGGTAGTCAATCTTGCAAATGAAAATTATATAATAAGTTATGTTTCACCATTATGTTTTAATTGGTGGATAATCTAAAATTATTTCATTCATCCAACCATTTATATTTTCAATTCTTTTTTTAGATGAAGGATGAGTATTCATAAATTCTGGGGGTTCTTTACCTTTGTTAGTTTCTCTCATACGTTCCCAAAATTTTGTCGTTTCTCTAATATCATAACCAGACAAAGACGAAAAAATCAGACCGAGATAATCGGCTTCGGTCTCTTGTTTTCTAGTAAAAGGATTCATTATTCCAATTTGCTTTAGTAAACCAACTGTATCCATTCCAGTTGTTCTATTTACTTTCGAAAGTTTTCCTCCTGAAAATATGTCAATTAATTGAGTGCCTGTTTGAAGTACTACGCTACGACTAGCCCTCTCAACAGAGTGTTTAGCTACAGCGTGAGCAATTTCATGGCCCATAACTGCGGCTAACGCATTCAAATTTTTTGTTACTTCTAACATCCCACTATAAACAGCAATTTTACCACCAGGCATACACCAAGCATTTTTAACTTTTTTATTATCAATCAAAATATATTCCCATTCAAAATTTGTGGTTGGGTCCTTAATATTATTCAAATAAAAATATTCACCGATTGCATACTCCATTTTTTTTCCAATTTCTTTAATTTCTTTTAAATCACGCCCTTCAGTAATTAATTTTTCTTTTTTTTTTACTTTCTCATAAATTTGAGCTGCTTGAGCATTTAGTTTTGTTTCTGGTATTAATTTAAGCTGTTTTCTTTCAGTAATTGGTACTGTGGCGCATGAATTAATAATATAGCTACATCCACAACAACCGACAATATTAAGAAATTTTCTTCTATTCATTTTAAATATATTAAGTAATATGTTTTAATAGTTTTTTTATGAATTTAAACAATAAAATATTAGTTTTTTTATTCATAACTGCTTTATGTTTTGTAATTTATTCATCTTATAATTAATGAAAAAGAAATCTTCAATTACTTCTAAATTAAGAAATGCTTTTATAGCTGGAATTGTTGTTTTGATACCAATTGGTTTTACTCTGTATCTTACTTTATTCATAATAAAAATATCCTCAAAATTAATTCCTAGTGAAATAAATCCAAATAATTATCTTCCTTTTTCTATACCGGGCCTAGAAATTTTATTATCTGTATTTTTTATAACTTTAGTTGGTGGTATCTCTTTATCCTTTTTTGGAAAAAAAATTTTAAATTTAATTAATGATCTTTTTAAAAGAATTCCTATTTTGAGGACAATTTATTCTGCTATTGGTCAAATGACTGAAAGTTTCACTAACAAATCTGATAATAAAAAAAGTGTGGTTCTGGTTGAGTATCCTAAAAAAGGTTCATGGGCTGTCGGTTTTGCTACAAAAGAAAATAAAGGTGAGATAAGTAAAAAAGTTAATAAAGATTTAATTAATGTATTTGTTCCCACAACCCCAAATCCTACAAGTGGTTTCTTGTTAATGTTTCCAAAAGAAGAAGTTATTTTTCTTGATATGACTTTTGAGGAAGCTTCAAAATTTATTGTATCAGCTGGTACTTCAGATCCTGCTGACAATTAAACAATATCATTTAAAATATCGGCTCTGTCATAAAGTTTGAGCAAAGGTTGAAACTTATTTAAATTTATATTATCCCTTTCAATTCTTTTAGTCTCTTTCTCTGCTAATATAAAAAGATCCTCATTTAAAACAGGATCAGCAAGTCGAAAACTTTGAACTCCGCTTTGTTTAAACCCTAGTAAATCACCATAACCTCTTAATTTCATATCTTCTTCTGATATTTTAAATCCATCATTATTTTCCTTCAAAATATTTATTCGTTTTCTAGCATTTTTACTTAAATTCTTTTTAAACATTAGAATGCAAAACGACTCCTTATTACCTCTACCAACTCTTCCTCTTAGTTGATGAAGTTGCGATAAACCAAATTTATTTGAGTTTTCTATTATGATCACATTTGCATTTGGAAAATCAATACCAACTTCAATAACTGTTGTTGAGATCAAAATATCAATTTTTTTGTTCAGAAAATTATTCAATATTTTATCTTTATCAGTTTTATCGAGTGAACCATGCAAAAGACCAGCTCGATCTTTAAAAATTTTTTGAAGACCATTATATCTTTGCACTGCTGATTGATGATCAACTTTTTTAGACTCTTCGATTAAAGGGCAAACCCAAAAAATTTGATTACCTTTCTTAATTTGATTTTTTGTAAAATCAATTATTTCGTTAAGTTTTGTATCGACCTTACTGTAAGTTTTTACTGGTTTTCTATTTTTAGGTTTTTGTTTAATGATAGTAACATCCATATCTCCAAAAACAGTCATAATCATAGTTCTTGGTATAGGAGTTGCTGACATAACTAATACATCGCAATTTTTACCACCTTTATCTGATAATTTTTTTCGTTGCTTAACACCAAATTTATGTTGTTCATCAATAACAACAAGTCCAAGTTTGTTATAATTTATTTTTTCTTGAAAGACTGAATGAGTTCCAAAAAGAATTTTAATTTTATTAGCTTCTAAATCTTTAATTATCTTTTTCCTCTCAGTATAATCAGTTTTAGAAGTTAAAAAACCGATTTTAATTTTATCTTTTAATAAAGATTGAGCTAATTTGTAATGTTGATATGCTAAAATTTCAGTTGGTGCCATAAAAGCAACCTGGTAACCACTATTAACAACATTAAAACATGAAATTAATGCTATAATAGTTTTACCACTTCCAACATCTCCCTGTAAAAGTCTGAACATTTTTTCTTCAGATTTTAAATCATTGTTTATCTCATTTAATGCGTTTGTTTGATCGGAGGTAAGCTCATAACTCAATTCTTTTTTTATATTGTTTGAAAAATCGTTATTAAATATTTTTTTTTCTTTTTTAAATTTTTTAATAGTTTTTCTTATTTTCGAGTTAATTAAAAAAGTAGAGAGAATTTCATCAAAAATTAATCTTTTTAAAAAATTACCCTTTTTATTTATATTATTAGGATTATGAAGTTCTAAAACTGCTTTTTTCCATGAAATATTTTCAAATTTTTTTAGAGTTTCTTTATCCAACCATTCATCTAAATTTGGTATATTTTTTAGTACTTCTTGAATGATTTTGTTATAAAGTTTGTTATTAATGCCTTCAGTTAAACTATAACTTTTATCAATTTTTTTAACAGAATTAGGATCTTCAGATAAATGAGTAGGGTTAGTTATTTGATATTTTTTATTGTAATAACCAATCTTACCACTGATAGTTACTTTTGCGTTTAGTGGAAGTATTTTTCTAATATATCCCTCATAACTATTAAAAAAAATGCAATCTAACTTTCCAGTTTCGTCTTCACATATTACTTTGTTAGGCAAGTTTCTGATACGTGGAAAATTATATTTTTTTACCACAACTGTTACTGTTTGTATTTTTCCTACTTGCAATTCATTAATTGGATAAACATTTGATCTATCCACAAAATCTCTAGGCAAATTCCAAAGAAGATCAAATATTGTGTTAATATTCTTTTTTCGAAATAATTTTCCTATTTTAGTTCCTATACCTTTTATGGTACTTATATCGGATAGCAAATATTCATATGAAGACATAGTTTAGTTATAATATCATGACTCTTAATAAAGAAGATCTTAAAAATAAAATTATATACAGGGCTTCCTATAGAGGAACAAAAGAAATGGATATACTGATGACAGCTTTTGTAAAATCGTTGATTAACGATTTGGATGAAAATTTTCTAAAAACTCTAGATTCATTTGTTAATATGGATGATGAAACATTGATTTCTATTAAAAAGAAAGAATCATTAATCGACTATAAAGATGAAAAAATTTTACACATTATTGATAAATTTCAAAAATTTAAATAATGGCGGAGAGACTGGGATTCGAACCCAGGAAAGAGTTGCCCCTTTGCCGGTTTTCAAGACCGGTGCTTTCAACCGCTCAGCCATCTCTCCTTAAGCAAGGTTTTATAAGTATAATATTAAAATTCAACAAAAAAACAGAGATATATTTTCAAAAAATTTTTAATTTAATCCTAGTTTGGTCCTAGTTATCCTATAAAATCCTACAATATGAATCTTACGAAAAGTTTTGCAATTTTATTCATTTGCTTGATTGTGATTGCCAAAGTTTCATCAAAAGTAGCACCTACATCAGCTAAAACTTTAAGAGCAACATCATCAGAAATTTCAAAATCTGAATGAAAAAAAAATTTGAAAAAGTAGACAAACTAGTAATTGAAAAATTTTCTATAAAGTACGGACCAACAATAGAGAGATTTCCTTTCGAGGAGGGTGATATTAAAATAATTAAATATTATTCAGGACATTCTTTAGATGGTAAGCCAAATGGCAAAGGTATATTGGAAGTTTATAAATATGATTCAACATTAGCTAAACTTTATAAATCTCAAAAAATCAAAACCCTTTGGAAAAAATATTCTAAATATTTAATAGAGAAATCTGTAGGCTATGTTTTAGAAGAAAGATATGCTGGTAATTGGATACTAGGAAAAAAGGACGGCAAAGGAGAAAAAACTGAATATATAGGATTATTTGACAGTGACCATGTTGATATATTTTTAAACAAAAATTTTAGTCCTATTATACAAACAAAAAAAAACGGAATCTTTAAAAAAGATAAAGAGCAAGGTAAATTTAAAGTATTTGATATGGTATTTGGTTGGTACACAATGAATTATAAAAATGGAAAAGCAATTACCAAACCATCAAAAATAAGCAAAAAAAATAATCTAAACAATGAAGAAGGTCTGATACAAGGAT
>CACFAI010000001.1 GCA_902564265.1 uncultured Pelagibacteraceae bacterium | reverse complement strand
CAATCATCAAATAATTCCACATGTTAATGTAGGAAATGATGGAACTACAAATTATCTTCAAAATGAAGGTCTTGATTATACTTATACAAAATATAATGCAGGAATATGCGAAGGTATGAATTCTGCAGCAAAAAAAGCAAGATATGAATATATCTTATATTCACATGATGATTTCTACTTTTGCCCAGGTTGGGATATAGAATTGAAAAATGAAGTTGATAAAATAGGACATAAAAATTTTTATATATCTGGAACCAT
Source organism: uncultured Pelagibacteraceae bacterium (assembly GCA_902564265.1). Lineage (GTDB taxonomy): Bacteria > Pseudomonadota > Alphaproteobacteria > Pelagibacterales > Pelagibacteraceae > Pelagibacter. The sequence goes on along the minus strand of CACFAI010000001.1, from coordinate 181,321 downwards.
GATTGGCACGTCTGGAGAATATTCACTTAACTGTGGTGATAACATTAATAATTTTAATGAGAAAAAATTATTAGATAATTTTAAAAAGCTAAATTTCTATGATTTTCAAGGATCTACATGGGCTCCACATTTAATTCATAAGGATTTATGGAACAAAGTAGGCGGTTTTAGTGAAGAGTTTTATCCAGGTACAGGATCAGATCCAGATTTAAACATGAAATTATGGAGAGAGAATGTAAGAATTTTTAAAGGATTAGGTAAATGTCTAGTATTTCATTTTGGTTCAGTTGTTTCGAGAAGAGATAACAAAGACAACAAAATCAAAACAGAGTCTGGCAACAAAGGAAATAAAATTTTTCTTTTAAAATGGGGGATTACAATAAAATTCTTTAAAAAATTTTATCTTAAGTCTGATATACCTTATATATCAGAGTTAAAAGATCCTAAAATAGATATAAATTACATTTATCATTTTATAAGGTGTAAAATTAATTATCTATACGTCAAATATATATATAGACTTAAAAAATAAATTATTTATTTTTAACAAACAGTATATCTAAGTACATAATATTTTTAATAAATGGATAAAAATTCTTGTAACTTACTTTCGCAAATTTATTCTTTTTATAAAAAACTAATCTGTAATTGTTTTTTTTAAAAAAAGAGATAAATTTTTTTAAATTAAAAAAATATAAATAAACTGTATAAGGTAGTATATTGGTTTGTTTTACTATTATTTTTTCTTTTGATATATTGTCTTTAAAAAATGTTGTCCCTGAAAAAAAAATATACTTAGGTTTGGTTGAAAAAATTTTTTTTAAAAAAAGGTCATAGTTTTTAAAATATTGAATTGAAGATCCAAAATAAACTAAGTCAAAATTCATTAATTTTGGCAAATTAGTTATAGGAAAAAGATTCTTTATTTTAAATTTTTTTTTTATAACCTTAAAAACATCAATTATATCTTTAAAATTAAAAATATAATAGTTCATTATATTTAATTTACTGTTTAATTTAAGATATAAATCAATATTGTCACCACCGATATCAAGATAGTTAAATTTCTTTTTTTTGAATAACTTTTGTAGAAAAATATCCATATCCATTTTTGTATTAAATTTAGTCAACTTTTTAGTAGCATCAAAATTTTCAACTAATTTAATTTGTTCATTTAATTTTATATAAATCGGATAAAAGTTTTTAGGTAAAATTTTTAGTTTAGTTGGTACAAAAAAAATTCCATATCTTCTTAAAAGTTTTCTATTAATAGTTTTAGGGAAAAATTTGGTAAATTTTTTTGATAAAAAATTATTTAAAAATTTATAATCCATTTTAAAATTCAATTCTACATTTATTTTTAAAATAAAAACTTAGTAAACCTGATAGTCTAGACTTATTCAAAAGAAACTTTTCTTTATCTAAAAAATAAAATGTTAATATTTTGAGCGTAAATTTAATTAATGATTTTAACGCCAGAATAAAAATTAATATTTTATTATAATGTTTATTCAAGAAATAATACCTAGAACGTTCCCAATGCCATTTTTTAAAACATTCATAATTTAATGATTTTATATTAAGTGATCCATCATAATGACTCGCTTTGAGATTTTCAATAAGATATATTTTTTTTTGAAGTTTAAAACATTGATGAAAAAAATCATCTTCTTCAAAAAACATGAAAATATTTTCATCAAATCGAATACCTTTTTCAAAAGTGTTTTCTTTATTAATTAACATAATTGCACCACTTACAAAAAATACATCTTTAATATTCATTGATTTATTTTCAATTAGATTAAGCTTAAAAAAAAATTTATTATAATAAAATCTTATTAAAGATAGATTTCCTGTTTTACTTATTCTTTGATCATTATAGAATCCTTCAATTTTTGGAGCAATTACCGCAAAATCATCTATTTCCTTAACTGTATTACCCAAGATTTCAAAAAAATTATTTGATAAAATTGTATCTATATCTAAATATAAAACTAATTTAGTATTTGCATTTTTAAGACCACAGTTAATTCCTGCTCCATTACCTAAATTAGTGTTTCTAATTACTTTGATTTTAAGATTCTTTGGAACTATAAGATCATCGAAGGTAAAATCATGTGAATGATCAATGATAATAATTGAGGTTGCTATTTTAATACTATTTAAACATAATTGAAGTTTACGTTTATCACATTTATAGTTAACTAATACAACAGTTAGATTCATAAATTAATAAGTATAGAAAAATAATGATATTGTTAAAGCAATTATTTCATTAATTACTTCTTTTTAAAGACTTTAATGTTTTATATGGATAAAATCTTAATTTATTTCAATTTGACAAAATAATATTTATCATTAACTATGAATTATTTTCAGATAAAATTCTTAAACTTTAAATACTTTAAATATGAAATTAATTAAAACAAAAATTGATGGCTTACTAATACTTAAATCTCAAATATTTAAGGATAAGAGGGGGTACTTAAGAGAAGTTTTTAGAAAAGATATTTTGAATACAAATTTTCCTTTCGATATCATGTCTTATTCAAAAAAAAATGTCTTACGTGGTCTTCATTTTCAAAGTAAATTTCCACAAGCTAAATTAATTACTGTCACACATGGAAAAGTTTTGGATGTAGCAGTAGACTTGAGAAAAAATTCTAAAACTTTTGGTAAATATTTTTCTATCATAATAAGTCAAAATGACAATTTTTCATTTTATATTCCTGAAAATTTTGCTCATGGCTTTTTATGTTTGTCAAAATCATGCACAATTAACTATAGATGTTCGAGATTTAGAAATGCAAAATATGAAAAAACTCTTGCTTGGAACGATCCTGATATAAATATTAATTGGCCGATTAAAAATCCGATATTATCTGAAAAAGATAAAAATAAAAACCAGTCGTTAAGAGAATTATTTAAATTATAAAATGTTAAAAAAGAAGCTTAAGATTTATAAAAATAATACTGGTTTTCTAGTTCCAATTTCATTTAAAAAAGATATTCCATTTAAACCTAAACGTGTTTTTGTTATTCATGGTAAAAAAAACTCTATAAGGGGAGAGCACGCACATTATAAATGTTTTCAATTACTGATACCACTATATGGATCAATGATGGTTGAATATGAAAATAGGAAGGGTAAATTTAAAAAATATTTATCTTTAAAAAAAACTAATTTTTTATTATTAAAACCCAAGACCTGGTGTAAAATCAAATTTAATACAAATGAGTCAAAATTGATGGTTTTTTGTAATAGAGAGTACGAATTTTCTGACTATATAGAAAAATATTCAGATTTTTTAAAGATAATAAATAGATAATGAATTTATTGATAACAGGATGTTGTGGACACATTGGATCTTTTTTGGTCAAAAATATACATAAAATTAGAAATATTAAAAAAACAATTATAGTTGATAACCTTAAGTCAACTCAAATAAATTCATTATTTAGATCTAAAAAAGAAAACAATCTCAAATTTTATCACTTGGATGTATCTAAGAAAGATTCTTTAAAAAGATTTAAAAAAATTGACTATATAATTCATCTTGCATCTATGACAAATGCTGAGGGAAGTTTTGAAAAAAAAACTGAAATGTATAAAAATAATATAAACAGTATGAAAAACGTAATAAATTTTTGTAAAGAAAATAAATGTAAATTAATTCATATTTCATCAACTAGTGTATACGGTAAACAATCCTCTTTAGTTGACGAAAGTTGTGAAAAAAAATATTTAAAGCCTCAGTCACCTTACGCAGAAATAAAGCTCATAGAAGAAGAAATGCTTAAAAATGCTTCTAATAAGATTAAATACATAACTTATAGGTTTGGAACAATTTCTGGAGTTTCAAGTGGAATGAGGTTCCATACAGCTGTAAATAAATTTTGTTTAAACGCTGCTTTAGATAATGATATTGCAGTTTATAAAACCGCACTTAATCAATATAGACCTTATTTATCTTTAAAGGATGCCTTTAAAGTATTTAAATTTACTATTGAAAATGATTTATTTAAAAATGATATCTACAATGCTCTTTCAGAAAATTGTACAGTAAAGCAAATAATTAAAAAGATTAAAAAATTTAAAAAAAAATTAAAGATTAAATTTGTTAATTCAAAGATAATGAATCAATTATCGTATCATGTTGATAAAAGGAAATTAAATAAAGAAGGGTTAGATTTAAATAGTAAAATTATTGATGATATAAAAGATACAATGAAATTACTTAAAAATATATAGATGATTTGCAAAATAACAAAAAAAAAAATAAGACCATTTATGTCTTTTGGTAAAATGCCAATTGCAAATGGTTTTTTACATAAAAAGGATTTTAAAAAAGAGTTTTTTTTTAAAATGGAAGTTGGTTTTTCAAAAGATATTTCATTATTTCAACTTAATGATCATCCAAAACCTAAATTAATGTTCAATAAAAATTATCCTTTTTTTACATCTAGTTCAAATTATATGATTAAACATTTTGAAGATTATTCAAAATGGATTAAAGAAAAATATTTTAATAATGTAAAGAATATTATAGAAATTGGTTCAAATGATGGAACTTTTTTAAAGAATTTTAAATCAAAAAGGATAAATATTTTAGGAATAGAACCATCAAAAAATGTAGCTACCATCGCAAAAAAAAATAAAATAAATACAATTAATAAATTTTTTTCATTAAAAACAGCAAATACACTCAAAAAATTTATAAATAAAACAGATATAATTTGTGCTGCTAACGCAATTTGTCATATACCTGATCTAACAGATCTAATTAAAGGTATTGATAAATTGTTATCTAAAAAAGGTATATTTATTTTTGAAGAACCTTATCTTGGTTCTATGTATAAAAAAACCTCATATGATCAAATTTACGATGAACATATTTTTATGTTTTCAGTTTCTTCGGTAAAAAAAATTTTTGAATTATACAATTTTGATTTGATTGATGTTAAAGCACAAAAAACACATGGTGGATCAATGCGATATGTAATTGCAAGAAAAGGTGAATATAAAATCAAAAATATTGTTACTAATAGTTTAAAAAATGAAAAAAAAGCAAATATTGACAAATTAAAAGGTTGCCTTGATTTTAAAAAAAAATGTGAAATTTCTAAAAAAAAATTAAGAAATAAAATTTTTTCTATCAAGAAGAAAAATAAAACTATTGCTGGGTATGCTGCAACATCAAAAAGTACGACAATATTGAATTATTGTGGTATCGACAATAGGCACATAGATTTTATTTGCGACACAACAAAGGATAAAGTTGGCAAATTTACTCCAAAAACCCATATTCCTATTGTAAATATAAAGTATTTCAGAAAAAATTTACCTGATTATACATTTCTATTCGCATGGAATCACAAGGAAGAAATTTACAAAAAAGAAAAAAAAATCCTAAAAAAAACCAATTGGATAGCGCACGTTGAAATTTAAAAATGATTAATTTTTGGTCTTTTGAAGAAGAATATAGGAAATATAAGCCTGTATTTAATAGAATTATTAACAATACTTTGAAGAAAGGACTAATTTTTTTTGGTCCAAATCTAAATCAATTTGAGAAAAAATTCACTAAAAAATATAAATCAAAATTTGGAATTGCTGTAAGAAGCGGCACAGATGCATTAATGATATCACTAATGGCACTAAATTTAAAAAAAGGTGATGAGGTTATAACAGCATCAAACACTGCTATTCCAACTATTTCAGCAATAGTTAACTCTGGAGCGAAACCTGTTTTAGTTGATATTAAAAAAGACTATTTATTAGATACAAGTAAGATTGAAAAAAAAATTACCAAGAAAACAAAGGTGATTATTCCCGTTCATTTATATGGTCAATCTTGTGATATGGATGAAATAATGAGAATTTCGAAGAAATATAAATTAAATATAATAGAAGATTGCGCTCAAGCCCAAGGTGCAAAATATAAGAATAAATTTGTCGGTACTTTCGGTTCGTTTGGATGCTTTTCTTTTTATCCAACAAAAGTTTTAGGTGGGTATAGTGATGGTGGATTTATTTTAACAAATAATTTCAAATTATATTCATTGGTTAAGAAGATTAGATTTTATGGTATTGATACAGTCAATAAAAAAAATAAGTTTTATAACAAGTACTACTCAAATGTCCATGGTCTTAATTCTAGGTTAGACGAGATAAATAGTAAAATTCTTGATTTCAAATTGGACAAAATTGATAACTTTATATCACGTAGAAGAACCATAGCGAAACTTTATGATAAAGAATTAAAAAATACAAATTTAATACTTCCAACTAAAAATAAAGATAAATTTGACGTATATCATTTATACACAGTTTTTCATAAAAAAAGAAACTTAATTGTAAATAAATTATTGCAACAAAAAATTAAAACTAGGGTAATTTATCCTTTCCCGATACATAAAATGAAAGGTTATTCGACTTTTTTTAAAAAGGATAAACACATGATTTCTGAAATCGCATCCAAAGGTATATTTTCTCTACCTTTGTACCCTGAATTAAGTTTAAAAAAGGTAAAAATAATTTGTATAGCTTTGAAAAAGATAATGAAAAATATAAACGCTTAATTTAATAATAGATTTAAATTAAATTTTTTTTATATTTTAATTTTATTTAACGCATTATCTTTGAATATATTAGCTTCTCTTATATATCTTCTAACCATCTGAGTAGTTTTATGACCGGTCATAGCCATTATACTTCTTTCGTCAGCTCCAAATTCTGCCGCAACTGTTGCAAATCCTGCTCTTAAACTATGACCTGCAAAGTTTTTATTTTCTATACCGGCTAAGTTTAAATATTCTTTTATTAACAATACTACAGATTGATCTGTAAGTCTTTTATCTTTCAATAGTGAGCCTTTAGAAAACCTTCTAAAAATAGGTCCTGATTTTATCTTTGATACTTCTAACCATTTTTTAAGACTAGTAACTGGACAATATTTTTCATTAGAGAAGTAGGGTAGGCCCTTTATCATTCCTTCTCCAAATTGATCTGTTTTTGATCTTCTGATTGTTATTTTAAGGCCTTCAGTAACAAAGTCTAAGTCCTCATGGTCTATAGAAATTAGCTCGGTTCTTCTAAAACCACCTCCAAACCCGATAAGTATTATTGATCTGTCTCTTAATTTTTTAATTTCTTCGCTCTTTTGTTCGTCTATTACATTAATTATAGATTTTAAATGATTGATTAATATGGGTTTTTTGCCTTTTTGAATACTACCTTTTACTCTTTTAATACCTAACAAGTTCTCAGTAATAATTGGATGTTTTGTATCTAAATAATGGCCTTTTAGCTTATGAACCATGCTAATTGATACCAATCTTCTTCTTATAGTGCTTATTTTAGAATTTTTTGATAGATAAGTAAGGTATATAGAGACTATTTTTGGCTCTGATGGCAATGAACTCAGTCCATGCTTAGCACAAAAAGCCCCAAAGTCTTTAAAATCAGATTTGTAAGCCCTTAATGTATTATTTGCTTTAGAACTTTTAAGATTATTTAAAGTTGCTTCATGAAGCGATTTAAGATCTGTCGTTAATTTATTCATAATTACTATTGATAACAATTAATTATCATTAGTAATAATATAAGTCATTTAAGATGTCAAGTAAATAAGTTAATTTGTTTTAATGTTAAAATATATAATTTTAGCTTTAGCTTTTATCGGAATAGTTTTTTTTGTGCTGTTTAAATTTGAAAAATTAGATAAGCCAGAGAAAAAGAAATCTATATACATTTTGATAGCAGTATTAATTTTAAGCTTATTTGGTATTATTTCATTATTGTACTTTTAAAGTTATTAACGTTATTCACACCTATCCTGTTTAATCGCTTAAAAAGTGATACATTCAACCTTAGTAGTTTGTTATAGTGAGATGAATTAAGGGGCAACCCTTAACTGGCCGACTGGGGAAAGGCCGAGAGGACCAAGCCCAGGGGGCAGAAAGTCTTACGGAGTAGCGCTAAAATCGTAGGGCGGAAGGCATGGCGGTAGCGCATACAACGACGTGCCAAAACTACTGTTCTTTGCACCGTAAAAAGTGCAAGGAAACAGGGGTTTTTTCTTCATGAAAGGCACTAAATTTCAATTACAAGTATGGAATTATCTTAAAAAGATACCTAAAGGATCTGTAAAAACATATAAACAAGTAGCTATAGCAATAAATAAGCCAAAATCAGCTCGTGCGGTTGCTAATGCTTGTGCTGCGAACCCTTATGCTCCAAATATACCATGTCATAGGGTAATTAGGTCTGATGGAGGCCTTGGAGGTTACTCCGGAAGAGGTGGAGTTGATCAAAAATTGAAATTATTGAGGTCAGAAAAGGTTGATATTTAGGGCTTTTTTTCACTCAAAAACCCAATTAAATCAACATTTTTTTAAAATTCAGGCTATAAATTGATATTATTTATAGATTCAACAATCAGTTGCACCATTCAGAGGGTAATTCTTAAAATTGACCCCTCTATGGCCGTTTAAATAGCATATTCAATATCTGCATTGGTCTAAAATTATTGAACAATCATAGTTTTAGACACCCCCTTTTTTTTGATTTTTCACTGTCTTTGATCTAATATTAATGGCTATTTTAAAGGTTTTTTCATTTTTATCATTAATTTACAGTTTTTTTAGTTTTTTTACCAAAAATATTCCTTTAACAATACTAATAATATTCAATAATAACAATAGTTTACAATAATATATTAAAGTGTTACTTAACTAATTAGTAAACTTATATTACCTATTTATTTAAGTCTTTTAATGATGTTCTCTCGCCTTGATATATAGATACCACTAAGAATAATAATAAATAAACCTAGGAAAGTCCATTTATCAGGGAAATCGCTAAAGAAGTAATATCCTATTATAATATTTGTAACTATCTCAAAATAACTAAATGGAGCTAATTTCGAAGCATCTGCATATTTAAGAGACAATATAATAAATAAATGACCTACACATGCAAATATTCCAATAGCCGCCATCATAGACCATTGATTTAAGGTAGGTTTAATCCATACGAAAGGCATAACAAATGAGATTATTATGGCCCCTACTACACCAGTTAATAATAAAGTTAATAATGGATTATCAGATGAACTTAGTTTTCGTGTAATTATTAAATAAAAACCATACATAACCCCAGTTCCTAAAGCCGCTAAACTTGCTAAGTTTATTTCTACAAATCCTGGTCTGATTACTACCATAGATCCAATAAAACCAATTATAACTGCAGACCATCTTCTAAAACCAACTTTCTCACCTAAAAAAATTGGAGAAAATGCTGTAACAATTAAAGGAGCAATGAATGCTAATGTAAGAGCCTTTGCCAACGAAATTATTGAAATTGAATAAAAAAAACAAACGTTTGCGGTTAATAAAATTAAACCTCTAATAAGTTGTAGTTTAGGTTTATCAGTCCAAACAAGATTTTTTCTAAAAAAGAAAAACATTATTGGTAATGTAAATGCTACAGTGAAAAAGTATCGTGCCCACGTAATTTGTAAAACTGGAAGATCAGAACTGAGATATTTAGCAAAACCATCCATTATGGGGAGCATTACCCACGCTAATAGATTAAAAGTTATAGCTTTCATTTATATATTATATTTAATTGAAATATCTTAAAGCAAAGAATACCACAATAGGAATAGTGATAAATGACATTAAAGTTGATGTAACAATTGTACTTGCAATACTATCAACAATTTTTTTGGGAGAATACATGCTTCCAACTAAATAGTTCAATATAGCACTTGGCATAGCACTTTGTATTAAAAGTACTCCTGCAGGAAATCCTGAAAGATCAAAATAGTAAATAACGGCAAAGCCTATAATGGGACCTATTATAACTCTTAATAATGAGAATATAATTGAGTCTCGAAAAGAAAATTTAAACCTTGTTAATGCAATACCCAAAGACATCAATACCAAAAAAATAGTTGCATAAGTGAGAAGAAAAGTTGTGTTTTCAAGAAACAAAGGTGTTTTGATATCAAAAAATAGAAAAAAAACAGAGACTATAATTGCGTATACAGGTGGACTTTTAATAAGAATATCAAATGAAAATTTTTTTTTTGCTAAAAAAACACCTAGTGTAAAATGAAAAAGAATAATTACGGAAGCAACAGCAGAAGCTACTCCTAAACCTTGAATTCCATAGGCAAATAAACAAATTGGAACACCCATATTCCCAGTATTTGGAAGAATTAATGGTGGAAGTTCCATACTAAGATCTTTTTTAAGGAGAAAAAGTACTATAAGTCCAACTATTGCAAAACCACCAATCATTAAAATAGCATATGCAAAGTAATGAACAAAAATACTTAGAGTTATGCCTGTTGTCGTAACAGTATAAAAGATCATCGCTGGTGTACCAATATTTCCAGCAAAATTTGTTATAAAATTAGTGTCAAATTTTGGATTTTTTTTACCTAAATAGTAACCAATACCTATGACAAAAAAAACTGGAAAAATAACTTCAAATATCTTTACGTATATTTCCATTACTAAAAAAGCCTTAATAAAACAGGCTTTTTAAGCACATTTTTGTTTTTTTGTAATGATCTAACACATTTATCTGAATTTATTTGTTTAGTTGCATGTGTAATAATAACAATTGAAGCTGTTTTGTTTTTATTATTCGGAATTTGTATTAATCTTTGAATAGAAATTTTATTATTAGCTAAGTTTTTTGTGATTTGAGATAATACACCCTGTTTGTCTTTTACTTCAAATCGAATATACAAAGAATTTTCATAATTATTAAGATCATAACTTCTAATTTTATTTCGTTTTGCATTAGGAATGCCAAAAGGATATTTAATATTTCCTCTCAAAATTGACATTAAATCTGACATTAGTGCCGATGATGTAGGTTCAGGCCCTGCCCCTTCACCTTGCAAAACACTCTCTCCAACTGGTTTTCCTTCTAATATTACTGCGTTCATTACGCCGCCTACATTTCCAATATATGTATTCTTTTTGACCAAACATGGGTGAACCCTTTCAAAAAGCTTATTATTGATGATTTCTGTAATACCTAATAATTTTATTCTAAGATTTAATTGATCTGCTATTTCAAAATCCTTTGGTTCGACATTTTCTATTCCTTCCATTAAAGAAACTGAATTCGATAAACGTTTATTAAATGCTAAAGCAGATAGAATTTTAACTTTAGCAAGAGCGTCATACCCATTTAAATCTAATTTTGGATTACCTGGTTCTGCATACCCCAATTTTTGGGCTTTGGTAAGGACATTTTTAAAATTATCTTTTGTTTTTTCCATCTCAGACAATATGTAATTACATGTTCCGTTCAATATTCCATAAACTTTTGTAATGTGATTGGTTGCAAGACTATCTTTTATTGTTCTAAGAATTGGAATACCACCTCCAACAGATGCTTCAAACTCTAAATTTACTCTTTTATTTTCAGCAATTGAAGAAAGTTTGTCACCATGTTTTGATATTAAGGCTTTGTTTGGAGTTATGACATGAATTTTCCTATTCAAAGCAAACTCAACACATCTCTTTGACATTCCATCTGATAATCCAATACATTCAAACAAAATATCAACTTGTTTACTCTTAAGCATTTTAATTGGATCTTTAAAAAAGATCTTTTTATTAATTGGGTATCTTCTTTTTTTATTTTTATTTCTTGCTGATAAACCAACAATTTTAATTTTTTTTCCTGTTAAAAGTTGAATAGTTTTTTGATTTCTTTTGAGTTCATTATAAAGAAAAATACCTATTTGTCCTAATCCTACAATCGCAATATTAAATTCTTTTTTCATCAGTCTATATTTGGGTAATCTTTAATGTTTCCATTATTTTCAATCAAAACTCTAAACTCTTCAAAAGTCATTTTTTTATTAATATCGATAACCTCTGTCTTAAGATCCTTTTTGCTACATGAAATTAAAATAAAAAATATTATGAATAAAAAATTTTTCATTTTAAACCTTCATTAAACTTAAAATTATAGATAAGATTTAAATTCTGAACCGCTTGCCCTGCCCCACCTTTTATCAAATTATCTATACTGCTTAGAATAATTAATTTTTTTTTATCCTTAGATCTACAAACTGATATTTGGCAATTATTTGTGTTAATAACATCATTCGTGCTTAGAGCTTTATTCTTCAATATTTTTATAAATTTATCTTTCATATAATATCTTCTTAATTCATTGTATATTTTATTCAAATTAGATTTACTTTTATAATTTAAGTAAATAGTTGATAAAATCCCTCGAAACATGGGAAGTATATGAGGAGTGAAAGTAAATTCTATATTTTTTTTAACATTACTTAGTTCCTGTTGAATTTCCGCATTATGTCTATGAGAGGCTATTCCATAAGCGCTTGTTGAACCATATAGATTTTTATTCTTGAATTTTTTATGAACGCCACGACCAGCTCCGGAAAAACCTGATTTTGAGTCAATAACAATATTTTTAAAATCAATTAAATTTTTTTTAATTAAAGGAAATAAAGGTAAAAGTATAGAAGTAGGATAACAACCTGGACAAGCTATAATTTTACCTTTTGATAAATTTTTCTTGTTAATTTCAGTTAAGCCATAAATACTTTTTTTAAGATTATTTAAAGATATATGCTTTATCCCATAATATTTGTTATATATTTTTGCATTCGTTAATCTAAAATCAGCTGATAGATCAATCATGATATTTTTTTTTAATAGTTTGTTAGCAATTTTTTGAGACTCGCCATTAGGCAAGGATGTAAATATAACATCTACATCTTTAAATAGTTTATAATTAATCTTGATTATCTTTGGTAGCTTGTATTTCTTAAAATCTTTATCGTAGTATGAAATATTCTTACCAACAGATGTATTCCCACAAAGATATTTTATTTTTACATTTTTGTGTTTACAGAGGAGTTTCACCAATTGAGTTCCAATATAACCCGTTGAGCCCGCAATTAATACGTTAAGTTTGTCCATAAATTATTATAACAGTTGATTGTAAAAAAGTAATTATCTTTTAGAAAACTGAAAGCTTCTTCTTGCTTTTCTATGACCGTATTTTTTACGCTCAACAGAACGAGAATCTCTAGTGGTAAGTTTTTCTTTTTTTAAAGAAGCTTTGAATGAAGCGTCGAATAACAATAAAGCTTTAGAAATACCATGTATCATGGCTCCAACTTGGCCACTATGTCCACCGCCCTTCACAGAACATCTTACGTCGTAAGAAGTTGATTGTTCAATAAGCTCAAAAGGACGTAACAATTGATTAACATGATTAGATCTTTTAAAATATTCGTCATATTTCTTACCATTAACAAAAATATTACCACTACCTTTTTTAAGCCAAACTTTAGCAATTGACTTTTTTCGTCTTCCAGTAGCGTATTTACTTTCTGTGAAATTACCCATACTTTGTATATTTTCTGATGCCATAATTAATTTCTGACAATATTTTTATTATTTAATTTTGACACATCAATCAATTCTGGACTTTGAGACTCATGAGGATGTTTTTCTCCAACATAAACTTTAAGTTTGGATAATTGTTTTTTTCCCAAAGCTCCACCTGGCAACATTCTTTTCACCGCCAATTTTAATACTTCCTCTGGTTTTTTTTGATGTAATTTTTCAGGTGTTGTTTCTTTTATACCACCAGGATAACCTGTGTGTCGGTAATATTTTTTATTTTCAAATTTATTTCCAGTAAATTTTATGTGTTCTATATTTTTTACCACTACAAAATCACCATGATCCATGTGAGGTGAGAATTTAGGGCTATTTTTACCCCTAATTATTTTTGTAATTACAGTTGCTAATCTACCCACAACTGCATTTTTGGCGTCAATTTCATACCACTTACAGTTTATTTCACTTTTTTTAACGAATTTAGTCATGTTTGCGGGGATTAATACTTAGAAATAGCCTATTGTCAAATTATTATATTTATCTTGTTTTTTCCAATTACCTTATGATAGCCTAAATAATTATATGAAAGTAGTGCATAATTCACAATATCTACTGATCAAAAAACACAAATCATCAACGAAGGGAGAAAAAAATGAGTAAATCAAAGAATCCAGAGACTATTGCTCTACATGGTGGTGAATATAGAAGTGATCCAGCAACTACAGCAGTTGCCGTTCCGATTTATAGAACAACATCATATCAGTTTAATAACACTGGACATGCAGCAAATCTATTTGCGCTTAAGGAGTTTGGAAATATCTATACAAGGATCATGAACCCAACAAATGATGTCTTAGAAAAAAGAGTTGCAGCTATTGAAAATGGACTAGCTTGTGTGACTGTTGGTTCTGGTCAAGCGGCTTCTACTTTTGCAATTCTAAACGTATGTCAGTCAGGTGATAACTTTGTTAGTTCAACAGATCTATATGGTGGAACAGTAAACTTATTTACACATACATTAAAAAAACTTGGTATTGAGGTAAGGTACGCTGATCCATCTGATCCAAAAAATTTTGAAAAAGCAATAGATGACAGAACTAGATGTTTCTATGCAGAAACATTACCTAATCCTGCTTTAAGAGTTTTTCCAATTAAAGAAGTTTCAGATATTGGAAGAAAGCACAATATTCCTCTAATAATGGATAATACTGCAGCACCAGTCATATGTAAGCCATTAGATCATGGCGCAGCTGTTGTTGTTCATTCATTAACTAAATTCATTGGAGGTCATGGTACAGTAATCGGAGGATGTTTAGTCGATGGAGGAAATTTTGACTGGACAGCTGATCCAAAAAGACAACCCTTATTTAATGAACCAGATATGAGTTACGGTGGAGCAAAATGGGGTGAAGTTGTACCTCAATTAACTGGTGCCAATGTATCTTTTGCCGTAAGAGCAAGAGTATGTTTATTAAGGGATTTAGGAGCACCTTTAGCACCTGACAACGCATGGGGTATTATACAAGGGTTAGAGACAGCACCTTTAAGAATGAAACAACACTGTTCAAATGCTGAAAAAGCAGTTGACTTTCTAACCAAACATAAAAATGTTGAGAGAGTTATATATCCAACACTTCACAAAGGGGCAGTTGGCGATAGAACTAAGAAATATTTTTCTGGAGGTAACGGTGCTCTAGTAGGTATTGAAGTTAAAGGCGGTGTAGAAGCTGGTAAAAAATTTATTGAGGCTTTGAAAATGTTTTATCATGTAGCAAATATTGGAGATGCTAGAAGTTTAGCTATCCACCCTGCTACAACTACACATAGTCAGCTTACTGAAGAAGAATTATTAGCAGCTGGTGTTACACCTGGATACATAAGACTATCAATAGGTATTGAGCATCCAGATGATATTATTGCAGACTTAAAACAAGCACTTGATGCTTCGGGTAAACCAAGTCTGAAGGCTGTAAGTTAATTTTTCTTAGTGTTTATAAATAAAAAATAAACACTAAAGGTTACAAGAAGAATTGAACTAATTTGGTGCATAGATGCAATAAACATTTGTGCACCGCTAGTTACTGTCAGAATACCTAACACTATTTGAATCAATAATATTAAACCTAAAACTATAACTGTTTTATTAAACTTTATTAATTTATTTGAAATTACCAAATAAAGAGTAATCAAATATACAGACATTATAACGTAGGCAAGATTTCGATGCATAAATTGAACAAGAGACGGTTCACTAAAAGCTGAAATCTTAAACAAGTTGTAAAGATTATTGTCATTTGGAAAAAATGTCGAGCCCATTAATGGCCATGAATTATAAATTTTTCCAGCATCCATACCCGAAACAAAGGCACCAACAATTATTTGTAAAAAAATCAGGAAAATGAAGATCTCAGGTAATTTAAATTTTATATACCCATAGTCAGATTTTAATTTTATTTTAAGATTGAAAATTTGCCAAAGAATGAGTGTTAAGATAATAAAAGCAGTTGTAAGGTGAAGAGATAATCTAAAATGGCTTACATCAACTTTGTTAACTAATCCGCTCATAACCATATACCAACCTATAAATCCTTGAAAACATATCAGTACAAATATAAATATATATGATTTAGTTTTTTTGAAACCTAGTCTGAAAATAAAATATATTAATGGTATTAGAAAAAATAAACCTATTATTCTACCCAAAAATCTATGAGCCCACTCCCACCAGAAAATTACTTTAAATTCATCTAGTGACATATTGAAGTTTTGTAATTTGTATTCAGGTATTTCCTTATATAAATTAAAATAAGCAATCCATTCAGTATTTGAAAAAGGTGGTAAAAATCCTTTAAATAATTCCCATTCAGTAATTGATAGACCTGAGTCAGTTAGCCTAGTAAGTCCACCGACAATTATTATTGATGAAACTAAGACAAACATAATAATTAACCAATAAGATAGTAAATTTTCGATACTTTTATTTATGTACATATATGAATAAATATAATAATTATAATTAAATCCAAAAGATTAAATGTCGCCTAATAATAAAAAAAAATTAATTGTTTTAAGAAAAAAACTAGATTCACTTGATAATCAACTAATCAAAATATTAAAAAAGAGATTTAATGTTGTTCAAAACGTCTTGAAGCTTAAAGAAAAAAAGAGTGAAATAGTTGATAGAAAAAGAATTAATGTAATTTTAAATAGTATTAAGAAAAAATCTAAAAAGAATAAAATAGATGCCAGGATTACTCTAAAGGTATGGAAAAGTATGATTAATGCTTTTATTCAATATGAATATAGAAATTTTAAGAAAAAAAAATAACTAATTATTTACTGTGCGGTGGTAGTTTTTTTTCGACAAAAACCTCATGTTTTCTTGTAGAAGGATTGTATTTTTTTGCCTTTAGCTTGATCTTAGCCTTTTCACCACCAGCCGGTTTCTTTATATAATAAAAAAATGGACTATCTGGTTTTGATTCTGGAACCAATCTTACTTTAACGTGTGTTTTTTTTGCCATTTGAAGTTTTTAAATCTTTTATTAATTTATTAATTTTGTTTAGTTTTAACTTTAAATCTAAAGCATTTATAGTTTTATTTTCTTTAGCGTCAATATCAAAAAAATCTCCATTTAATTGTTTTTTCACACCCGATATAGTCATTCCTTTTTCTTTCAGTAAGAACTTTATTTTTTTAAGAAGATCTATACTTCTTTCATCATAATGTCTTCTTTTATTGATCATGATTGGTTTTATTTGTTTAAACTCACTTTCCCAATAACGAATTGTATGAGTATTCCTTTTACTTCGAGTAGATTCTAATTCTAGTAATTCTGCAACTTCACCAATTGTTCTATAAGCTTTCAAACTTTTTTTCATTTTTCGTATTAATAAATTTTTTAAAATCTTTAGATGGTTTAAACAATACTACATTTCTCTCTTTAATAATTTTTTTCTCCTTTGTTTTAGGATTTCTTCCAATTCGGCTTTTTTTATAACGTACATGAAAAGTCCCAAAGTTTGATATCTTAACAACTTTATATTTTTTAAGATTTTTAACTATATCCAATAAAATATCATCAAGGATACTTTCTGACATTTTTTTTGAGAAACCAATTTGCATAAATACAGAATTTATAATTTCTTTTTTGGTAAGGTTTACTCTCATTAAGTAATTATATTATGTTTAATTTTCTCTATCAAATTTCCATTAACTATTTTTTCACAAACTTTTAGTGAATAGGAAAAACCAATATAATCAGTTGAACCATGACTTTTAACTACTGGAGAGTTGAGGCCTATAAGAATTGCTCCATTATAAAGTCTAGGGTCTAATTTGTCCTTAATCTTTTTTAAATTTTTGAAATTTAAAAACGAAAGAATTTTTCCATATAAATTTGATGTCATTGAATTTTTTACTTCCTTCATAATAAAATCTGCAGTCCCTTCTGCTGTTTTAAGAGCAATGTTTCCAGTAAAACCATCAGTAACGATAACATTTACATCACCTGACATAATATTGTTCCCTTCGATATAACCAGCAAAATTAAATTCACTACTTTTTTTTTCACTTAAAATTTTATAAGCACCTTTTATCATTTCATTGCCTTTTATGTCCTCAGATCCAATATTTAACAACGCAACCTTTGGCTGTTCTTTGGGAAAAAGAGATTTAAATAAAGATGAACCCATTATTGCAAAGTCAATTAAATTTTTATCGCTACACTCAATGTTGGCTCCAAGATCAAGAACAACATTCATTCCTGATTTATTTGGCCATAAAGCGGATAAAGCTGGTTTATCAATTTTTTCTATCATTTCTAAATTCATTTTTGCAATAACGAATAGTGCACCAGTGTTCCCCGCAGAAATTATAATATCCGACTCGTTTGATTTGACACTTTCTATTGCTTTCCACATACTTGAATTTTTGCCTTTTCTAGCAGCTGTTAAAGGAGAATCTGTATCAAGTATTTTTTCATTTGTGTTAAAAATCTTAAAAGAGTTTCCTTTTAAATCTTTTATTAATTCTTTTATTTCGTTCTCATTACCAAATATATTATAATTTATATTTTTTGATGATTTAGAATGGTGAATTATTCCATCTATAGTTTTTTTTGGTGAACCTTCCCCACCCATTGCATCAACTGCAATATTTAAGATTTTGGTCATTGAGAAATTATTCCTTGGGATCTAGTACCTGTCTGCCTTTATAGGTACCAGTTTTTAAATCTAAATGATGTGAAAGACGATACTCACCTGATTTCTTATCCTCAATAACATTTTTTGTACTGAATTGAATATGAGATCTTCTTTTTCCAGCTCTCGATTTTGTTGTTTTTCGTTTTGGTACAGCCATAATCTAAAATCTATGATTTATTACACTCTTTGTAAATGATTTTAAAGGAGTTTTTGATAAATATATCTCGAAGTCATTAAAATAATTGACGATTTTAAGATGATTGTCTTTTAATTTGTAATAAAAACTCAAAATTTCACCTTTTTTTTCATTTTCCAATTTGTCCCAGTTATCAATCTTATCTAAAATTGAATAAAATACATTTATATAATCTTTCATCTTTTTATTTATGGAAACATCGCCATAGCCAATTTCTCTAATACTTAGCTCTATTTGTCTGAAGAAATAATCGTAAAACTTCTGTAAGTATTCTTTATCTGTATTATCTTTATAATTACGTAAGAAAAATGCAAAATGAAATAACAATATAAGTATTCTATCTGAGAAAGTATCTTTATCAGTAAAAATAGAAAAAAGACTTTTATTTCTAGAGAGATTTACTAAATTATTATATATATTTACGTATTCATTTAACATGAGAAACATATTTCTTATATCCTTATTCTTAATTATATCAAACTGTTCTTTAAATCTAGTTGATGACCACCACGGGGTTTATTTTATTGAAAAAAAAATGAAAAAAATTCAGATAAATTCTACAAACAAAAACGATTTAGTAAAGATTTTTGGAGAACCATCAACAAGAAGTAAATTTGATAATGATGTATGGATTTATATAGAACGAAAAATTACGAATACACATTTCTTTGGAAAAAGAGAATTAGTTGTTAACAACGTTCTTGTTCTTGAAATAGATGAAAGAGGATTGTTAGCAAAAATTGATTTCTATAATATTGAAGATATGAACAGACTAAAATTTGATAAAGATAAAACTACAATTGTTTACAGAAAAAGAAGTTTCATTTACGATTTTTTATCGAGTGTGAGGCAAAAAGTCAATGACCCCCTTGGTGTAAGAAAAAAGAGAAGAGAACAAGGTCAGTAAATTAAGTTATCCAGCTATCACAGCTAAAAGTAATAAAGCAACTATGTTAGTAATCTTTATCATCGGATTAACTGCTGGTCCTGCCGTATCTTTATATGGGTCACCAACTGTATCTCCGGTTACTGCAGCTTTATGAGCTTCTGAACCTTTTCCCCCATGATTACCATCTTCAATATATTTTTTTGCATTGTCCCATGCGCCACCACCTGCCGTCATAGAAATCGCTACAAAAAGTCCTGTTATAATAACTCCTAAAAGCATTGCCCCTACAGATGATAAAGCTGCAACTTGACCACCTATTTGATAAATTATTAAATATAAAACTATTGGCGATAAAACAGGTAGTAGAGAAGGTATAATCATTTCTTTAATTGCAGCTTTAGTTAATAAATCTACAAGTTTACCGTAGTCAGGTTTTGCTTTTCTTTTCATTATACCAGGAATCTTTTTAAATTGTCTTCTGACCTCTATTACAACTGCGCCCCCTGCTCTTCCAACAGCTTGCATACCCATAGATCCAAAAAGATAAGGCAACATACCACCAACTAACAATCCTACAACAACAAAAGGATTTGAAAGATCAAAGCTTACTACTACATTTTCAAGTTTTGACCCAGGTAAATTTGAAAAAAATTTAATATCTTCCGTATATGCTGCGAACAAAACTAAAGCTCCTAATCCTGCTGAACCAATTGCATAACCTTTAGTTACAGCTTTTGTAGTATTACCAACTGCATCTAATGCATCGGTAGTTTTTCTTACATTTTTGGGTAAGTTTGACATTTCAGCTATACCGCCAGCATTATCTGTTACTGGTCCATAAGCATCTAATGCAACAACCATTCCAGCAAGAGCTAACATTGCAGTTACAGCGATTGCTATTCCATACAAACCAGCAATATAATTTGTTAATAAAATTCCACCAACAATTATTAATGCTGGTATTGCTGTTGCTTCCATAGAGACTGCAAGTCCTTGAATTACATTTGTGCCATGCCCGGTAGTAGATGAAGATGCAACACTTTTTACTGGTCTATAATTTGTCCCAGTATAATATTCAGTTACCCATATAAGTAGACCTGTAATTACTAATCCAATTACACTGCAGTAATAAAGACTTAAACCAGAAAATTGTTTGTTTCCAATTGAATAAACTTTATCTAAACCTAAAACATAATCAGTAAGAGGATATAAAACTAGTAGAGATGTAATTGCTGTGACAATGAACCCTTTGTAAAGAGCAAGCATTATATTTTTTGACGAACCTAATCTTACAAAAAAAGTTCCAAGAATTGAAGTAATTATACAAGCGCCCCCAATAGTAAGAGGATAAACCATCATCATTAAATCATTCTGAAAAAAAATTGAGGATAAAACCATTGTAGCAACAATTGTTACTGCATAAGTTTCAAATAAATCAGCCGCCATTCCAGCACAATCACCAACGTTGTCACCAACGTTGTCTGCTATCACAGCTGGATTTCTCGGATCATCTTCGGGAATTCCTGCCTCTACTTTTCCTACTAAATCTGCACCAACATCAGCTCCTTTTGTAAAAATTCCACCACCAAGTCGTGCAAATATAGATATAAGTGAAGCTCCAAATCCTAATGCAATTAATGCATTAATTAATTCTCTTTTATCAACGTTAAACTTTAAAAGTAGATAATAGTAAACAGCTATTGATAATAAAGCTAGTCCAGCTACTAACATACCAGTTACTGCTCCTGATTTAAATGCAATTGATAAACCTTTTGACAAACCTTTTCTAGAAGCTTCAGCAGTTCTAACATTAGCCTGAACTGAAACTAACATTCCTACGTAACCAGCAATACCAGATAATGCAGCACCAATTAAATAACCCAGACCTACTAAAAAACTAAATGAGAAACTTATAATTACAAGAACCACTAAACCAACTATTGCGATAGTTTTATACTGTCTATTTAAATATGCTTTTGCTCCAATTTGAATTGCAGAAGCAATTTCTTGCATCTTTGAATTTCCTGTACTTGCAGCTAAAATATTTTTCCCTGTAAAATATCCGTAAACAATTGATAGGATACCAGCTAGAATTGTATAGATTAAAATTGTTTCGACATTGTAGTTCATAAATTCCTTATGTATTTAAAGTTTCATTTTAAAAAAAATGGACATTACAAAAATAAGTGTAAAAGGCAATATAATATTAGTTAAAATTGATGAGTATAACCAAGGTTTTTATTTATTCTAAACTTCTTATTACCTTTCAAAATACGGGAATCTTGCAATTTTTTTAATATTTTGCCGATTCTTTGAATTTTAAGATTTTTATTTTTAGCATACTTTTTAATTGAAGATCGATTTTTTTTATGAGAGGTAAAAATAATTTCATAATCTTCACCGTTACAAATTGTATTTTCAATTTTAAATCTATTATTTTTAGTTAGAAAGTTTTTTAGTTGTTTTGATATTTTAATGTCATCTAGTTTGATTAAAAAACCATGTTTTTGATGATTTATCATTTTTTTCAAGTCAATCACTAACCCATCAGAAATATCAATAGATGTATTTGCAAATTTTTGTAAGAAATCTACCATATTTAAATCAATTGCTGGCATATAAAACTTGGAAATGAAGTATTTTTTCAAATCATTTGATAATGAAATTTTTTTTTTTAAAACTTGGAGTCCTAAATAACTATCACCTAGGCACCCAGTAATATAAATATCATCTCCAATTTTAGAGTTATGTCTTTTTACTATCTTATTTGAAAATCCTACGACGCAACATGTAAAGGAATTAACACTAGAATAAACAGTATCACCACCAGATAGTTCAATATCAAACCTTTTTTGCTCTGACGACAAAGAGTTTGAAATTTTTTTTAAATTTTTTTTTGAGAAAGATTTAGAATTACCACTAGCAGAAAGAAAATAGTATTTAGGTTTCACACCCTTACAAATTAAGTCTGATAAAGATGATCTTAAAATTTTCTTAATTACAAGATCAGGTGATTTAAAATCAGGAAAGTGTACTTTTTCAACATAAGTATCAATTGATATTGCTAATTTTTGAGACTTATCAAAAAAGATATCATCATTTAGACCTTGAGATGAACTATTTTTTTTTGTTAATCTTTTAAGATATTTATCAATAAGTTGGACTTCATTCATCTAAGTTCTTATCTTGTTTGATATTTTATCTAGTAATGCATTAAGATATTTAGTTTGCGATAAATCTATAAAATAATTAGATGCATTTAGATACTCTTTAATAATTATTTTTGAAGAAACATTAGGTTTGTATAATAATTCAAAAATAGCACTCTTGATAATTATTATGAAAATTTTATCAAGTTTATTCAGCTTAATATCATTTTCTAAATGTATTTGAATTTCATTATCAATTATTTCATTTCTTTCGATTGTACCATTTACAACATCTTTTATAAATTTCTTAAATCGATGTTTGGGAAACTTTAATTCTTCTTCTTTATTAAAAAATTTTCCATATAATTTTTGAATGATAATTACTCTAGGGTTATTTTTTGGACTGTATTGAGGCTGCATATCTTTAGTTATCGCCAATCAAAAGTTCAATTGCTGCATCAGCAGCCTCTTTACCTTTATTTTTATTTGATTTATCTGCTCGTTCAACTGCTTGGTCTTTATTTAAACAAGTTAAAATTCCATTCCCGATTGGTTTTTTGTTTTCAATTGATAATTTCATTATAGCATCTATTGAAGATTTACAAATGTAATCAAAATGGGGTGTCTCTCCTTTAATAACACATCCCAATGCTATAAAAGCATCAAATTTTTTTAAATTTTTCGATATCACATGTGGAATTTCAAAAACTCCTGGCGCATAAATAATATTTGTCTTAAATTTTTTTTTATGATTACTTAGAGCTTCATTAGCTCCATCAATTAACATATTTATAATGTCTTCATAATAATTCGATGCAACTATACAAATTTTTTTCATCTTATAATTTCTTGTTTAGTAATTTTAATTCCAAAACCCTCTAGACCAATAACTTTTTTTGGCGATCTAGTAACTAATATCATATTTTTAACTCTTAAGGCTTTTATTATTTGGGCCCCAATACCATAATTTCTGATTAATTTATCGGTACCTATTTTATTTTTCATATCAGATTTAAAATCTCTTAAAGTAGAAGACACAGATTTTAAATTAGAATCTCTTATAAAAACTAATATACAGTTATTGTAATCTTTAAAATAATCTAGTGTATTGTTAAATGAGTTAGGCAATCTTTTTCCTAGCAAATAGCTTTCAACCAAATTAGAAGATATAACTCTTACCCTAGTATTTTTGCTCGGACTGATTTTACCTTTTATTAGTGCAAAATGTTCAGAACCGTCTAACTGATTTTCAAAAATTTTAATTTGATATTTTTTATTCTTAATAACAATCTTATCAGTCTTCTTAAGTTTAACTAGTTTTTCATTCTTTAATCTGTAAGAAATTAAATCTTCTATTTTTGCTATCGCCAATTTATGTCTATTTGCAAATTCAAAAAGCTCTTTACCTTTTGTCATGACACCTTTGTCATTCATAATTTCACATATAACTGCTGAAGGATTTTTTTTGGCTAGTTTTGATATATCAACTGATGCTTCTGTATGACCTGCTCTCACTAAAACTCCACCATCTTTTGAGATGATTGGAAATATGTGTCCTGGAGATACTATCTCCTTTTTTTTAACATTTGTTTTTATTGCTGTTTTAATTGTTAAAGATCTATCTTTAGCAGAAATTCCAGTTGTAACTCCCTTTCTTGCTTCTATTGATACCGTAAAAGCTGTTTGATTTCTTGACTTATTAATTGGAGACATGAGAGAAAGATTTAATCTTCTAGCTTGCTTATTTGTTAGCGCTAAACAAATTAATCCTCTGCCATATTTAGCCATAAAGTTAATCTTTTTTGGTGAAACATTTGAAGCCGGTATTACTAAATCACCTTCATTTTCTCTATGTTCATCATCTACAAGGATATACATTTCACCTTTTTTGGCTTTACGAATAATGTTTTCTACAGAGCTAAAATTTTTTGTTTTCATAAAATTTTTTTACATATTTTGAAAGAATATCTATTTCAATATTAACAATATCATTAACCTTTAAATTTGATAAATTGGTAAGTTTTAAAGTATGCGGAATGCACCAGATTTGAAAGTTATTATCTTTTATTTTTGATATTGTTAGAGAAACACCGTTTATAAGTATTGAGGCTTTAGGTATTAAATATTTTGAAAATTTATTTTCAATTTTAAATTCTAGTACAATTGATTTACCCACTTTTTTAATTTTTTTTAATAAAGAAGTACAATCAACATGGCCTTGACATATATGACCTGAAATATCTTGACCATATTTTAAAGGCAGTTCAAGATTAATCTTTTGACCAATTTTAAGATGCTTAAATTTTGATTTGTTGATACTTTCTTTGGATAGATAAAATTCTAATAAGTCTTTTCTTTTTGAAACCAATGTAAGACAAACACCATCACATGCAATGGATGAACCAATATCTTTTTTGTCTAATTTAAGCTTGCTCTTTATAAATATTTTTGTCCCTGCATTTAACTTCGAAAATTTTGATACAGTTCCCTGTTGATATATAATTCCGTTAAACATTTTTTAAATAAATCTTGTAATTCTGTTTTTATCAAAATACTGATTGATATTTCTCTTAATTCTAAATTTTTTTGATAATTTATAAACTATTTTTTTAATGTTTAATTTACCAGATTGTCTCAATTTATTATCTGTTTTTATTAAATAAAATTCATTAAATAAATTTTTATCCAACATTTTGTTTGTAAACTGATTTCCACCCTCAACTAATAAAAAACGAATATTGTTTTGGTACAAAATTGACATAACTTTTTTTAAGTCAAATTCACCATTTTTTTCGAGTTTAACATTGATTAGTTTTACTTTTTTACTCTTAAGAAACTTTATCTTTTTTCTATCACCTGAGTTATAAAAAATAATTATTTTAGTATTCTTTAATTTAAAAATATTTGCATTTTTTTTTACTTTTAAATTCTTATCTATAATAACTTTTATTGGTGAATACTCATTTAAACCAGATAATCTACAATCCAATAATGGATTGTCTTCGTTAATCGTCTTGTAAGTGACTAATATAGCTTGGTTTTTATATCTGAGATAATGAGAGAATGATTGAGTATATGTATTAGAAATATATTTTGATTTAGAACTTTTAATAAAAAAATCTTTTGAGCATGCTATTTTTCCTACTACATAAGGTTGTTTATATTTTCTTTGAAAATTATAAGGTTTATAAAATTCACTTATCTTAGGTACATTAATATTTTTAACTTTAATTTTTTTTGATTTTAGAATTTGTTTGGCTCTTTTTGAGGATCTTTCATCAATATCATGAGCACCATAAACAAGCCTCGAAATCTTTTTATCTATTATAATATTAGTACAAGGCGGTGTTTTTCCATAATGACTACAAGGTTCTAAAGTTACATAAAGAGATGAGCCCTTAGTTATTTTTTTGTCAATTTTATTTAATAAACTAAACTCTGAATGAGGTGTTCCATTATAACCTGTGGAAGCTAACGAAATAACCTCATCATTCTTAACAAGAACACTTCCAACAGAAGGATTTGTCCCTGTTAAACCCTCCATATTTTTTGCTAAATTGAGAGCTAAATTTAAATAGAGCCTATCTTTTTTTGAAGACATCTATTTTGTCTACAAATTGTACAAAGTCTTTTTCTTCTCTAAAATTTCTATAAACAGATGCAAATCTTACGTAAGCTACTGGGTCTAAATTTTTTAAACCATCCATAACCATTTTTCCAATTGCATTGGACGAAATTTCATTTTGACCCAACTCTTCAAGTGATCTTGAAATATTAGTAATAAATTTTTCGACAGTTTCAGTATCAATGGGCCTTTTTTTTAGAGCAATATAAATTGACTTTGATAATTTATCTCTATCAAATGGTGATTTTCTTCCACTCTTTTTAACAACCATTAATTCTCTAAATTGAATTCTTTCAAAAGTAGTAAATCTTTCTCCACATGTGCAAAGTCTCCTTCTTCTTATTGCAGTACCATCTTCAGTTGGACGTGAATCCACAACCGATGTTTCACCTTTTTTTTCACATGGACAAATCATTTGCTATTTTAAATTTTTATAAATCGGAAATTTTGAGCACAGTGAAATTACTTCTTCTCTTACTTCTGCTTCAACTTTCGCATTATCGTCTGGATTTGCTGATAAACCTTTTATTGTTTTAGTTATTAGTTCTCCTACTTTTTTAAATTCATCTAAACCAAAACCCCTTGTAGTTGCAGCTTGTGTTCCTAATCTTATCCCAGATGTTATCATTGGACTTTCTGTATCATATGGAATTCCATTTTTATTACATGTTATGTTTGCTCTACATAAACTATCAGCCGCAATATTTCCTTTTACATTGAATGGTCTTAAGTCTACCAACATTAAATGAGTATCAGTTCCGCCTGAATATATTTTAAAGCCATTGTTTTTTAATGTCTCAGCTAAAATTTTTGCATTAGCCATTACATTTGAAATATAATTTCTAAATTCTGGTTTTAATGCCTCAAGGAACCCAACTGCTTTAGCAGCAATTATGTGCATCAAAGGTCCACCTTGATAGCCCGGGAAAACTGCAGAATTAAATTTTTTAGACAAAGCTTCATTATTAGTTAAAATTATTCCACCACGTGCACTTCTAAAAACTTTATGAGTTGTTGAAGTTACAACGTCAGCATACTCTACTGGATTTGGATATCCTTTACCTGCAACTAAACCAGAAAAGTGGGCCATGTCCACCATAAAATATGCTCCTACTTTATCTGCAATCTCCCTAAACTTTTTAAAATCAATTTGTCTAGAGTACGCACTTCCACCTGCAATTATAAGTTTTGGTTTATTCTCGACAGCAAGCTTTTCTATAGACTCATAATCTAATAATTCTGTTTTTTTATCTACATCATATGCAATAGCATTAAACCATTTACCAGATACAGAAGCTTTTGAACCATGAGTAAGGTGTCCACCAGAATTTAAACTCATTCCCATTATAGTATCACCTGGTTTTAATAATGCTAAGAAGACTGCACCATTAGCTTGAGCTCCAGAATGAGGTTGGCTGTTTGCAAATTTACAATTAAATAATTTTTTAAGTCTTTCGTTAGCTAAGTTTTCAGCTACATCAACATGATCGCATCCGTTATAATATCTTTTTCCCGGATATCCTTCAGCATACTTATTAGTTAAGACAGATCCTTGAGCCTCTAGAAGAGCATTAGAAACAATATTTTCAGAAGCAATTAATTCAATATGTTGTTGTTGCCTAGCTAATTCATCATTAATAGCTTTGTATATCTCCGGATCCGTATCAGACAGGTTTTTTTCAAAAAAGTTTTGATACTCTATATGTGTGTATTTACCTTCACTAGACATAATTTATTTTATTTTTTTTACCCTTCTTAAGTGTCTACCACTTTCGAATCTGGTTTTCAAAAAAATATTAACACAATTTAATGCCAATTTTGCGCTAATAAGTCTCGATCCTAATGCGATTATATTGGCATCATTATGTAATCTCGATAATTTGGTATTTTCAATGCTATAACACAATGCAGCCCTTATATTTTTAACCTTATTTGCAGACATTGACATTCCAACACCTGATCCACAAACCAATATACCACGATTTTTTTTATTTTTTGCAACAGTCTTTGCTAATTTTTTTGCATAATCTGGATAATCTACAGAATTATCATTACTGGGTCCTAGGTCGAAGATTTTTAATTTTTTCTTTTTTAATGAATATTTTATTTTTTCTTTTAATTTAAATCCAGCGTGGTCTGAAGATATATAAATTTTATTCAAATTAATTAAATTTGTAATCAAGTACACAAGCAACAAGATGGATTCTATTCTCTTCACCACCATTGAATGCATTGTGATACTTTTTATTATTCGTAATCCAAACAGATCCATCGGCGGGCATATGCTTCGCTACATTATCAATTACCATGATACATCCAGGGTTTGTTATAATTGGTATGTGTAGTCTAGGCTCTGGATCACGATGCCAACTTAAAGTAGATCTTGGTTCCTTCAATAATAATCTTACTCTGCCTAATTTGTATTTTTTTGATAATTCATCATAAACTGTTTTAAAGTAGGTATCTTTATATTCATCAATAAACTGTGTGTACTTGCCTTCATCAATCATTTTGTCCCTTGAAACTTCTTTTCCATTACTGCTTGGTTTTGTCCAAAATACCCCACGAACATTATTTCCTTTAATTGACTCTGGATCTCCTGGTATTTGATTTAATGAAATTCCAGCAAAGTGAGGAATTCCTAGACTTGTGTCAAAACCTTTAAGGTTTAAAACTTTTGTGCAAGCTTCTCGAAGTTTTGTAATATCGAATTTAATATCTTGTTTTTGAAAATCGTTAAATGATAGTGACATTTTATAACTTTTTTATTAATAGCTTATAAACTAATTTTATATATATTACTATTGTCGCATTAAAAAACATTGAGAATGATTATCACTGGTAAATACCCCAAATTGAGAATGAGAAGATCAAGAAAAACTGATTGGATGAGAAGATTGGTTAGAGAAAACTCTCTTTCTAGTAATGATTTTATATTACCAATCTTTGTTACAGAGGGAAAAAATAAAAAGATTCCAATAAGAACTATGCCTGAAGTTTACAGATATAGTGTAGATAAACTTAATCAAATTGTTGATAGAGCTCTAAAACTAAAAATTCCGATGGTAGCAATTTTTCCTCAAACCAACAGTGGTTTAAAAGACTCTTATGGTAGCGAAGCTTTAAATGAAAATAACTTAGTTTGTAAAGCTATTAAAAAAATTAAAGATAGATATAAAAATGAAATTGGTATTATGACAGACGTTGCTTTAGATCCTTATACTTCACACGGGCATGATGGGATTTTAAAAGATAAAAAAATTCTTAATGATGAAACAATAGAAATATTAATTCAACAATCTCTGTTACAAGCTCAAATGGGTAGTGATATTATAGCGCCATCAGATATGATGGATGGACGCATTGGTGAAATTAGACAAGAACTTGATAATAACTCACTTAAGTACATTAAGATATTATCTTATGCTGTAAAATACGCATCTTCGTTTTATGGTCCCTTTAGAGATGCAGTTGGATCAAAAAAATCTTTAAAAGGTGACAAGAAAACATATCAGATGGACTTCAGTAATTCTGAAGAAGCTTTAAGAGAAGTGGCATTAGATATTAAAGAAGGAGCAGACCTTGTAATGGTTAAACCTGGTCTTCCCTACCTCGATATAATAAAAAAAGTGAAAGAAAATTTTAAAATACCAGTTTTAGCTTACCAGGTTTCAGGTGAATATAGTTTGTTAATGAATGGTATTAAGAAGCGATTAATAAATGAAAACTCTATTTATGAAACACTTATGTCATTTAAAAGAGCTGGCGCTAATGCAATTATTTCATATTTTGCAGATAGAATAGACAAATTTATTAAAAATTAAGATTTAAAATCGTCTATGAATTTTTTTCTTTGATGAGGAAAATTAATACTGTTAGGTAAAAAAAGATTTGTTTGTAAATACTCACTTATAAGATTCAAACCGTCTATAATATCTTGATTATTTACATTATCCCCACTTTTGGAAATAAGAAAATTAGGAACTTTAATTTTTTTTAGATTTGTAGTGATAAAAAATTCATCCTTTCCGTTGGATTCTTTTTTTGCATATTTCTTTACATCTAAGTCAAAACCAATCAATCTTAGAAAATCAAGTTCCCAAAAAATATAATTTATATACCAATCTTCTTTTTCTAGAATTGAAAATAACTTATGAACTAGCTCATAAATAGATGTATTCTCCTGATTTTCCACAGTTAGTAATTTTACTAAATTTAATGCTGCATTAATGCAATACATAGATCTTTTTTGGGAGAAAAATATTGGAGTGTTTACTTTTAAAATTTCAACTTTAAAATATCCAAAACTGTCATCACTTTTCGAATTATAATTTAAATGAAGCTCATTACCGATTTGTAAATAATTTTTAATTTTTTTCGAAGATGCCCCAAAAATTATTCCTGAACATTTACCATGATTTTTCGTATAAAAATTGACAATAATAGAATTTTCTTGAAATTTATTCTTTGATAATAAAATACCTTTATCCGTCCAATTCATTTTTTAAAAGTATCCAATAATTTTAAAGCAGCTTTCTGTTCGGCTTCTTTTTTAGAATTACCAATTCCCAAATATTTTTTTGAATTTTTTATTTTTACTGAAACTTTTATAACAGGTTTATGTCTTGGTCCCTTATTTTCTATAACTTTATATATTGGAAGTGTTTTATACAATTTAAGTGAATATTCTTGAAGCATTGTTTTTGGATCTCGATAAATCGTTAGTTTTTCATTTAAAAATCTTTTCCAATAATTTAAAATGAACTTTTCTGTTACTTCTAATCCTTGATCTAAATATAATGCTCCCACAATAGATTCGACTGTATCCGCTAAAATTTTATTCTCTACTTTTGTATTATCTTTATTGTCACCTACTAAAACATAATCGTTTAAAGATAAATAATTTGAAATTTCGACACATCTTTTTCTGTTTACTAATGATGCTAGCTTCTTATCAAGATCACCTTCTTTATCTTTTGGAAATAATTTATATAAGTTCTTTGAAATAATTAACCCTAGCACTCTATCGCCTAAAAATTCTAATTTTTCATTGTTTATTAGAGGATTATTACTTTTATGTGTAAGGCTTTGCAGCAAAAGATTTTGATTTTTAAATTTAATACCTATTATTTTTTCAAAAGAATTTAAACTTTTTTTCATTATTTTATTTTTTTAAAAAATCTGTCGAATCTAAAACTTTTATTCCATTTCCAAACCTCAATAAATCTTCCAATTTTTTTATCTGTTGAAAAAAAGATAAATCTAGCTTTACCAACAATATTATCTCGGTGTACATAACCGACGCTAGTTAAAAATCGACTATCCTTTGAACAATCCCTGTTATCTCCTAAAAAAAAATAATGATTATCAGGTACAACAAACTCATCTGAATTTTGGTACGATCCAAAATTATTATAAGCCGTAAAATATTTATTATTTTCTATTTTTTCTTCAAAAAGATTAGTTTCTAAAACTTCACCACCACAATATATTTCCATTTCTGATTTTATTTTTGATTTAAGAATTTCTACATCGTTAAGATATAGATTGCCGTCTATAAATTGAATCTTATCTCCAGGTCCTCCTATAAGTCTTTTAATATAATCGGTTCTGTTATCCGCAGGAGTTTTGAATACAATAATATCTCCTCTTTCTGGTTTATTAAAAAAAATACGTTTTTTAATTGGCCCTAAACTAAAAGGAAATGAATGCTTACTGTATCCATAAGTATATTTAGTTACAAAAATCCTATCTCCTACCAACAAAGTAGGTTCCATTGATGATGATGGAATATAAAAGGGTTGAATTAATAAAGACCTAATTACTACAGCAATTACTAAAGCATAAAAGATAGTTTTAATATTGTCTATAATTTTTTGTTTCATTTAATTTTTTGAGTTATAACGTATGCGACTGAATAATCTTTTTCATCTGATAATGACAGAAATATTTTAACTTTTTTCAATTTAAATTTTCTTTTTAGTATATTTTTTAGCTTATTGCTTAAAGTAAGGTAAGGTTTACCACTTTTTTTTTTTGAAATATTTATATCTTTAAAATTTATATTATGAGCAAATCCGGTACCCAGAGATTTTACAAAAGCTTCCTTAGCAGCAAATCTTTTTGAAAAAAATAAAACTTTCTGATTAATCATTTTTGATTCTTTAATTTCACTAGATGTGAATACTCTATTTATAAATTTTTTATTTTTAATAAGTTTTTTTATACGACTATTCTTAATTATGTCTGTCCCTACACCAAAAATATTTAAAGTCATCTTATGATCTTTTTGAATTTCTTTATAACACTTGGCATACCAGACTTTAAACTTTCACCTATGATAAAGTGACCAATATTAAATTCTTTAATGTACGGGATTTTTCTCAAAATTTTTGTTGTTTTGTAATCTAGGCCATGTCCAGCGTGTACTTCAATGCCATGATTAAATGCTAATTTACTTGAATCTTTAATTCTCTTTAGTTCATTTGAAAATTTTGCACCTTTTTTGACTAAAATTGATATTTTTCCTGTGTGCAGCTCAACACATTTTGTTCCAATTTTTTTTGAAATTTCAATATTTTGTTTTGAAGGGTCTATAAATAAACTTGTTCTGATTTGAGCTTTATTTAGTCTAGATATTATTTTTTTTAGATTTTGAAAATTTTTTTTTAAATCTATTCCCCCTTCTGTGGTAATTTCTTTTCTTTTTTCCGGTACTATACAAACATAATTAGGCATATTTCTAAGAGCAATTTTTAACATTTTGTTGTTACATGCCATCTCTAAATTTAACTTAATTCTTTTTTTACAAAGTTTTTTTAAATCCAAATCTTTAATATGCCTTCTGTCTTCTCTTAAGTGGACTGTAATCGAGTCGGCTCCAGAGTTAATTGCAATATCTGCGTATTTTAAAATATTTGGATGATTTTCTCCTCTAGCATTTCTTAATGTAGCAACATGATCAATGTTAACACCGAGTTTAGACATTATCTTAGATATCTACTTCCTGGTTTTGTAATTTGGATATTCTTTAAAGAAGTTGGTAATTTATTTCTATTAAAAACAGGAATATCTAATTTTACTTGAGATATAATTTTTTTTGACATTTTTAATTTTTTTGACCTATCTATTAGACAAGCGACTCCAACAAACTTTCCACCTAATTTTTTAATAAGTCTTACACACTCTAATGAGGATTTTCCTGTAGTAATTACGTCCTCTACGATTAATATTTTAGCTTTTTTTTTGATATTAAAACCTCTTCTAAGTTTAAATTTTTTATTTACTCTTTCACAAAAAATAGTCTCTTTTTTTAACAATCTTCCTATTTCATAACCTATAATTACTCCTCCCATAGCTGGGGATAGAATTAGATCAAAACTTTTAATATTTCTCTTAATTTTTGTGGCCAAAGAACTTATAAATTTTTTGGCTTGATGTGGCTTGCTCAAAAGCTTAGCACATTGGACATATTGAGGTGAATGTAAACCAGATGAAAGTACGAAGTGTCCCTCTAAGAGAGCATCAGTTTTTTTTAAAACCGCCAAAGAATTTTTTAAAGAAAGCATATTTTTTGTTTTTGTGTCTAATAATTTTAAATTTGTACTCTCTTTGTTTTAACTCACTTATTAATTTTGTAAAGTTTTTGAGATCAGAAATAATTAGATTAAATCTAAAATTAATAGAGGTTTTAGTTTTTTCTACCATTTCAACACTAGAAATATTTACATGATTTTCGCCAATCATAGTAGTCACAGCTCCAAGAACACCCGGTTTATCAGGTAACGATATCCAAAGAGTGGTATTATATCTTTTATTAATTGGTTTGGAATTTTCTCTATATTGCCAATATCTCCTTATTGCAGCTCTCGCTTTACCTGTTTTAGTAGAGCTCAACCAATGTAAAGATGGTGATACTTTTTTTGATGTTATAATCTTAACTACATCACCATTTCTTAGAATACTTTGCAAGTGACTGTCTTTACCATTTATTTCCGATCCAATGGCAGTATCTCCAACTTGTGTATGTACAGCATATGCAAAATCTATTGGAGTAGCATCTTTCGGAAGTTTTATTACAGATCCCTTTGGCGTGAAGCAAAATACGTTTTCTTGAAACATTTGAAGTTTAGTATATTCATAAAAATCCTCAGGATTTTCGTTTCTCTCAATAATTTCAACTAGGTCTTTCAACCAATCATATTCTTTCCAAGTTAAAGAATTAAATTTTTCAGAAGATTTATATTTCCAATGAGAAGCAATTCCTCTTTGAGCGTATTCGTGCATCTGCATTGTTCTTAATTGAATTTCAATAGGTCTTTTGTTAGGACCAATTATAGCGGTATGTAATGATTTATATTTGTTTATTTTAGGAGATGAGATATAATCTTTAAATCTTCCTGGTATACAATTCCATTTTTTGTGGAATACGCCTAAAGTCTTATAACAATCTGACACATCGTCAACAATCACTCTAAATCCAATTATATCTGTAATTTGCTCAAGTGATGTCCTTTTTTTTTGAATTTTTCTCCAAATAGAAAAAGGTGTTTTTTCTCTACCAAATATTTTAACATTTAATCCTTCTGCTTTTAAAATTTTTTGAAATTCTTCAGAAATCATATTAAAATTTGAAATATTATTTTCTTTTATTTCATCAAGTCTTTTCTTAACAAGATATCTTGCTTCAGGGTTTAAAATTTCAAAGGAAAGATCTTCAAGCTCATCTCTAATTCTATTCATGCCCATTCTGTCAGCTAAAGGAGCATATATTTCCATCGTTTCCTTAGCCTTTCTAATTTGTTTTTCTTTAAGTTTTACAAACTTAATTGTTCTCATATTGTGAAGTCTGTCAGCTAACTTTACGAGAAGAACTCTTATATCTTTTGAGGTTGCTATGATTAATTTTCTAAAATTCTCAGCTTTAGAGTCTTGTGCTGCTTGATTTTCAAATGCAGAAATTTTTGTTACCCCTTCAACTAAATCAGCAACTTCTTGACCAAATTCTTCTTTGATTGTTTTGTAAGTAGCTCTAGTGTCTTCAATCGTATCGTGTAATAATCCAGTTGCAATAGTTGCACTATCAAGTTTTAAATCTGAAAGAATATTGGCTACAGCTATTGGGTGTATGATATATGGCACACCTTCATCTCTTTTTTGTTTCTTATGAGCCTCAAGAGCAAAATTGTAAGCTTTAGTTAAAGTTTTTGGATTCAAAAACTTATTATATTCTCTTACCTTATTTATTAATTCTTCAGATTTAAGCATACTAAGTTATACCATTAGTTTGGAAAATCTTTATATCACTAATTGATTTGGAGCTTAATTTTTTTACTAAAATATCTATTTTTTGCTTACTTTTTGGATGTATCCAGTTTTTTTTTATTTCATATAATGGAATTAAAGTAAAATTTCTTTGGTGCATTCTTGGGTGAGGGATAATAATTTTTTTTCCTTTATGAGTAATAGTTTTACATAAATTATTGAAATCAATAATGTCAATATCGCAAGTTCGTGGTGCATTCTTTATACTTTTTTTTCTTCCTAATAATATTTCTATTTGTTTTATTTTTTCAAATAAATCGATAATTGTTAAACTTGTTTTACATTCAATAATAAGGTTTAAAAATTTGGGATTTGATTGGTTTGGCCACGATGGTGTTTCATAAAGTTTTGAGACTTTTAGAAAGTAACAAAAATGTGATAAATGAAACTTAGTTTTTTCAATATTATCAG
This sequence comes from uncultured Pelagibacteraceae bacterium, assembly GCA_902564265.1. GTDB lineage: Bacteria > Pseudomonadota > Alphaproteobacteria > Pelagibacterales > Pelagibacteraceae > Pelagibacter. The sequence continues at coordinate 145,103 of CACFAI010000001.1, read as the reverse complement.
CTCTATTTCCTAAATTCGAACCTATTGCCAGTATAATTTTATTATGACGACCTTCTAAAATATCTTGCTTTATCACGGTTCCAGTCCCTAGTTTTTTTTGTTTGTCGTTTATCAAATTTTTTTTTACCTTTTGCGACGGCAATCTCCAATTTTGCTCTACCTTTTTTAAAATACATTTTAAGAGGAATAAGTGATAATCCATCCCTGTTAACTTTGCCAATTAGTTTTTTTATCTCCCTTTTGTTTAACAACAGCTTTCTTTCTTCCCTAGGATTATGGTTGGTAAAACTTGCCTCCTTATAAATTGGTATATGTGAATTTACTAAAAAAAACTCACCATCTTTTTCAATAGCATAAGATTCTGCTATATTTACTTTTCCTGCTCTTACAGACTTTATCTCAGATCCTTTTAGTACTATTCCTGCCTCTAAAATTTCTTGAAAAAAAAAATTAAAGGATGCCTTTCTATTTAAACAAATTATTTTGTGTCCAGGTTCTTTTTTTATCATGCTACAATAATTTTGCAGACAATAATGCTTCTTTTACTTTTTCCTTAGTAGATTCTCGTACTTTTACCAACGGCAGTCTTACATCATCATTACATAGGCCTAAAAGTTTACCTGCATATTTTGCAGGTGCCGGATTACTTTCAATAAATAGAGCTTTATGGAGTGGTTGAAGCAACATATCAATTCTTTCAGCCTCTTTAATTTCATTATCAGAATTTGATTTTGAAAATTTTTGAAAATCGGAACATAACTTAGGTGTTATATTTGCTGTAACTGAAATTATACCAACCCCTCCTCTTTTATTAAATTCAAAAGCAAGTCCATCCTCACCAGTTAACTGAATAAAATCGGGTCCTAATTTTTTTAAAGTTTGATCAAGTCTATTTAGGTCACCTGTCGCATCCTTTACACCGGCAATATTCTTTAACTCATAAAGTCTCGCCATTGTATCAACTGACATGTCAATAACGCAGCGACTTGGAATATTATAAATAATGATTGGTAAACTAGTATTATCGTTAATTGATTTATAGTGTTGATATAAACCCTCTTGTGTTGGTTTATTATAATATGGGGTAACAACAAGAACACCATCTGCACCTGCCTTCTCTGCATGCTTCGTTAGGGCAACAGCTTCTGCTGTAGAATTTGATCCTGTACCTGCAATTACAGGAATTTTGCCTTTTGCTTCTTTAATACATAGCTCAATGACTTTTTCATGTTCTTCATGGCTCAATGTGGGCGATTCACCAGTTGTTCCTGCAGGAACTAATCCGTTTGTGCCATTTTCAATATGAAAATTTATTAATTTGATATAACAATCTTCATCTAATTTATTATTTTTAAACGGAGTAAATAATGCAACATTTGATCCTTTAAACATATAACTTTATAACATAGATTATCGATTCATTTACAAAAATATGATCTTTTTTAAAATATTTATCAAATTTATTTTAATCTTTCTCTTGATTTTAGGCTCATATTCATTTTCGAATGAATTAATAATTCCTCCAAAAAAACCAGAATTATCTAATGAGGTTAAAAAAAAAATTATATCAAAAAAGAATATTATACCTCCAATAAAGCCTACTGCTAAAAAAGAGAAAGAAATTCAAGAGGAAACAAAAGAAAAAGTTGAAAAAGCAGAAACTAACAAAGATTTTCAGAATATAGGAATATTACTACCTAAAAAGAAACCAACAACAATAGTTAAAAAAACAGAGCCCAAAAAAGAAAAGATAAAGAAATCAAAATATTATAGTAAAAAAGACGTTAAAATAGCTCAACAATCTTTAGACTTAATTAAAAGAAAAAAGTGGCAAAGTGCGATCAAAATTGCTTCTCGCGCTAACGATAAGTCAATTTACGATTTCATAATGTGGAGATACTTATTAGAAAGAAACAATAATGCAAATTATTCTGATTACAGTTCATTTTTAAAAAGAAATGAAACTTATCCGCGTCGTGGAAGAATTGAATATCTATCTGAAAAGAAACTATCGGTTAAAAAAATTGGTTACAAAAAAATAATAGATTTATTCGAGGATAAAAAACCATTAAGTGGATACGGAGAGATAGTTTTGGGGGAAAGCTTGTTACAAGATGGGCAAAATGTAGACGGTATTAAGTTGATAAAAAAGGGATGGATTACTGCCGATTTATCTAAAGCAGAACTTCGACCTACATACAAAAGAATAAAAAAATATTTATCATCAGAAGACCATATTAGAAGGGCCGATTACCTAGCTTGGGAAAATAAATATTGGGATTTAAAAAGAATGTTGAGATATTTACCGAAAGATTATCAGCTTCTTTATAATGCGAGGCAACTGCTAATGAGTAAGTCATATGGTGTAGACAATGCAATTTCAAAAGTACCTGAAAGTTTCAGAAATGACCCGGGTCTTAACTATGATAGATTAAAATGGAGAAGAAAAAGAGGTCGAGTAGATAGCTCATTAGAAATTTTGTTAAACATTAAGAATACTAAGAGTTATATGGTAAGACCAGACAAATGGTGGGTGGAAAGGTCAATTATTGGAAGATCATTAATTTATAAAAAGAAATATCAAACAGCATACAAAATTGTCAATAACCACTCATTAGAACAAGGAACTCCGGAATACGCTGAGGCAGAATGGTTTAGTGGATGGATTGCTTTAAGTTTCTTAAATGATCCAATTTTAGCAAGAGAACACTTTAAATCTTTTTATCAAAACGTTGGTTATCCAATAAGTTTATCTAGAGGAGCATTTTGGTTAGGAAGAACGTATGAAAAACTGGGTGACCCCGTAACAGCTGATAAATATTACAGTGAAGCATCTAAATTTCCGACTACATATTATGGGCAACTTGCACATTTGAAAATTAAGCCTGATGAAACATTTTCTTTAAATGAAACTATGAACGCAAACGATAAATACAAAAAAGAATTTAAGAACAAGAAATTATATAAACTCGTTTATTTACTTTATGAAATAGAAAAAGATAAATATACAAAACATATTTTACGTCATTTAGCTCTTGATAATGTAGATCAAGGAAGTGAAGTTCTAGCTGCAGAACTTGCAACTGAAATTTCAAGATATGATTTTGCAATTCAGATATCTAAATTGGCATCTTATGAAAAAAGATTTCATAATCAATTCAACTATCCTGTCATCAGTACACCGAATATGGTTGGGGGAAGAAAAATTCCTAACCCTGCATTGATTCTTGCAGTTATAAGACAAGAGAGTGAATTTGATAGCAAGGCTAATAGTCATGCTGGCGCAAGAGGAATGATGCAACTTATGACTTACACAGCTAAGATTGTTGCAAAACAAGCTAAGCTACCATATTCAAAATCAAGATTAACTTCAGATCCTGAATACAATATTAATTTAGGGTCTCATTATTTAGCAGGACTAATTTTAGAATATGATGGTGCCTACCCTTTTGCTATTGCCGCTTATAATGCGGGCCCTAAAAGGGTAAGATATTGGAAAAAAATAAATAAAAATCCTCAAAAGAATCAAATCGATTATGTAGATTGGATTGAGCTTATTAAATTTAAAGAAACAAGAAATTATGTTCAAAGAGTTTTAGAAAATTATAACGTTTATCGATACATGCTAGAGCAAAAGCCTATCAAAATGAAAGATTTTTTCACTAATTACCCACTATACTAATCTATGAAAAGTGGCGGAAGGAGAGGGATTCGAACCCTCGGTACACCTTTTCAAGCGTACGGCGGTTTAGCAAACCGCTGGTTTAAACCAGCTCACCCATCCTTCCTTATATACTGTGTAACTTGAAATCATTGAATATTCAATATTTATCAAGTAATTTCTCAAAAAATGAAAAATAAATATTCTATATTTTCTTTAATAAAGAATGCTTTAAGCAACCATGAAAATTGGCAAAGAGCTTGGGGAGATCCTGAGCCTAAAAAAGAGTACGACGCTGTAATTGTTGGGGGCGGCGGTCATGGTTTAGCAACTGCATATTATTTAGCAAAAAAACATAAGTTAACAAATATTGCCGTTGTTGAAAAAGGCTGGATTGGTGGAGGTAACACGGGAAGAAATACTACAATTATTAGATCAAATTATTTATGGGATGCAAGTGCAGGTTTATACGATCATGCATTAAAAATTTGGGAGGGTTTGTCTCAAGAACTTAATTATAATGTAATGTTTAGCCAAAGAGGAGTAATGAACTTAGCCCATAATTTACAAGATGTAAGAGATTTAAAAAGAAGAACACACGCAAATAGATTAAATGGTATTGATGCTGTTTGGTTGGAAACAGATGAGGTAAAAAAGTTTTGTCCAATAATAAATACGTCTCAAGATATTAGATATCCAGTATTGGGTGGTACTTTACAAAAAAGGGCCGGAACGGCTAGACACGATGCCGTTGCTTGGGGTTATGCGAGGGGTGCTGACGAAATGGGCGTAGATATAATTCAAAATTGTGAAGTTAAAGGAATTAAAAGAAATGGTGATTCAGTTGAAGGTTTGGAAACAACAAAAGGTTTTATCAAAACAAAAAAAATTGGAGTTGTAGCAGCTGGTCATTCAAGTGTTATAGCAAATATGGCGGGACTAAAGTTGCCACTTGAAAGTAAACCTTTACAAGCACTTGTATCTGAACCAGTAAAACCAATAATTGATACTGTTGTAATGTCTAATGCCGTTCATGCTTATGTAAGTCAATCAGATAAAGGTGAATTAGTTATTGGTGCAGGAACAGACTCTTATGTTTCTTACACTCAAAAAGGTAGTTTTAATATTGTAGAGGAAACACTAAAAGCCATATTAGAATTATATCCAATTTTTAGTAGAATGAAGATGTTGAGGCAATGGGGTGGAATAGTTGATATATGTCCAGATGCAAGCCCTATAATAAGCAAAACATCTATCAAAGGACTTTATTTTAATTGTGGTTGGGGAACAGGTGGATTTAAAGCAACACCTGGTTCTGGCGATTTATTTGCTCACACAATTGCTAATGATGAACCTCATAAATTAAATGCTGCATTCAACATTAATAGATTTGTTAGTGGTGATCTAGTAGATGAACACGGAGCAGCAGCTGTTGCCCACTAATGTTTTTAATTAATTGTCCATATTGCGGTGAAAGAGATCAATCAGAATTTATTTCTGGTGGTGAAGCTCATATAGCAAGACCCAAACAACCTACTGAGTTAAATGATGATCAATGGGCAGAATATTTGTTTATGAGAAAAAATATTAAGGGTGTCCAATTTGAAAGATGGAACCATGCACATGGATGTAGAAAATGGTTTAATGTAGCTCGTGACACCTCAAATGATAAAATAGAAAAAGTATACAAAATGGGTGAGCAACCACCAAAATTATAATGTCCAAAAATCTAAGAATAAATAATAAACAATTTGTAGACGAAACCAGAAAACTATCTTTTGTTTTTAATGGAAAAAAATTATACGGATATAAAGGCGATACACTGGCCTCTGCCCTGCTTTCAAATAATATTCATCTTGTGGGAAGAAGTTTTAAGTATCATAGACCTAGAGGAATAATGACTTCTGGTTCTGAGGAACCGAATGCAATTCTTCAAATAGGAAATGACGATGCTTTAACAGAGCCTAACGTACGAGCTACTGAAATCGAGTTATACGATGGTTTAATTTGTAACAGTCAGAATTGTTGGCCAAGTGTAAAATTTGATATTGGTGGAATAAATAATTTTTTATCACCTCTTCTTCCTGCAGGTTTTTATTATAAAACATTTATGTGGCCAGCAAGTTTTTGGGAAAAGTACGAATACTTTATTCGTAAATCTGCTGGCTTAGGAAAATCCCCAACGAAACAAGATCCAGATATGTACGACCATAGATATATGCACTGCGATATCTTAATAGTTGGAGGTGGTGTTTCTGGTTTAATAGCGGCTAAAATAGCTTCTGATGATAATAAAAAAGTCTTATTGTTAGAGGATAAGGAATTGCTGGGAGGTTCATTAATTTATGATGATAATGATATCTCTAAAATTGATAATCAAAAAAGCAGTGAATGGTTAAAAAGACTCATTGATAACATTAATAATGATAAAAATATCATTATTAAAACTAGAACAAGTCTTGCTGCTTATCATAATTATAACTTTTTATTAGCAAGGCAAAATTTAACTGATCATTTAAGTGTTAATGACCGTAATAATAAAATCAGACAAAGGCTTTACAAAATAAGAGCAAAAAAAGTAATTATCTCCACTGGTGCTATAGAAAGACCTCAAATTTTTCATAACAACGATAGACCAGGTATAATGTTAGCATCTGCTGTAAAAAAATACATAGACTATTATGGTGTCAGATGTGGATTGGAAAATGTTTTATTTACTAATAATGACAGTGCTTATGAAACAGCTTTATCTTTACATAATTCAGGCACAAAATTAAATGCGATAATAGATATTAGAGATAATTCATCTTCGGAAATAGTAACTAAAATTAAAAGTCTAGGAATACAAATTTATTGGAACCATACAATAGTAAACACAAAAGGTTACAAAAGAATTAAAAAAGTAACTGTAATGAAGCTTAATGACAAAGGCAATGATGTTATCGGGAAAAAGATTGAATTAAATTGTGATTGCTTAGCAATTTCTGGTGGCTGGACACCGATGGTTCATCTATTTACACAATCTGGTGGTAAACTTAAGTTTGATAACAAAGATAATATTTTTGTTCCAGATAAAACAAATTTAAATCAATTAAGTATTGGTTCTGCAAAAGGAGATTTTGAATTAGATGATGTTTTAATAAATTCAATAAAAGATACAAAAAAGTTTTTGCAGATTGAAAATTCTAATTTTGATAAAATTGATGTAAAATGCTCTAAGGAAAAAGAGAAAAAAAATATATGGTTACTTCCATCAGATAAACCGTTAAGTAAAACAAAACCGTTTTTAGATTATCAAAATGATAGCACTGCAAAAGATATAAAATTAGCTTTACGAGAAGGTTTTAAATCAATTGAACACGTAAAAAGATATACAACAACTGGAATGGGTACAGATCAAGGTAAACTTGCTAACATGCATGCCTTGGGTATAGTTGCAGATACAACTAATACTAATATGGGTGATTTAGGTACGACAACGTTTAGACCTCCGTATACTCCACTAACTTTTGGAACCATAGTAGGTAGAAACGTTGGACAATTTTTTGATGTTTTTAGAAAAACTCCTATGCATGACTGGCACGTTGATAATAATGCAAAGTTTGAAAATGTTGGCCAATGGAAACGTGCTTGGTATTATCCAAAAGATGGTGAGTCAATGCATGATACTGTACAAAGGGAAAGTAAAGCTGCTAGAAAGTCTAGTGGAATATTAGATGCTTCAACACTCGGTAAAATCGACATTCAAGGAACTGATGCAAATGAGTTTCTTAATAGGGTTTACACAAATGCTTGGTCAAAATTGCAAGTAGGTAAGTGTAGATATGGTTTAATGTTAAATGAGGATGGTATGGTTTACGATGATGGAGTTACAACAAAATTGGGTGAAAATCACTATTTGATGACAACAACAACTGGTGGTGCTGCAAATGTCATGTCTAAACTTGAAGATTATTTACAAACGGAGTGGCCAGAATTAAATGTATTTTTAACATCAGTTACAGATCATTATGCAACAGCGAGTGTATGCGGTCCAAACGCAAAAAAAATCATTAATAAAATTTTTAAAGATTTAGATTTATCTGATGAAAGTTTCCCACATATGTCATTTAAAGAAGTGAAGCTCGGCGATATTAATTGTAGAGTTATGAGGATAAGTTTTACAGGTGAACTAAGTTATGAAATTAATGTGGAAGCATCATACGGTAAATATATTTGGGAAAAATGTATTGAAGCTGGAAAAGAATTTAACATTACTCCTTATGGAACTGAAACTATGCACCTTTTAAGGGCTGAAAAAGGATTTATCATTGTTGGCCAAGATACTGATGGAACGATGACACCAGTAGATCTTCAAATGGATTGGATAATTAGTAAAAAAAAATATGACTTTATTGGTAAACGATCTCTATATAGGAGTGACACTATTAGAGAAGATAGAAAACAATTAGTTGGACTTTTAACTGATGACCCTAATGAAATTTTAGAGGAAGGCGCTCAAATTGTTAAAGACGAAAATAAAAAACCTGTAAATATGCTTGGGCATGTAACTTCAAGCTATTTCAGTCCAACTTTAAAAAAATCTATTGCTTTAGCAGTTTTGAAAGAGGGTAAACAACTTAAGGGACAAAAACTCTTAGTTCCGATGATAAATAAAACAATTAAAGTAACTGTATCAGACACAGTCTTTCTTGATAAAAAAAATGAAAGAATAAATGGATAACATTAATACAGCTATTAAAGACAAAAGAGAATATTCAGACTTAAATTTAAAAGAGGTAGAACCAATTACTAAAATTAACTTACGAGGAAAAAAAAGAGAGTTCTTTACAAAAGTTGGCCAAGTACTCTCTGTTATTTTACCAACGGAAAGTAATACTTCTACAAGTAACCAAGAGTTAAGTGCCTTATGGCTTAGTCCAGATGAATGGATGGTTTATACAAATACTATGAATAAAGAAATTTTTGAGAGAGTTTTTAAAGAAATTTCATCACTTAACTATGGAGCTGTTACTAATGTAAGTGACCAATGGGTGTGTATTAATATTTCTGGGAATAATTTATATGAATTGCTCTCAATGAGTTGTCCATTTGATTTCTCAAAATTCAAAGAGACTAAAGGATCCACAACCCAAACTATAATTAATCATATTGATGTAATCATTCATAACCTGGGTGATAACAATATAAATTTATTTGTAAGACGATCGTTTTCTAACCATTTATGGGATTGGCTTAATGATGGGGCGAATTTATTGTAAAATTTAACTGCGTCAAGGTTAGCATAGAAAAATATCTTAAAATACTTTATTAAATTGTAATGAAAAAAATCATCATATTATTATTTACTTTACTATTCTCATTTTCAGCAAACGCTTCTTCTTTGGACAAAATTCTTTCAAGCGGAGAGTTAAGAGTTGGTACAACTGGAGACTGGGATCCTATGACAATAAAAGACCCTGCTACAAATTCTTATACAGGCTTTGATATTGATGTAATGAACGAATTAGCAAAAGATATGGGTGTAAAAGTTAAGTTTGTACCTGCTGAATGGAAAACAATAGTTTCAGGGATAACTTCAAATAGATACGATATTTCAACAAGTGTAACGAAAACTCCAAAAAGAGCAGAAGTCGCAGGTTTCACAGAGACATATTATAAATATGGGACTGTTCCGCTAGTTTTAAAAAAAAATTTAAACAAGTTTCCAACTTGGGATTCTTTAAATAATAAAGATGTTACAATAGCCACAACACTTGGAACTTCACAAGAGGAAAAAGCTAAGGAATTTTTTCCTAAATCAAAATTAAATTCAGTAGAGGCACCTGCAAGAGATTTTCAAGAAGTATTGGCGGGAAGAGCTGATGGTAATATTACAAGTTCAACTGAAGCAAATAAATTAGTAGTTAAGTATCCACAATTAGCAATTGTTCCAGATGGTGAAAAAAATCCTGCCTTTTTAGCAATGATGGTTGATAAAAATGATGATAAGTGGAGAAAATACGTTAACGATTGGATTAATAAGAAAAAAAAATCTGGTTTCTTCGAAAAACTACTAGCGAAATATAATCTTAAGAGCCTATAATAAATTAGCTATTACTAATTAATTCTTTATAAATGTAAGTGTGAAAAACTTATTTCTATTATTCTCATTGTTATTCCTATTGTCTTGTGGAAAGCAAGAGCTTGATTGGTTAATATTATCACCTAACAATGTCAATGGATTAACAAATCTAAAATTTTTGTTGAGTGGATTTACAACTACTATTTTTATATCTGTTGTATCAATATCGCTATCAATTGTTTTAGGTCTTGTAATTGCTATCCCCTCTTTGGCTAAAAACAAATTTTTAACATACTTAAATATAAGTTATGTCGAAATAGTTAGAGCTATACCTTTGTTAGTTTTGATTTTATGGATTTATTATGGATTACCTATTATGACAGGAATTAGTTTTAGTCCATTTGTGTCTGGCATTATAGCTTTATCTATAAGTGAAAGCGCATTTCAGGCTGAAATTTTTAGAGCTGGGATAAATTCAATTAGAAAACCTCAATGGGAAGCTGGAAGTTCTTTAGGACTTAATTTCTTTAGAAAATTAAGACTTGTAATTCTTCCTCAAGCTATAAGAAATATACTGCCTGCTATTGGAAATCAGTTTGTATACGTACTAAAAATGTCTTCTTTAGTTTCGATTATTGGTATTGGAGACTTAACTAGAAAAGCGAATGAACTTGTTGTTACTACATACAGACCTCTTGAAATATATACATTTTTGATCTTAGAGTATCTTATATTAATTTTAATTGTATCATTCTTAGTAAGGCGGCTTGAAAAAAAAATGAAAAAGGATAGTTAATCTAACTTTTTATAAAAAAATATTTTTTATTATCTTTAAACATATAATTAAAAAAAGATCCTATAAAAAATAGTACTGCTAATCCCATTAACCAATTTGTAACTAGTATTGTATAAAAGATATCGCTGTAACTCCCTCCTTTAACATTAATTACGTACCACAAACATAAAAAAGGAATTGCAGTAAGCCTTAATATACTCAGATACAAACTAAAGATGGGTCTCTTTAAAGCCTGAAATACAGCAGTTGTAATAAAAAAAGTGGGATATATAGGGCCTATCAATGCTGCAATCTTTAAATAAAGAGATCCAAATTTAATAGTTTCTGGATCGTCAGTAATTAATCCAAGGAGATTTTCTGCCCCAAAATACAGAATAAAGCCAGCTATGATCATAAATGTGCAACCAAATATTAATGCTTTTTTATAAAGATCTCTTATTCTTTCAAAATTTCTTGCTCCGAAGTTTTGACCTCCGATCGATAATACAGCCGTATTCAATGCTATGACTGGTAATAAGAAAACTTGTTCTATTCTAAGTGCAGCCCCATAACCAGCTGCAGCAATATCTCCAAATTTTCCTACAAAGTATAATACATTAAATATACCAACACCAATTAACAACATGCTAAACATGATTGGTACAGATTGAAAAGTAAGATTACTTAAAAAGTTAATTTTTGGAATAAAACACTTTGTATATAAATACTCTTTAAGTTTACAACAGTAAACTTTTTGCGCTAAATAGATTGTTCCAATAAGTTGGCAAATAACTGTAGCAATTGCAATGCCTGAAATTCCAAAAGCAGGTATTATCGAAAAACCAAAAATAAAAATTGGATTAAGCAAGATGTTTAAAAAAAAGGTAAATATAAGGACGTTTCTATAACTTTTTGTATCTCCTTGAGCGTTTAGTGTTCCATTTAAAGATATTTGGATCAATACTATTACTGTGCAATAAAAAATTATATCTAAATATTCCCTGGTCAAAATAATATTTTCTGGAGAGGAACCTAATAATTGAAGCAGATAATTGGATGAATTAATTCCTACAAATGTAACTAATACTGAAATAATTATTGCAAAAATTATTGATTGAGCAACATATAATGAAGCGACTTTTTCTTTTTTTTCACCTATGGAATTTCCTATAAGTGTATTAGTGCCAGCTCCAACTCCAACACCTATTGCGATTATAATAAAATAAATTGGAAACGATTTTGCTAAAGCACTTAGTGCATCAGGTGATATCTTTCCAGCAAAAAAGGTATCAACCAGATTATAAAAAGTTTGAAATAACGATCCAATACTGGCGGGGAATGTAACTCTTCTTAGAAGTTGCCACATTGGATCCGCTGTTAAATTAATCTTCTTAACCATCTATTTGTAGATTTTTTTAAACATGTAATTTTTTTTTTCTTTTTTTGCTTTATTAATTTGACCTTGTCTCATTCTAAATCGTTTTTTTTGTTCAATACTTGATTTATTATAACAATTAGGACATGAAACACCTTCTTCAAATTTCACAGATTTCTTATCTTTAACAGAAATAGGTTCTCTACATCCAGCACAAATTGAATATTTGCCTATATTTAACCTATGGTTCACAGAAACACGATTATCAAATACAAAACATTCCCCTTTCCATAAGCTTTCTTTTCTGTTGATTTTTGACAAATAATTAATAATGCCGCCCTTTAACTGAAAAACATTTTTATAACCTTTGCTGTATAAATAATCACTAGCCTTTTCGCATCGAATGCCTCCCGTGCAAAACATTCCGATTTTTGAATTTTTATTGAACTTTTTAAAATATTTAGAAAAATCTCTAAAATTATTTAATTTTGGATTTATAGACCTCTTGAAAGTTCCAATTCTAAATTCAAAATCTTTTCTAGTATCAATTATGTAAGTGTCTTTTTTTAAAACAAAATCATTCCATTTTTTAGGAGAAAGACGATTATATTTAACTTTTTTTTTTAACCTTTTTCCAATTGGAACAACTTCCTTTTTAACCTTCACCCTTCCCCTATGAAAAGGAATAAATCTATTAGAAGAAATGTTTTCATTATCAAATTTTGTAATGGCAAATATTTTTTTAAGATTTATTTTTATTTGTTTAGTATTCTTTTTTAGGAAAGAAATTGATCCGTTAATTCCCTCAGGTGAGATAATTATAGTTCCTTTTATTTTATAAACATCAATGATATTTTGAAGTTTATCTTGAAGTTTACTGATCTTTTTTAATTTTTTAAATTTATAAAAACCAAAGATGGTATACATTATAATTTTCTACAAATTGAAAAACCATCACCGATTGGGATAATCATATTTTCAACTCTTACATCATTATTTACATATGTATTAAAATCTCTAATTATCTCAGTTAAGTGTTCTTTATTGTTTTTATCTACAACTTCCCCATGCCACAAGACATTATCAATTATTATAAAGCCATCCTTTTTTAATAAGTTAAAAGATAATTCATAATATTTTCTGTAATTTTCTTTATCAGCATCAATAAAAATCAAATCAAATAATTTTTTTTGGCTTATCATTTTATTGATACTACTGATGGCTTCATCAATAATTATATCAATTTGTTCTGAAACTTTTGCCTTTTCAAAAAAGTTTTTCGCCATTAATGAAGTTTCTTTATTTTTATCGAGAGTAGTGATCTTTGAGTCATTTTCTAGACCAATGCACATACTTAAAGAGCTAAGACCTGTAAAAGTACCAATTTCTAAAATTTCTTTAGGTTTAAACAATTTTGTTACTAAGTATAAAAAATGACATTGGTTAATTGAAATTTGTAATTTCTTTTTTTTTCCAAGTGTGTCATTATACTTAATTATTTCTTTTTGTACTGGATGTAATTTTAAAGAGTGCTCATTAATATATTTTTCTATTTGGTTGTTAATAGGTAGATTTGAACTCATGCTAGTTCAATTTTTTCTTTAAGATATCATTTACTAACTTAGGATTAGCTTTTCCGTCTGTCTTTTTCATAACTTGACCAACAAAAAAACCAAACAATTTATCTTTACCGGATTTGAATAATTCAACATTTTTAGGGTTTTCTTTAATTACAGCATCTACAATTTTTTCAATTTCTTTAGGATCACTTTGTTGTTTCAATCCCTTTTCGTCAATAATGCTTTTTGGATCTTTACTTTCGTTTGCCATTATTTCAAAAACTGTTTTTGCAATTTTGCCAGAGATAGTTCCATCTTTAATCAAGTTAATTAAAGTTGATAAATTTTTAGATGAGATAGGACTTTCTGACATTTCTAAATTTCTATCGTTAAGTAATGCAAATAACTCACCTGTTATCCAGTTTGTTGCTAGCTTAACATCTGAATTTTTAATTACATTTTCAAAATATTTTGATGTTTCAATATCAGAAACCAATATATTTGCCTCGTATGGAGTTAATTTAAACTTATCTACAAATCTTTTTTTCTTTTCATCAGGCAGTTCAGGTATTTCTTTTTTAATTTTTGATATGAAATCTTCAGTTAGTTCAAGGGGTAATAAATCAGGATCAGGAAAGTATCTATAATCATGAGCATCTTCTTTTGATCTCATAGATCTAGTTTCATTTTTTTTTGTATCAAATAGACGTGTTTCTTGGTCAATAGAGCCTCCTTCTTCTAATATATCAGCCTGACGGTTTGCTTCATATTCAATTGCCATTTGCATAAACTTTATAGAATTAACGTTTTTTATTTCACATCTTGTACCTAATTTCTTATCCCCTGTCTTTCTGATTGAAACATTCACATCAGCTCTTAAAGATCCTTCTTGCATATTTCCATCACAGGTTCCAAGGTATCTCATAATTGACCTAAGTTTTTTGATATATAAGTTTACTTCCTCTGGAGATCTTAAGTCTGGTTTGCTTACTATTTCCATAAGAGCAACTCCAGATCTATTTAAGTCTACGAGAGTGTTTTGGGGATCAATGTCATGAATACTTTTTCCTGCATCTTGCTCTAAATGCAACCTTTCAATACCAACATTTTTTTCTCCATCTGGTAAATCTAATAAAATTGAACCTTCACCAACTATTGGATCTTTGTATTGAGAAATTTGATATCCTTGTGGTAAATCAGCATAAAAATAGTTTTTCCTATCAAAAATTGATTTTTTATTTATCACTGCATTGAGACCTATGCCCGTTTTTACTGCTTGCTTGATACAAAATTCATTTATTACTGGTAGCATTCCAGGAAATGCAGCATCTACCAAACTCACTTGGGTATTAGGTTCAGCACCAAAGTTTGTAGGAGAGTCAGAAAATAGTTTCGATTTTGAAAGAACTTGAGCATGAACTTCTAAACCAATTATAACTTCGTATTCTGAGCTACCTCTCTTTATTAAATATTCTTTATTTTTACTCATTTAATCCACCAATCCTGCAAATTGTTTTTGAAATTTAATTCTTTTTCCATTGAATACGAAATATCTAATAAATTTTGTTCTTCAAATGCTTTGCCTATTATTTGTAAGCCTAAAGGATAATTATTTTTATCCTTACCTGCTGGAATAGATATGGCTGGCAGTCCTGACAAATTGACTGGTACTGTAAAGATATCATTAAGATACATTGATACAGGATCATCTGTTTTGTCACCAATCTTGAAGGCTGAACTAGGTGTGGAAGGAGTTAAAATTGCATCTACAGATTTATAAACTTCATCAAAATCATTTTTGATTAATCTTCTAATTTTTTGTGCTTTTAAATAATAGGCATCATAATAACCGGAAGACAAAACATATGTTCCTATCATTATTCTTCTTTTTACCTCATCACCAAAACCTTCTGATCTTGTATTTTCATACATACTGATCAAATTTTCTCCCTCAGAACGATATCCGTACTTTACTCCATCATACCTAGCTAGGTTAGAAGATGCTTCAGCTGGTGCAACTATATAATAAGCAGGCAATGCGTACTTAGTGTGAGGTAAAGATATATCAATAATTTTTGCTCCTAATTTTTTTAATAAAGTAATTCCATCTTGCCACAAACTTTCAATCTCCTTAGGCATGCCATCGACTCTATATTCTTTTGGAATACCAATTTTTTTTCCTTTAATATTAGAACTTAACGATTTGAAATAATCACCTCTCTTAAAATTTACAGAAGTTGAATCTTTTGTATCGTACTTACTTATAACATCTAACATTAATGCAGCGTCAGACACATCCTGAGTCATTGGTCCTGCTTGATCTAATGAGGAAGCAAATGCAACAATACCATATCGAGAACAACTGCCATATGTTGGTTTCAAACCCACCGTACCAGTAAAAGACGCTGGTTGTCTTATTGATCCTCCAGTATCAGTTCCAATAGTTGCTGGTGTCAATTTTGCTGCAAGTGCTGAAGCTGATCCACCTGAAGACCCACCTGGCACAACTTTTTTACCAACTGGACTTTCGACATTTCCGAAGAAACTAGTTTCATTTGATGAACCCATTGCAAATTCATCACAATTGAGTTTTCCAAGTAAAATAGCCCCTTCATCCCATAAATACTGGGTTACAGTGGACTCATAACTGGGTATAAAATTTGAAAGTATTTTACTTCCAGCCGTTGTCTTTAAATTATTAGTACAAAAAAGATCTTTAACTGCAAGAGGAACTCCAGGCAGTTTGCAATCAAAATTTCCCTTTTCATCAAATTTTTTAGCTTTTTCAATTGCATTTTCAAAATCGGTAGTGATGTATGTATTTAAATCTTTCGATTTTTCAGCTCTTGCAATATATGCGTTTGTAATTTCTTGAGAAGACAATTCTTTCTTTTTAATTTTATCAATTAAAGCTGAAAGAGTAAGGTTTATTATATCACTCATTCTACAACCTTTGGTACGACAAAAAAATCTTTATTTTCGTCTGGTGAATTTTTTAAGATTTGTTCTCTAATATTTTTTGTTTTGACCTCATCGCCTCTTAATTTTAAAGATGTTTCTGCAATTGAAGTCAATGGGTCAACTTTTTTAGTATCGACTTTATTAAGCGCTTCGATAAATTCAAAGATAGAATTTAGATCTTTTTCTAATTCTTTTGCTTTTTTATCATCTATGGAAATTCTTGATAATTTTGCTATATGTTTAATTGTTTTAAGATCTATGCTCATATGATAATTAAATTTAAAGGAAAAATATCATTATATAAGAAAAAAACAATATGATCACTTTAAAGGAACTCAAGTCTAAAATTGATAAAAACGCAAGGTTAATTGGTTTAGATCTTGGAAAAAAGAGAATTGGTGTTTCAATTTGTGATCATAAACGGATTGTAGCGACTCCTTTTAAAACTATTGAATATGTTGATCATGAAAATTTTATTGCTGAACTATTAGAAATAATTGATCAAGAAAACATAAAGGCTATTGTTGTAGGAAACCCGTTGAATATGGATGGAAGCAAAGGCCCTTCTTCTCAATCAGCTTTAGACAAAGCTAAGATGATTGAGAATAGAACAAATACACCTGTGGCTTTATGGGATGAGAGATTGTCAACTGTAGGTGCCTTTAAGATATCAAGTCAATTAGACATTAATGTATCTAAAAGAATTCAAAAAATAGATGAAAATGCTGCAACGTTTATATTGCAGGGAGCGATTGAATTCTTAAATAATTAAGCTTGCAATATCATTGCTTTAAAGCTATAGAGTTGGTTTTAATGGCTATAAACAATAACGCTATTAAAATTTCACAAAAACACCTACTAGGTATCCAAGATCTTTCTATTTCAGATGTAAAGCTTATCTTAGATGAAGCAAAGAAATTTATTTCACTTAATAAGAGTAAAAATAAAAAGTTAGATATTCTCAGAGGAAAAACTCAAATAAATCTTTTTTTTGAGCCTTCAACGAGAACGCAAAGTTCTTTTGAATTAGCTGGAAAGAGGCTTGGTGCAGATGTGATGTCAATGAATATAACTAATTCTGCTATTAAAAAAGGTGAAACATTAATCGACACTGCAATGACACTAAATGCAATGCACCCAGATATAATTGTAGTAAGACATCAAGATAGTGGTGCATCAAACCTTCTTTCACAGAAAGTAAATTGTTCAGTTTTAAATGCTGGTGATGGTAGACGTGAGCATCCAACGCAAGCTTTGCTAGATGCACTTACAATAATTGAAAAAAAGAAAAAAATTGAAGGTTTGCGAATTGCTATTTGTGGGGACATTTTGCACTCAAGAGTAGCTAGATCAAATATTTTTTTGTTAAACATGTTAGGTGCTGAGGTCCATATAGTTGCACCAACAAATCTCATGCCAAAAGATATTGAAAAATTTGGAGTAAAAACATTTTCAAATATGAAAGAAGGTGTGAAAGATTGCGATATAGTTATGATGTTAAGGCTTCAAAATGAGAGGATGAGTAGTTCATTTTTGTCATCAAATAGAGAATATTATGAGTATTATGGCTTAACTCCTGACAAACTAGAAAAAGCAAAGAAAGATGCAATAATAATGCATCCTGGACCAATGAATAGAGGTATTGAAATTGATACCAAACTTGCTGACGATATAAATAAAAGCGTAATCAAAGAACAGGTAGAGTTAGGTGTTGCGGTAAGAATGGCCTGTTTAAAAATTTTTTGTGAAAAATGAAGAAACAATATTTTTTAAATGCAAACATAGTTGATCCAGCTAATTCTGTAGAGGAATTAGGTGGTTTAATTATTAATGAGAATGGAAAAATTGAGGCAATAGGAAAAAAAGTAAATAAAAATAATATTCCTTCACGTGAAAAATTCATAGATCTCAAAGAAAAATATATATTTCCCGGTTTAATCGATATGAGGGTTTTTGTTGGGGAGCCAGGCTTTGAGTACAAAGAGAATTTTAAAACATTAAGTAATGCCGCCTTAGCAGGTGGGGTTACATCTGTTGTGACAATGCCAAATACTTCACCTGTTATTGATAATGTTTCCATGGTTGATTTTTTAAAAAGGAGAGGAAGAGATAAATCAAAAATAAATATATATCCAACTGCTACCTTAACTAAAAATCTTGAAGGTAATAATATGAATGAGTTCGGCCTTTTACAAAAAAAAGGAATAATTGGTTTCACAGATGGAATAAAAACAATTCAAAACACAAGAGTAATGTCTAGAATAATGAAATCTGCTTACGATTTGAACTCATTAATCATACAACATGCTGAAGATTTCGAATTAGCAAAAAACGGCCAGGTTAATGATGGGATTATCGCAACTAAATTAGGTCTACATGGTATACCAGATTATGCAGAGAAAATAATTGTAGAAAGAGACTTAAGTTTACTTCAGGATTATAATTGCAGATATCATATTTCACAAATATCTTCAGCAAAATCTTTGGAAGTAATCAAACATAATAAAGATAACGTAAACTTTACAACAGGAGTTTCTATTAACAATTTATCACTTAACGAAAATGATATTGGAGATTTTAGAACTTTTTTAAAACTTTCTCCACCACTTCGAACAGAGGATGATAGACTTTCATTAATAAAAGGTATTAATCAAGATTTAATTGAAGTCATAGTTTCAGATCACAAACCTGAAGATGAAGAATCAAAAAGATTAACATTCTCACAAGCTGCAACTGGAGCATCAGGTATAGAAACCTTATTATCCCTCGCCTTAGAGTTATTTCACAATGAGTCTTTAAAACTATCTAAAATAATTCAGTGTTTAACAAGTAATCCTGCAAAAATATTAAAGATAGATAAAGGAAGTTTATCTATAGGAAATGATGCTGACTTTTGTATAGTTGATTTATTTAAACCATGGATAGTAAAAAAAGAAAATATGATAAGTAAATCTAAAAATACATGCATAGAAGATAAAAAACTTCAAGGTAAAGTGCTTAATACATATATTAAAGGTATAGAACTATATAAATGTTAAATTTTGAGTTATTTTTAATTATACTAGTGAGTTATTTATTTGGATCCATACCCTTTGGATTACTTTTAACTAAAATTTTTTTAAAAAAAGATATCCGTGAAATAGGATCTGGTAATATTGGTGCAACAAATGTATTGAGATCTGGTAACAAAATTTTAGGTTACTCAACTTTGGTTCTCGATATATTAAAAGCTGTTCTTCCAATTTTATATATAAAATTTTTCATGAACGATTATTTGTATATATCTGCATTGTCAATTTTTATAGGACACGTCTTCCCTATTTGGTTAAAATTTAAAGGTGGTAAAGGTGTTGCATCTTATCTTGGAATTCTTTGTTGTTTGGATATTTTTACTGCTTTAATTTTTGGAGTCGTCTGGATTTCTATTTTTATACTCTTTAAATTTTCATCATTAAGTTCTCTTCTTGCAAGTTTAACAATTCCAATTTTTCAGTTTTTTTATAATTCTAATTCTGACTACTATTTTTACTTTATGATGTTCATTTTGATTTTTTTCACACATAGAGAAAATATAAAACGCTTGAGAAATAATACAGAATCTAAATCAAAAATTTATTAATTTGACTATCAATCTTATTTATGATTTTTTGTTTACATGAATCTAGTAATTGTTGAAAGTCCCGCTAAAGCAAAAACAATAAATAAATATCTAGGAAATGATTATACAGTCCTCGCTAGTTATGGACATATTAGAGATCTTCCATCTAAGAATGGCTCAGTAGATCCTGAAAATGAATTTAAGATGATTTGGGAAATTGATAGTTTTTCTAAAAAATATTTAAAAGAAATTTCTGATGTAGCAAAAGAATCTAAAAAAATAATACTTGCTACAGACCCTGACAGAGAAGGTGAAGCAATTGCATGGCATGTTAAAGAATTTTTAAATGAAAAAAAACTACTCAAGGACAAAAAAATTGAGAGAGTTGTTTTTAATGAGATAACTAAAAAGGCAGTCACAAATGGAATAGAAAATCCAAGAGAAATAGAATCTGATCTTGTAAATGCTTACATGGCAAGACGGGCCTTAGATTATTTAGTAGGTTTTAATATTTCCCCCATACTTTGGACTAAACTCCCGGGGTCTAAATCAGCAGGTAGAGTACAATCTGTTGCTCTGAGACTTTTAACCGAAAGAGAACATGAAATCGAAATTTTTAAGCCTGAAGAATTTTGGTCTTTAAAAGTAAATTTTAAAACAAGTGATGGAAATTTAATAACATCAAATATTTTTCAAATTGAAAATAAAAAAATTGAAAAGTTTAGTTTCAAAAATAAAAACGATATTAATCAAGCAATAGAAAAAATAAAAAACGATAAATATAAAATTACAGATATTACATCAAAAATATATTCTAGAAATCCTTCTGGACCTTTTACAACTTCAACATTACAGCAGTCAGCTTCAAGTAAGCTTGGTTTTGGTGCCTCAAGAACAATGCAAATTGCTCAAAGGCTGTATCAGGGTATTGAAATTGAAGGTGAAACTAAGGGATTAATCACTTACATGCGAACAGATGGTACCAATATATCTAAAGAAGCTTTGCCAGTTTTTAGAAACTTCATAAGTGATAACTTTGGTAATGAATATTTACCTGATCAACCAATTAATTACTCGGGTAAAAAGGCAAAAAATGCGCAAGAAGCTCATGAGGCTATAAGACCAACAGAAATAAGTAATACACCTGAAAAAATGAAAAAGTATTTAAGCTCAGATCAAAATAAATTATACAACTTGATTTGGTCAAGAGCTCTATCTTCACAAATGACACCAGCAAAATTTGATAGAAAAACAATTATTATTGAATCAAATAACAATGAACATATCTTTAAGTCATCGGGTTCAACGATAGTGTTTGATGGTTTTATGAAGGTAATTAATTTAGATGATGACAACAACGATGAAAATATTTTACCAAAAGTAGAAAAAGGAGAAGTGAATATATCTGATTTTATAGATGAACAACACTTTACTCAACCACCTCCAAGATATTCTGAGGCTAGTTTAGTTAAAAAATTAGAGGAATTAGGTATCGGTCGACCCTCTACATACGCAAGCATTATTTCGGTAATATCTAATAGAGGTTATGCAGACATTGTTAATAAAAGATTTTTCCCAACTGACAGAGGAAAACTTTTATCCGCATTCCTTGAAAAACTTTTTACGAAATATGTTGATTATGACTTTACTGCAAAATTAGAAGATCAATTAGATGAAATAACTTCAGGAAAAGAAAATTGGTTAAGTGTACTAGATCAATTCTGGAAAGATTTTAATAAAAATGTCTCGTCTGTGAAAGAAATAAGAACTAGAGAAGTTCTGGATATGCTTAATGAAAGCTTGGGTAATTTAATATTTTATACAAATGATGATGGTAAAATCGACAGATCCTGCAAGTTATGCTCTAATGGTACATTAAGTTTGAAAAATAGCTTTAGAGGAGGTGCGTTTATTGGGTGTTCTAACTATCCAGAATGTAAGTTTACAAGGCCACTTTCAAAAATTAAAGCATCTCAACAAATAAATTTAGCAGAACCTAAATTAATTGGTAAAAACGATAATGATAAAGAAATTTATTTAAAAAATGGAAGATTTGGTCCTTATTTACAATACGAATTATTAGAGGATGAAATAGTAAAAACAAAAAAAAGAAAAACAAAAAAAGAGGAAAATAATTTAAAAAATGTATCAATTCCTAAAGGGTTAGATATAGAAAATATAAATTTAGAAAAAGCAAAATATCTATGCTCCCTACCTAAAATTTTAGGTACTCATCCAGATATTGGAAAAGAAATTACAGTAAACGTCGGTAGATTTGGACCATACTTAAAGTGTGAAAATAAATCCGCAAGAATTGAAAGTGTAGATGAATTATTTTCAATTGGTTTAAACAGAGCTATAACTTTAATATCTGAAGCAAAACCCGGAAGAATGTCCTCATCAATGATTAAAGATTTAGGTGAACATCCTGAAGACAAAAAACCTGTAAGAGTTATGAAGGGTCAATATGGGCCTTACATAAAATATAAATCTCTCAATGCAACAATACCTGAAGAAAAGGATCCAACAGAATTGACAATGGAAGAAGCTTTGATATTGATTGAGAAACGGAAAGAATACGATAAAACTAAAAAATCAAAAAAAAGGAAATCAAAATGAGTTATGATGATAAATTAAAGGAATTGAAAATAAATCTTCCTGAGGCAAAAGCACCTGTTGGAAATTATGTTGCAACAAAAGTTTCTGGAAAAATGTTATTTATATCCGGACAAATTTCTATCGATGAAACTGGTCAGTTAATCAAAGGGAAAGTTGGAAAAGATTTAGACACAGATGCAGGTTATAATGCAGCTAAAAGATGTGCGTTAAGTATTATTGCGCAAGTAAAAAAAGCTTGTGGCAATGATTTATCAAAAGTTAAATCGTGTGTAAAGCTTACAGGATTTGTTAATTCAACAGATGAATTTATAGATCAACCGAAAGTGTTAAATGGTGCATCAGATCTAATAGCATCAGTATTTGGTGAAGCTGGAATGCATACCAGAGCTGCTATAAGTACAAATAGTTTACCATTAGGTGTTTCAGTAGAAGTAGATGCAATTTTTGAGTTGAAATAAATTTTATTTTCCAACACTATAATACTTAAAACCTTGCTGCTTGATTTTTGAAGAGGAATACAAATTTCTCATATCAAAAATTATAAACTTTTTACCTTTAACTAAGTTTTTAAAATTTATTGATTTAAAATCATTCCATTCTGTGTGTAGAATAACAAGATCTGCACTTTGGACGGCATCTCTAATTGATGCTTTATTGGTGACATTTTTTAGTTTTGAAAATTCATTTTTGTAACCTGTTGGATCAAAATATTTTATTATTGCTCCTTTTTTAGATAACCACGGTATCATTTTAAGACTTGAGGAGTCTCTCATATCATCAGTATTTGCTTTAAATGTTACGCCTAAAAAAGTTATCTTTTTATTCTTTATCTTTTTATTTAACATTCGATAAATTCGATCTAATAAAATTTTAGATCTATTATCATTAGATTTAATCACAGATTTTACTACTGATAAGTTAGTTTTAAATTTGTCAGCAGTTGAAATAATTGCTTTTGTATCTTTTGGAAAACAAGATCCACCATAAGCAGGACCTGCTCTGAGAAATCTGCTACCTATTCTTTTATCTAGACCCATTCCTATCGATATATCTTCTACATTAATGCCAGTTTTTTCGCACAAATTTGCTATTTCATTAATAAAGGTTATTTTAGTAGCTAAGAAAGCGTTAGAGGCGTATTTGATCAATTCCGCTGCTCTTCTAGATGTTTGCAAATATGACGCTCCTTTAGAAATCAACGGGCTATAAAGATTTTTCAAAATTTTACCAGCCTTTTTATCATTCGTTCCAATCACAACTCTATCTGGGTAAGTAAAATCTCTTATCGCCTCACCTTCTCTTAAAAATTCTGGATTTGAGACTACTGAAAATTTTTTTTTGTTGTTTTTTCTTGAAAGAATTTTTTCAATTTCATCACCTGTGGTCACCGGGACAGTTGATTTCGTTATAATAATTTTAAAACTTTTAATTGAGGTGCTTATTTCTTTAATTACATTGTAGATTTGACTTAAATCTGCTGAGCTCCCTCCTTTTTTTGTAGGCGTTCCAACGCAAATGAAAATTATGTCAGACTCTTTGACAGATTTTTTTAAATCTGTTGAAAAATTTAATCTCTTATTTCTATAGTTTTTAATTACTAGTTCTGAAAGTCCAGGTTCATAAATTGGAACTTTTCCTTTTTTAAGGGAATTAATCTTATTTAAATCTTTATCTACGCAAATAACTTCATTACCTAAATCTGCAAAACATACACCGCTAACTAATCCTACATAGCCAGTTCCTATCATACATAATTTCATGATTTAGCTATCTCCAAAGTAGATTCAATATAACCATTCATACTTCCACAATCTAAGTATTTGCCTGAAAAATTATGAGCAATAAACTTATTGTTATCGTAAATCAAAGATTGAATAGCATCGGTAATGTGAATTTCACCACCTTTTCCTGGTTTTTGTTTTGATAATTTAGAAAATATTTTCTTAGGTAAAATATACCTTCCAATGACCGCTTTGTTTGATGGAGCGTTTGCAATAGATGGTTTTTCAACAACATCTTTAATTAAATAATTGTTCTTATCTAACCTTTTGCTTAATTTAAATATGCCCCATCTTGAAACTGTTTTTTTATTTACATTCATACTTGCCATAACAGAAGATTTGTACCGACTATGTATGTTGATCATAGATTTAGAGCAATTTTTTTTTATAATTAAGTCATCAGGTAATAACATTAAGAAAAATTTATCTTTAATATATTTTTTTGTCTTTAAAACTGCATCACCAGTCCCAAGGGGTTTGTTTTGATACACAAATTTAATCATTTTTTTATATTTCAAGATTTGTTTATATTCTTTTATAATTCTTGGATCCTTTTTTTTGTTTATAATTTTCTTATAAAAACTGTCATTATAAAAATAATTTTTTATCATTTGTTTTTTTTTTGAAATAATAAAGACAACTTCTTTTATTCCTGCTTCAATACATTCGTCCAAAATATATTGAATTCCGGGTTTCCCATTGATAGGTAATAATTCTTTTGCAAAAACGCTAGTTAAAGGTAAAAGTCTTGTGCCTAAACCAGCCAAAGGTATTATTGCTTGTTTAATCATAAAATCTTATACTAACTCAATTACCATAAATGATTATTTTTAAAAGTATTAATAAACTTAATAAAGAAGTTAATTTTAAGGCAAGTATAGGATTTGTCCCAACAATGGGCAGTTTACATAAAGGACATATTAGTTTAGTTAGGAATTGCCAAAAAACATGTGACAAAACCCTAGTAAGTATATTCATTAATCCGTCACAATTTAACCGGAAGACTGATTATAAAAATTACCCAAGAACATTAGATAAAGACATAAAAATTTTAAGGAAGCTTAAAGTAGACTATGTTCTGATACCAAACGTAAAAGAAATTTACTCAAAAAAAACCCCAAAAAAAATTAGTATTAACAAAAAATACAAGGTATTATGCGGTAAATATCGACCAGGACATTTTGAAGGAGTTTTGGCTGTTATAAATAAATTTTTAAAAGATCTTAAGGTTAAAAAGATTTTTCTAGGGGAAAAAGATTTTCAACAATATTTCTTGATCAAAAATTTCGTAAAAAAAAGATTTAAAACAAAAGTTGTTTTATGTAAAACTATTAGAATGAGTAGTTCACTACCCTACTCATCTAGAAATAAATTACTTGATAACAAAAGTATTATAATAGCGCAAAAATTTACGAGAGAGATAATTAATGTGTTCAAAAATATTAAAAAAAATATTCAAAAAACTTATTTACTTCAAAGCATAAAAAGCAATAGTAATATTAAAATTGAATATTTAGAATTGAGAAACAAAAATAATCTTAGTCCAGTTTTTAACAAAAAAAATTTAAAACTCTTTGTATGTTTTTATATTAAGAAAGTGAGATTAATTGATAATTTTTAACCGTAAAAGAAATACGCGCCAATACCTAAAAAGGATAAAAAACCAATCACATCTGTAACAGTTGTTACAAACACGCTTGATGCTATCGCTGGATCAATATTAAGTTTTTTTAATGTCACCGGAATTAAAATGCCAAACAAGCCAGCGACAATCATATTTAATATCATCGAAATAGAAATGATTATGGATAAAACATAATCTTTAAACCAAAGTTGAACTATTAACGCACTTATTATTGCAAAAATAATTCCGTTTAGAACTCCAATATTAAATTCTTTTAAAACAATTTTTAAAAAGTTACTATTTGTTAAATCATTTGTAGCTATACCACGAATAGTTACAGCCAGCGTTTGCATTCCAGCATTACCACCCATTGAAGCTACTATTGGCATTAAAAAGGCTAGAGCAACCATTTGTTCAATAGTTGCACCAAATTTACTAATAACCCAAGTTGCTAAAAAGGCCGTAAAAAGATTTAGTAAGAGCCAATTAAATCGTCTTTGTGTTTTTTTTATTACACCATCAGTAATTTCTTCATCACCAACACCAGCTAACCTTAAAGTATCTTCCTCTGCTTCTTCTTTAAGAACAGTTAATATGTCGTCACTAGTAATCATACCAACTAATTTTTTTGTTTTATCAATCACAGCTGCTGAATTAAGATTGTAATTTTCGAAAAGTCTTCCGACTTCTTCTCTGTCCATGTCAACTGGAATAATAACTTGAGACTCCAGCATAATTTCAACCATTTTAGTTTCACGAGGTGTTCTTAAAACTTTTGACGAAGGGACAGTTCCAAGAGGTTTAAATTCATTATCGATAATATAAATTTCTAAAAACTGTTCAGGCAGATCTTTATTTTCTCTTAAATAATCAATTGTTTGTCCGACGGACCAATTACTTGGAATAGCTGTAAATTCTCTTTGCATAATACGTGCAGCAGAGTCTTCGGGATAACTTAAACTTTCTAATAAGGCAAATCTATCTTTAGGAGGTAAAGAACTTAAAATTTCATTTTTACTTTTTTCTTCAATATTTTCTAATATCTTTATAGCATCATCAGACTCTAGGTTTTTGAGAATGAATATTATTGAAGCGGTCGATAGTAATTTTATAATTTCAGATTGAATGTTTTCATTTAATTCAACGAATAATTCCGGATCTAATTTAAAATTATTTAATTTGATAAGATTTTCTCTATCGTCTTGACTTAGATGTTCAATAATGTCTGCTGCATCAGCGGGGTGCATTTCTCTAAAAGAATTAGTAATAAAATTTACATCATTTTTTTGAATTTTTTCTTCAATTACTTTGATATATTCTCTATTAAATTCAAAGTTTACTTTTTTATCGATTTTTTTTTTTAAATTGCTCATTTTAAATCCTATAAAAATTATTAGAACTATTAATGCAAATTAAATATAATACAATTTTTAAATTCTTATGGAGATCAAAATATCAAAAAAACCAGTAAAATATGAAGAAGCTATTGAATATCTCGATGAAAGAGTTCATCAAGTTTATCAGAATAAAAATGAAGAATTAGTTTGGTTCTTAGAACACAAGTCTGTTTATACATGTGGCGTAAACTTTAACCAAAAAGATGTTTTAGATAAAAGTGTAAAAATAGTTAAAACTAATAGAGGTGGGAAAATAACGTGGCACGGACCAGGTCAGTTAATTTGCTATTTTGTTTTAGATATCTCTAAAAGAAAAAAAGACATAAGAAAATTTATAACTGCTATTGAAAATTCCATTATAGAGACTTTAAAAGATTTTAAGATAAGTTCTTTCAGTGATAGGAAAAATATAGGTATTTGGGTTTTAGATAAAAAAGAAGAAAAAAAAATTGCAGCAATAGGTTTTCGAGTAAAGAAATGGATTGCATTTCATGGATTTTCATTAAACCTTTCAAACAATTTAAATAGTTATAAAAAAATAATACCTTGTGGCATTTCAGATAAAGGTATTTCAAAAATAGATAATTTTAAAAAAATTTCAAAAGATAAAATAATTAACAGACTTAAAATAAATCTTATTAAAAATTTAAAATATTAAGTTTTTTTTTATTAAAATACTTGTTAAACGCGGCAGGTGGATTTGCTTTATAAAAGAATTTTTTATTATTAATATAAAATTTCAATGAATAAGCATGTAACATAAGGTTTTTGTCACTTTTAATTTTTTTATTTGATAGAATATATTTTTTATCTCCGACAATTGGATTATTTATTAATGCTAATTGTTTTCTTAGCTGATGTTTTCTTCCTGTTACTGGTTTAAGCTCAAGAAATGAAGTTGAATTTGTTTCGGAGAGAACTTTATAATAAGTAATTGCTTTCTCAATTTTCTTTTTATCATTTTCAAACGTTATAAGTTCATTTTTTAATTCACCCTTTTTTTTACTTATATGACCGTGACATACGGCTAAATAAGTTTTATGAATTTTTCTTAGTCTAAATAAACTTGTTAATAATCTTGCTGAATTATGATTTTTAGAAATAATCATTATGCCAGATGTTTCCTTGTCCAATCTATGAACTGGAAAGGGTTTTGTATCCTTAAAAAATTCACTAGACGCAAGTATATCTATTAAGTTTTTTTTTGATTTTGTTCCACCTTGAACCGGTACACCTGGGCTTTTGTCTATTACGATAAAATCATCATTATTTTCCAATATTCTGTTCTCATGAACTTTTAAGAGTTCTGAAGTTGGAGAAAATTTTTTATTTAATATCTTGTGTTTATTAACTTCAAAATTAAAATTGAAAAAATTAATTTTGTCTCCTGTTTTTAATTTATAGGAACTATTTACTTTTTTAATATTAACTTTAATTTTACCTTTTCTTAGAGATCTTTCGATTAATGATTGTGGTAGAGAAGCTATGTTATTTCTTATCCATCTATCTAAACGCATACCTGAATAAATTTCCTTAATAATATAGGACTTATTCATTATCTAGTTATGCTGTAGCTGATTTTTTTTCCTCTGTCTTAGCAGGTTTGTCTTGTGATTTCTTTTTCTTAAATTTTCTTTTTGCTTCAACGTCTCTATCTACAAATTCTATTACAGCTAATGGTGCATTATCACCATGTCTAAATCCAGCTTTTACAATTCTTGTATATCCCCCAGATCTTTTTTCATATCTTTTTGATAAAGTTTTTATAACTTTATTTGCGTTCGTTTTGTCCTGAAGTTGAGATACTAATCTTCTTGTATTTTGTAGATTTTTTTTCTTACCTAAAGTTATAATTTTATCAGCTTGCGGCTTTAGAACTTTTGCTTTGGGTAAAGTTGTAATAATTTGCTCATATTTAATTAAATTATTAAGCATATTCTTTATCAACGCTTTTCTATGCTCAGATGTTCTGTTAAGTTTTTTATAACCTAATCTATGTCTCATTATTAAATACTTTCCTCTAACTTTTTAGATAATTCAGCTATGTTGTCAGGTGGCCAATTAGGTATTTCCATACCTAAATAAAGTGACATTCCATTTAAAACTTCCTTAATCTCGTTAAGCGATTTTCTACCAAAGTTTGGTGTTCTCAGCATTTCTCCCTCTGACTTTTGAACTAAATCTCCTATATAAATAATATTATCATTCTTTAAACAGTTCATTGACCTTACAGAAAGCTCTAACTCGTCAACTTTTCTTAACAAGTTTTTGTTAAATTCTGGTTCGCTTGGTTTTTCTGTAATAGTAACTTCTTGAGGTTCATCAAAATTAACAAACATTCCTAATTGATCTTGAAAAATTCTAGCCGAATACGCTAATGCATCTTCTGCAGAGATAGAACCATTAGTTTCTATTTCCATTGTTAATTTATCATAGTCTAAAGCTTTACCTTCTCTAGCAGTGCTAACTGAATATGAAACTTTTTTAACTGGACTAAAAAGAGAGTCTATAGGTATAAGACCTAATGGTGGTTCATCTGGTTTGTTAAGTTCAGCTGGTACATAACCTTTGCCATTACCTATTGTCATCTCCATATGGAAATTTGTATTTTCATCTAAATTACAAATTACCAAGTCTGGATTTAAAATTTCTACTTCATTAATTTTTGTTATATCAGATGCTTTGATTACTCCTGGGCCTTTTGCATCTAACACTAATTTTTTTGAACCCTCAGAGGTACTTTTTAATGCTAAAGACTTAACATTAAGAACAATATCAGTCACATCTTCTCTCACACCTTTAATAGAAGTAAATTCATGAAGTACTCCATCAATTTGAATTGCTGTCACAGCAGTACCTCTAATTGAAGACAATAAAATTCTTCTTAGTGAGTTACCTAAAGTTAAACCGTAACCCTTTTCAAGTGGTTCAGCAATAATTTTTGCGTATGATTTATCATCATTTAAATTAATGTCCAACTTTCCAGGTTTAATTAATGATTTCCAATTTTTTAAATTTACATTAGCTGTTTCCATTAAACTCTCCTTTTTTTTGGTGGTCTTGTTCCATTATGAGGCATTGGTGTTGTATCTTTAATAGATAAAATTTTAAAACCTCTTGCTTGTAATGCGCGCAAAGCTGTTTCTCTCCCTGAACCTGGTCCTTTAATTTCAACTGTTAAAGTTTTCATACCATACTCTAAAGCTTTTGACGCAGCTGAGTCTGCTGCTATTTGTGCTGCATAGGGTGTTGATTTTCTGGAACCCTTAAAACCCTTTTGTCCAGCAGATGCCCAGGATACGACATTACCTTGTGTATCAGCTATTGATACAATTGTATTATTAAAAGTGGACTGAACATAAGCTATTCCATTAACTATATTTTTTTTTACTTTTTTCTTTTTAGAATATGAACTTTTTTTAACTGATTTAACTTCTGATTTTTCATCAACTTTTTTTTCTACTTTTTTTTTATCAGCCATTTGAAACTATTTCTTTAATGGTGTTAATTTTTTACCTGCGATAGCAATTGCTTTACCTTTTCTTGTTCTAGCATTACATCTGGTTCTTTGTCCTCTTACAGGTAACTTTTTTTTATGTCGAAAACCTCTATAACATGCAAGATCAATTAATCTTTTTATGCTTATTGAATTTTCTCTTCTTAAATCTCCTTCAACTGTAAAATGCTGGTCAATATATTCTCTAATTTTTAGAATTTGGTCGTCAGTAAGTTCATTAACTCTTTTTGATTTTGGTATTTCTAATTCCTTACAGATTTGTTTAGAAAACTTATTCCCTATACCATAAATATACGTAAGTCCAATTTGGACGATTTTATTCTGTGGGATATTTACACCTGCAATTCGAGCCATATTTTGAGATAAAATTTAGCCTTTTATATAAGATGAAAATTTAAAGTCAACTTTTTATAACTTTAAAAAGCCCTTGATTTGCTGGTTTATTTGATCAATTTCTTGGTTTCCATCAAGCTTATAAAAGTTTTGTTTAGATGAATAATAATCTAATACTGGCGAGGTGGTTTTTAAATATGTGTCGTATCTTTTAAGAATTGTAGCTAGGTCATCATCTCCTCTTTTTTCTTCAACTTTCCTTCTTTCAATTCTTTTAATTATGGTTTCTTTATTTACATTTAAAAAGAAAACAAAATCAATTTGTTGTTTAGACTCTGTTAATAATAAATCTAAATTTTTAGCTTGTTTAATAGTTCTTGGATAGCCATCAAAAATTAACTTTCCTTTTTTGGAAGAGTCAAAAACTATTTTTTTCATAAGATTATTTACAATCTCATCGTCAACGAATTTACCTTCATTCATATAACTTATAATTTTCTTACCAATTTCTGTGTCTTTTTTGATTTCGTCCCTCAACATATCTCCTGTTGAAACTTGGAAATTTTTTAATATTTTAACAAGAAATTTTGCTTGGGTACCTTTACCTGCACCTGGAGGACCAAATAAAATTATATTCACTACTATCTTCCAAATTTAGTTTTTTTAATAAGTTGTTCGTACTGCGCGCTCATTAATCTTGTTTGGATTTGGGTTACTGTGTCAATTGCTACAACCACAACAATTAAGACAGAGGCACCACCTAAATAAAAGGGTATGGGGTAGTTTGCAATTAAAAATTCTGGCATTAAACAAACTAAGGCTAAGTATAATGCTCCAATTGTTGTAAGTCTTGTTAAAATTTCCTCAATGTATCTTGCTGTACTTTCACCTGGCCTAATCCCTGGTATAAAGCCGCCATATTTTCTTAAATTCTCAGCAGTTTCATCTGGGTTGAATACAAGTGAAGTATAAAAGAAAGTGAAGAAGATTATTCCTGAAGCATATAAAATCATATAGAGAGGCTGGCCTTGTGAAAAAAAGGATAAAAAAGATGATACGTTATCATTCTCAGTGATATTAAAATTTGTAAGAGTAGCAGGCAACAGTAATAAAGCTGAAGCAAAAATTGCAGGTATCACACCCGCCGTGTTTATTTTTAAAGGAAGATGAGAAGAATCTCCTCCATACATTTTATTGCCCATCTGCCTCTTAGGATAATTTATTAGTATTTTTCTTAAAGCTCTCTCCATAAACACAATGAACATAATTGTAGCTATTAATAAAATGAAAATAAAAATTATCATAGCTGATGATATTGCACCTGTTCTTCCTAACTCAAATGTTGTAACTAAAGCCCTTGGTATTTCTGCAACAATACCAGAAAAAATGATTAATGAAATTCCATTACCTATTCCTCTTTGAGTAATTTGTTCACCCAACCACATTAAAAAAATAGTACCAGCTACAATAGTTGTAACAGTAGTAACTTTAAAAAAAATACCAGGATTAATAACTAAATTTTCTGATGACTCTAATCCAACTGATAAACCATAACCTTGAATAGTTGCTAAAAGAACTGTTCCATACCTTGTAATTTGTGTAATTTTTTGTCTTCCGATTGTCCCCTGGCTTTTTAAATTTTTAAAATAATCAGAAACCCCTGTGAGTAATTGAACTATAATAGAAGATGAGATATAAGGCATTATTCCTAAAGCAAATATTGCCATACGGCTTACTGCACCACCTGCAAAAACATTAAACATGCCAAGTAAACCTTTTTGATTTCCTTCCATCATAATTTTTAACTGATCAGGGTCTATACCCGGCAAAGGAACAAATGTTCCAAATCTGTAAACTGCTAAGATAAATATAGTAAAAATTATACGATTTCTTAAATCGTTATTTTGTGTCATTGTACTCATATGATTTTATTTATTTGCTCTCTAAAATTTTAATTGTTGAGCCGTTCTTTGAAAGTTTTTCTTTTGCCGAATTAGATAAATAATGAACTTCTAAATTTAGCTTATCTTTTATTTCACCCTGACCAAGTATCTTAATTTTTTCATATTTTTTTTTTATAATTTTAGAACTATGTAAATATTTTATATCTATCTTTTCAGATGATTTTATTCTTTTAGACTCTATAAGCTGTTGCAAATCGCCTAAATTTAATTTTCCTATTTTGCTTTTATTGAATGAATTAAAACCTCTTTTAGGTAATCTTCTATATAAAGGCATTTGGCCACCTTCAAAACTTTTAATTGCAACACCAGATCTTGATTTTTGACCTTTAACACCTCTACCAGAAGTTTTGCCTTTTCCAGATCCAATACCTCTTCCAACTCTAATTTTTTTTGTTTTCAGTTTAGTCAAACCATTAAGCATCATTATCCTCTTTTTTCTATTATTTCTGAAATTTTCTTGTTTCTTATAATTGATATTTGTTTTGGTGAATTTTGTTTTTTTAAAGCTTTAAGACATGCTCTGATAACATTATGAGGGTTTGCAGTTCCTAATGATTTAGCAACAATGTCTTTAATACCTAGCACTTCACATACAGCTCTTACCGGTCCACCGGCAATAATACCTGTTCCTTTTGGCGCTGCTCTCATTTTGATTTTTCCAGCACCATCTTTACCAGAAACATCATGATGAATAGTTCTTCCCTCTCTTAAAGGTATTTGAATTAAATTTCTTCTAGCCATTTCATTAGCTTTTTTTATGGCATCGGGAACTTGTTTTGATTTTGCATGCGCAATACCAATTTTTCCACTTTGATTTCCAACAACTACTAATGCAGAAAAACCAAATCTTCTACCACCTTTAACAACTTTTGTAATTCTGTTTACGTGAACAAGTTTTTCTATGAATTCATTTTCTTTAGACATACTAAAATTCCATTCCGTTTTTTCTTAATGTTTCAGCAAAAATCTTTACTCTTCCGTGGTACTTAAATTGACCTCTATCAAAATAAATTTTCTTGATATTTTTTTCCCCTGCTTTTTTAGCCAATTTCTCAGCAACCAGTTTTGAAAGTTCGGTTTTATTTACCTTATTTGCAGATTTCATACCTTTTTCATTAGATGAGGCTGATAGAATAGTCTTGCTGTTTGCATCATCAATTATTTGTGCAGATATATTTTTTAAACTTCTAGATACGCTTAATCTGTAACGATCATTTCTAGAATTACCCTTAAGCTTATTTCTCACTCTGAATTTTTTTCTCTGTAAAGTGCTTAATTTCATTATTTCTTTTTACCCTCTTTCCTTAAAATATATTGTCCTTTTTCTTTAATTCCCTTTCCTTTATAAGGCTCAGGTGGTCTAAAAGATTTAATCTTTGATGCAATCATTCCAACTTTTTGTTTGTCAACGCCTGATATTTTAATTGTTGTTTGTTTTTCGACTAAAATTTTTACATCTTCAGGAATATCAAAATTAATATCATGGCTAAAACCTAGTTGAAGATTTAATTGTTTTCCTTTTAATGCTGCTCTGTAACCTACACCACTTAACTCAAGTATTTTTTCAAAACCTACGCTAGTGCCTATTATTGCATTATTTATTAGACTTCTGTTCATGCCCCATAGTCTTTTAGTATCATCATCTAGTTTCTTTGGCTTAATTGAAACATTTTTACCATCATCAATTTTAAAATCAAACATCTCTAAATTAATTTTCAACTTTTGTTTACCCAAAGGACCTTCTATATTGATGTCTGATCCTGCTAAAGCAACTTTGACTTTCTCTGGAATATTAATACTTATTTTACCTATTTTTGACATTAAAATACCTTACAAATTATTTCGCCACCAACTTTTTGTTTTCTTGCATCAATATCTGTCATTACACCTTTTGGCGTAGATATAATTGCAATTCCCAAACCATTATTAATTTTTGGTAAGCTTTCCGCGCTTGAAAAAACTCTTCTACCCGGTTTTGATATTCTCTCTATTACACTAATTACTGGAGAACCAGAATTATACTTTAGATCAATAATTAAAACTTGTTTGTTATCATTTTTATCAACATTAAACCCATTAATATAACCTTCATTTTTTAAAACATCTGCAATCTTCATCTTAAAATTTGATGAAGGCATTTCTACTTTTTTATGATTTCTTAATTGCGAGTTTTTTATTCTCGCTAGCATATCTCCTATTGGATCTGTTAAACTCATATAACTGCCCTTTCTACCAACTTGATTTTATCATACCAGGAATTTTACCCTGCAGACCTAGTTGCCTAAGAGCTATTCTTGATATTCTTAATTTTCTGTAGACACCATGTGGTCTACCTGTGATTTCACATCTATTTCTTACTCTATTCTTTGCCGAATTTCTTGGTAATTTTGATAATTTTTGTTGAGCTTTGAACCTTTCTTCTAAAGGTAATTTTTTATTCATTATAATTAGTTTTAGTTTTTTTCTTTTTGCATAAAATCTGTCTGACATTTTTCTTCTTCTATTATTTTTATTTATTGAACTCAGTTTAGCCATTAGTTGCTCCTTTCTTCTCTAAATGGAAAATTAAATTTTTTTAATAATTCTAAGCTATGTTCTTTAGAGTTTGATTTAATTACTATTGTAATATCTAAACCTCTTATCTTATCAACCTTGTCAAAATTAACTTCGGGAAATATTATATGTTCCTTTACACCAAAGGTAAAATTTCCAAACTTATCAAAACCTTTTGAGGAAAGTCCTCTAAAATCTTTTATTCTTGGAAGCGCAATGTTTACAAGTCTATCTATAAATTCATACATTTTGTTTTTTCTTAAAGTGACCTTAAGTCCAGCTTTCGTATCTTTACGTGTTTTAAAATTTGAAATGGATTTTTTAAATTTTGTTGAAACTGGTTTTTGTCCCGCAATTTTAGCTAAATCCTCTTCGCAGGATTTAAATATTTTTGAATCGTTTCCGTCTATTCCTAGACCCATATTCAAAACAACTTTTTCAAATTTTGGTGCCATGTTAAGATTTTTAAAACCATATTTTTCTTTAAGCATGGTTTTAACTTCTTTGTGATATAATGTTTTTAATCTTGGTATCATTTTTTAACTGCCTTTTTTTTATCTTGTTTTTGATCCAATTTTAGATTTGATAAATGAACAAAATTTTCTTTATCAACTATTCCACCTTTTCTTTCTTTTGTAGTTTTAAGATGTTTTTTTATCATGTTTATTCCTTTAATCTTTGCTCTATTTCTCTTTCTATCTAATTCTATAATCTCACCTGTTTTGTTTTTATCTTTTCCAACAATTACTTTGACATTTGAGCCTTTCTTGATCATTTATATTACCTCCGGAGCTAATGATATTATTTTCATTTGTCCTCTACTTCTTAATTCTCTTGTGACTGGTCCAAAAATCCTAGTTCCGATAGGTTCACCTTTGTCATCTGTCAAAACAGCAGCATTGTTATCAAATCTTACTTTTGATCCATCATCTCTGTGAATTCCTTTTTTTACTCTAACAACTACAGCTTTATGAACTGAACCTTTTTTAACTTTGCCTTTAGGGATAGCTTCCTTTACAGCAACAACAATTGTATCACCAATGCTAGCGTATCTTCTTTTTGAGCCTCCAAGTACTTTTATGCACTCAATTTTTTTTGCACCTGTATTATCTGCTACAAATAGTTCTGTTTGCACCTGTATCATTTATTTTCTCCTAGTACTTCAAATTTTTTTGTTTTTGAATATGGTCTACATTCAATTATCTTAACTTTGTCTCCATTTTTAAATTTATTATTTTCATCATGCGCACTAAATTTTTTTCTTACTTTTACGACTTTTTTCAAAGTAGGATGTTGATATTTTCTTTCAACAATAACTGTTATTGTCTTATTTGGTTTATCACTCACTACAATTCCGCTTAGTATTTTTTTAGGCACTTTTTTTCCTTCCAATAAGAGTTTTCATTCTTGAAATGTCTTTTTTAGTTTGAGATATTTTAGACGGATTTGTAAGTTGTCCGTTTATTTTTTGAAATCTCAAATTAAACAAATCTTTTTTAAGCTTATCTAAATTTTTCAACGCTTGATCCTTGGTAAATTTTTTTATTTCATTTTTCTTCATTATGAGATCCTTCTTATGAACTTAGTTTTAATTGGTAGTTTTGCAGAAGCTTTATATAGTGCCTCTTTTGCTATTTGTTCGGATACGCCGTCTACCTCAAATAAAATTCTTCCTGGTTTAACTCTACATGCCCAAAATTCCGGTGAACCTTTACCTTTTCCCATTCTAACTTCAGTTGGTTTTTTTGAAACAGGTATATTTGGAAAAACCCTTGTCCAAACTCTACCTTGTCTTTTCATATGTCTTGTTAGTGCAACTCTAGCCGCCTCTATTTGTTTAGAAATTACTCTATCTGGCTGCAATGCTTTTAGTCCAAAGGAACCATAATTCATTTTATTGCATCTAGACGCATTTCCATGGATACGACCTTTATGAGCTTTTCTAAATTTTGTTCTAGTTGGTTGTAGCATAGTTATCTCTTGTTTGTTTCCTGACTAAATTCTTTCGTAAAAATTTCACCTTTATATATCCAAACTTTTATACCAATAATTCCATACGTAGTTAAAGCTTCCGCTTCTGCATAATCTATGTCTGCCCTTAGAGTGTGGGAAGGAATACTTCCATCTCTTAGCCATTCTGTCCTTGCAATTTCGTTTCCACCTAATCTCCCACTTACAGATACTTTTATGCCCTTTGCTCCTAATCTTAATGCAGACTGCATAGCTCTCTTCATAGCTCTTCTATATGAAATTCTTTTAACCAGCTGTTGGGATATATTTTCAGCAACTAAATAACTGTTTGTCTCTGGTTTTTTTACTTCTTTAATATTAAGATTTACCTCATTTGTAGTTAGTCTAGATAGTTTTTCTTTGATCTTTTCAATATCACTTCCCTTTTTACCGATTACAAAACCAGGTCTTGAAGTATAAATTGTTACAAAACATTTTTTTGAGGTTCTTTCTATCATTACTTTTGAAACCCCAGAGTTAATGACGTTTTTTTTAATATATTCTCTTATTTTAAAGTCTTCGATTAAAAATTTACCGAAATCCTTTTTTTTTGCATACCAAACGGAGTCCCATCCTCTATTGACTCCAAGTCTTAAACCTACAGGATTAACCTTTTGTCCCATCTTTAACCTCTTTAGTTTGTAATTTTTCCGATAATATAATTGTTAAATTTGAATATGGTTTTAAGATTGGAGCCGCTCTTCCTTTTGCTCTTGGTCTAAATCTTTTCATGGTAATTTGTTTACCGCAGTAAGCTTCTTTAATAAAAAGTTTATCAATATCATATTGAAAATTGTTCTCTGCATTTGCAATAGCTGAAGATAAAGTTTTTTTGATATCCTTACATATTCTTTTATTTGAAAAATCAAGATCTCTGATCGCTAAATCAACTTTTTTTCCAACAATACCTTTTAAAATTGGATTAAGCTTTCTAGTACTAGATCTAATATTTTTATTTACTGACCTTACTAAATTTGTTTCTTTTTTATCCTTTTTACTCATTTTTATTTCTTCTCTTCAGGTTTAGTTTCTTCGGCCTTGGCTTTTTTATCAGCTGGTGTATGACCAAAAAATTGTCTTGTTGGTGCAAATTCTCCAAATTTATGGCCAACCATGTCCTCAGATACAGTAAGTGGGATAAACTTTTTACCATTATAAATTAAAAAACTTAAACCAACGAAATCTGGAATTATCGTTGATTTTCTTGACCAAGTTTTAATAGGCTTTTTACCAGACTCATTTTTTTGTTTTTCAGCTTTTTTAATTAAGCTTTCTTCAACAAATGGACCTTTCCAAACTGATCTAGTCATTTCAACCTTTCTTTTTCTTTCTTCTTCGAATTATAAATTTATCTGTTCTTTTATTATCTCTTGTTTTCAAACCTTTTGCAGATTGGCCTTTTCTAGAGACGGGGTGTCTACCACCAGCAGATTTACCTTCACCACCGCCGTGAGGGTGATCAACTGGATTCATTACAACACCTCTTGTGTGTGGTCTTCTACCAAGCCATCTTGATCTACCAGCTTTACCAATCTTAATATTTTTTTGATCAGGGTTTGAAAGAACTCCAATAGTGGCCATTGCTCTGGAGTCAATTCTTCTAACCTCTCCTGATGCCATCTTAACAATTGAATAACTCCCATCATTACCTGAAATAGAAACGGATGTTCCTGCAGATCTTGCAATTTTTCCACCACCACCAGGATTAATTTCTACATTATGTATATCAATACCCACCGGTATTTCAGATAATGGTAAGCAATTTCCTACTTTGATTTCAGAATTTGGTCCATTTGAGATTTTATCACCGACTTTAATCTCTTTTGGCGCTAAATAGTAATATCTCTCACCATCAGGAAATTTAACTAACATTATATGACATGATCTGTTAGGATCGTATTCAATTCTTTCTACCTCAGCTTTTTCACCAAATTTTTTTCTATAAAAATCAACATTTCTATATTTTTGCTTATGTCCACCACCAACATTTCTAGCAGTTATTCTTCCAAGATTATTTCTTCCACTTGATGAATTTTTTACTGATGTTAAAGGTTTAAATGGTTTACCTTTCCAAAGATTTTTTCTATCAACAAGAATAGTTCCTCTCACAGATTTGGTATACGGTTTAAATGTTTTTAATGCCATTTTATATTCCTGTTGTTAGATCAATGGTTTGACCTTTTTTTAATGTAATCACTGCTTTTTTGTAACCTTTGACTCTACTATTTCTGCCTCTAGTAAATTTCAAAATAGATTTTTTGTTAATAATATTCACTTTTACTACGTTAACTTTAAAAATTTTTTCAATATTTTTCTTTAAAGTTTTTTTGTTAGCGTCATCCCTAACTTTAAAAACAACTTTATTTTGGGTAGACATGTTTGAAGACTTCTCAGTAATAACTGGGGAAATTATTGTATCGTATAAGCTTACTTTATTCATTAATTATACCTTTTCTCCAATTCTTTAACCGATGTTTCTGTAAAAATAATTTTTTTAAATTTTAAAATATCATAAGCACTGAAATGACCTATATCTGTACATTTAACGTTAGGAATATTTTTTGTAGCTCTAAATATTTTATCTTTAGAATTTTTATCTAAAATCAAAATTGAGTTCTTAGCATCAAACTTTTTCAAAATTTTGTCCATTTCTTTTGTTTTTTTTATTTCTTTAGAGAAGTCATCGAAAACAATTACCTCTTTGAGTTTAAATTTTTTTGATAGAATAGAGCTAATACTCTGTCTCTTTTCATTTTTGTTCAATTTTCTAGTTTTATAACTATTTCTTCCTTTTGGACCATGAGCTATACCACCACCTACGAAAATTGGAGCTTTTCTACTAGCGTGTCTTGCATTACCTGTTCCTTTTTGTGCGTAGATTTTTGAAGTAGATCCAATAATTTCATTCTTTTGTTTTGTTTTGGAGCTTCTTCCTTTGTAATTAGCGTTAGTCTTGTAAATTACAGAGCTGATTAATTTCTCATTGATTTTTGAAGAAAAGATTGAATCTTTAACTTCAACTGAGCCTTTTTTTCCTTCAAGATTTATTTTTTCAATTTTCATTTATTTTTTCTTCTTTTCTGGAACTTTTTTCAATTTTTCCATTTTCTCAATTTTTTCTAACATAGTGAGTTTTCTTGTATTCTTAACTGATTGTTTAACTAAGACTTCTGTATTTCTTGAACCAGGAATTGAGCCTTTTAAATACATAATATCATTTTCTAAATCAGTTTTGATAATTTCAATATTTTGTTTAGTACGCATTTTGCTTCCCATATGGCCTGCCATTTTCTTTCCTTTAAAAACTTTACCTGGATCTTGGTTTTGACCAGTTGAACCATGTGCTCTATGAGAAATTGAAACACCATGTGACGCTCTAAGACCTCCAAAATTATGTCTTTTCATTGCTCCAGCAAATCCTTTACCAATTGTTTTTGAACGAACATCAACAAATTTTGCGTCTTTAAAGATCTCTAATCCAAGTTCATTGCCTTCTTTATAATTATCTAATTTAGATACCCTAAATTCTTTTAAAATTTTTTTAGGCTCAGTATTTTTTTTTGAGAAGAAACCCTTCATTTGTTTTGAAAGTTTTGAATTTTTAATTTTTCCAAATCCAACTTGAATAGCATTATACCCTCTTTGATCTTTTGAAATTAATTGAATTATCCTTCCTTTATCAATTTTGACAGCTGTGACAGGCACCGACTGCCCAGATTTATAAAATTCCCTCGTCATACCAATTTTCTTTCCAATAAGTCCAATTTCCTGAATCATATTTTAATCTCCACGTCTACACCTGATGCTAAATCTAGTTTCATCAAAGCTTCAACAGTTTGAGGTGTTGGCTCTATAATATCTATTAATCTTTTGTGAGTTCTTGTTTCGAATTGTTCTCGACTTTTTTTATCAATATGAGGTGATCTTAAAACAGTATATCTTTCTATTTTAGTTGGTAACGGTATTGGTCCTTTAATATTTGCACCAGTTCTTTTAACTGTATTAACTATTTCTTCAGTTGATTGATCCAATACTTTATTATCGTAGGCTCTTAATTTTATTCTAATGTTTTGTTTATCCATTTGAACCTGTCTTTTTTGTAACTTCATCTTGAACATTTTGCGGAACTTTATCATAGTGATCGAAGAACATTGAGTATTGTGCTCTTCCTTGAGACATAGATCTTAGAGCATTTATATATCCAAACATATTTGCTAATGGAACCATTGCAGTAATTACTGTAGCATTACCTCTCTGTTCTTGAGTGTTTATCTGTCCTCGTCTACTGTTAAGGTCACCTATCACGTCACCCATATAATCCTCAGGTGTTACAACTTCGACTCTCATAATTGGTTCAAGTAATTTTAAAGTTGCTCTGTTACAAGCTTCTTTAAAACATTGTCTTGAAGCTAATTCAAAAGCTAGAACACTTGAATCGACATCGTGATGCAATCCATCTAGGATTGTTACTTTGTAATCAATAATCGGGAATCCAGCTAATATTCCGCTGTCAGAGACACTTTCAATACCTTTTTCAACGCCTGGTATAAATTCTTTTGGAATAGCACCACCTTTGATTTTACTTTCTACTTCTCTACCTTTGCCAGGTTCTAAAGGTTCAATTGAGAGTTTCACTCTAGCAAATTGACCAGCACCACCACTTTGTTTTTTGTGTGTGTAATCAAATTCTGATTGTTTAAGTATTGTTTCTCTATAAGCTACCTGAGGAGCACCAACGTTTGCCTCTACTTTAAATTCTCTTTTCATCCTATCTACGATTATATCTAAATGAAGCTCTCCCATGCCTTTGATGATTGTTTGTCCAGACTCTTCATCAGAAGTAACTCTAAAAGATGGATCTTCTTTGGCTAATCTGCCTAAAGCTTCTCCCATTTTTTCTTGATCTCCTTTAGTCTTAGGCTCAACAGCAATTTCAATAACTGGATCTGGAAATTCCATAGGTTCTAATAAAACTGGGCTTTCCTCATTAGCTAAAGTGTGTCCAGTAATTGTATATTTTAAGCCAGCTAGAGCAACAATATCACCAGCATTAGCTTCTTTTATGTCTTCTCTTGAGTTTGCGTGCATTAAAAGCATTCGTCCGACTCTTTCTTCTTTATCCTTTGAAGTATTATAAATTCCAG
This sequence comes from uncultured Pelagibacteraceae bacterium, assembly GCA_902564265.1. Classification (GTDB taxonomy): domain Bacteria; phylum Pseudomonadota; class Alphaproteobacteria; order Pelagibacterales; family Pelagibacteraceae; genus Pelagibacter. Next base: position 102,168 of record CACFAI010000001.1, on the reverse strand, counting down.
TACCTGATTTAACTGTTCCTGAATAAATTCTAATAAATGTTAAAGATCCAACAAATGGATCATTTGCAACTTTAAATGCAAGAGCTGAAAAAGGAGCGCTATCTTCAAACTTCATTTCAACAACATCCTCTGATCCAGGTTTTGTTCCTTTAATTGAGCCAATATCTTCTGGGCTTGGTAAATAATCAACTACAGCATCCAGTAATGGTTGAACCCCTTTATTTTTAAATGCAGATCCAGTCAGAACTGGAACAAAATCAAAATTTAGACATCCTTTTCTCACACATTTAATTAAATCTTCGTTTTTAATTTGATCACCGTTTAAATAACTTTCCATTAGTTTTTCATCCTGCTCTACAGCTGACTCAACTAATTCTTGTCTATATTTTTCACAAATTTCTTTTAAATCTTCTGGAATTTCTTTTTCTTCCCATGCGGCTCCTAAATCTTCATTTTTCCATACAATCGCTTTCATTTTTACTAGATCAACAACACCTTGTAATGATGATTCAATTCCAATAGGAATTTGCATCACCATAGGTTTAGCCCCTAATCTATCTTTAATCATATCTACACATCTAAAAAAATCAGCACCAGTTCTGTCTAATTTGTTTACAAAACAAATTCTTGGAACTTTATATTTATCAGCTTGTCTCCATACTGTTTCAGACTGTGGTTCTACTCCAGCTACACCATCGAAAACCGCTACAGCACCATCTAATACTTTTAATGATCTTTCTACTTCAATTGTAAAATCAACGTGTCCTGGTGTATCAATAATATTTATTCTATGATCTCTCCAAAAACACGTTGTAGCAGCCGAGGTAATTGTAATACCTCTTTCTTGTTCTTGTTCCATCCAGTCCATAGTTGCTGCGCCATCGTGAACTTCTCCAATCTTATGACTCTTTCCTGTATAATAAAGAATTCTCTCAGTCGTAGTTGTTTTACCAGCATCAATGTGTGCCATGATACCAATGTTTCTATACATATTTAACTTATGAGTTCTAGGCATGTTTTCTTACCATCTAAAATGAGCAAAGGCTTTGTTTGACTCCGCCATTTTATGTGTATCCTCTTTCTTTTTAATTGCTGAACCTCTATTTTGATAAGCATCAAAAATTTCATTAAAAATTTTATCAGACATTTTTTTATCTTTTCTTTTTCTTGAGGCGTCTATTAACCATCTTATTGCAAGAGCTTGCGATCTTTTTGCTTTTACTTCTACGGGAACTTGGTAAGTAGCTCCACCAACTCTTCTAGATCTTACCTCTACAGTTGGTTTAATATTACTTATTGCTTGGTTAAAAACTGTAATTGGCTCATCTTTTGATTTAGATTTAATTTTGTCTATTGCATCATAAACAATTTTTTCAGCAATAGTTTTTTTTCCATCATACATTAGTGAATTTATTAGTTTTGGAATAATTACTGACTTGTATTTTGGATCAACAACATTGAGTTTTTTTGGAGCACTTTTTTTTCTAGACATTTTTACTTACCTTTTTTTGCTCCGTATTTAGATCTTTGTTGTTTTCTTCCCGTCACACCTTGGGTGTCTAGATTACCTCTTAAGATATGATATCGAACTCCTGGCAAATCTTTTACTCTACCACCTCTTATTAAAACAACTGAGTGTTCTTGAAGATTGTGACCTTCACCAGGAATATACGAAGTTACTTCGTGACCGTTTGAAAGTCTTACCCTTGCAACTTTTCTCAAGGCTGAGTTGGGTTTTTTTGGTGTGGTTGTGTAAACTTTTACACAGACACCTCTCTTCTGTGGAGATTTCTCTAAAGCAGGGACTCTATCCCTTGCCTTAGGTTTAATTCTTTTTTTTCTTAGCAATTGGTTAATTGTCGGCATAATAATTATTTTTTGGAAGAAATACTCTAGTGACCTGTGAATGGTAGCGTTTAGTGCTACAAGGGCACTACATTCCAACCAAAATTCTTGGTGAAAATACTATAGTTTTGTAATTTGTCAAACTAAAATGAGGAATTTAATGCTAAATTATTGTTGATTTACAGGGGTTTCAGGCTGTTCGATCTTTTCTTGCTCAGCAATGAATTTTTGGTCATCATCAAGGGCTTTTTTGTTCCACTTGTTCTTAATCGAGCCTGTTCCTGCAGGAACTAACCTACCAACTATCACATTTTCTTTTAATCCAACTAATGTGTCAACCTTACCTCTGATTGCTGCGTCAGTAAGAACTCGTGTTGTCTCCTGAAATGAGGCGGCAGAGATAAACGAGTCAGTTTGTAAGGATGCTTTAGTAATACCCATTAGAACTCTCTCGCCAGTGGCTGGTTTTTTCCCATCTTTTTTAAGTCGTTCATTCATTTCATCAAATTTGAACCTATCGATAACTTCTCCAGGTAATAAATCTGAGTCACCAGATGTTTTAATTTCAATTTTTTTCAACATTTGTCTTAATATTGTTTCTATATGTTTATCATTTATTATAACTCCCTGTAATCTATAAACTTCTTGTACTTGGTTCACAAAATATTCAGTTAATTCTTCAATACCTAATATTCTCAAAATATCATGTGGTAAAGGTTGTCCATCTAATAAATATTCTCCTTTTTTAATTTCTTCCCCTTGGTTGAAATTAATATGTTTTCCTTTTGGAATTAAATAGTTTGAACTTTCTCCATTTGATGAGACAATTGAAACTCTTTGTTTACCTCGAACTTCTTTACCAAAAATCACTTTTCCATTATTTTCTGCAATAATGGCACTGTCTTTTGCTTTACGTGCTTCGAAAAGTTCAGCTACTCTAGGTAAACCTCCAGTGATATCTTTTGTCTTAGATGTTTCTTTAGGCAAACGAGCTATAACATCGCCAGCAAATATTTTTTGTCCATCTTGAACTGAAAGGATTGAATCAGGTACGAGATAATATCTCGCTTCATTGTCATCCGCTTTTTTAATAACATTACCTTTTTCATCTCTTAATGTTATTCTAGGTTTTAAATCTGTATTTTTTGATTGAGATCTCCAGTCAATTACAGATTTAGATGAAATACCAGTAGTTTCATCGAGTGTTTCGGAGAGTGAAACTCCATCAATTAAATCCACAAAATTTGCTATTCCACTTTTTTCTGCAATTACAGGTGTTGTATAAGGATCCCACTCGCAAATTTTTGAATTTTTCTTAACCTTATCTTCATTTTTGAAAAATAGTTTTGAACCATATGGAACTTTGTATACAGCGATTTGCATACCTTTTTCATCTTCTAAACTTAATTGTGTATTTCTACCCATAACAATTAAATTTTTCTTGGAGTCTTCTAATAAATTTGTATTGATTATCTTTAAAACACCATCACTTTTACTTACAATTTGAGAGTCTTGTTTAATTGATGCTGTTCCTCCAACGTGAAAAGTTCTCATTGTTAATTGGGTTCCTGGTTCACCTATTGACTGTGCGGAGATCATACCAATTGCTTCTCCAACATTAACCATTTTGCCTCTTGAGAGATCTCTACCATAACTCATTGCACAAACACCAACTTTTGATCCACAAGTAATAACTGAGTATACTTTAATTGATTTTACACCTGCGGCATCTATTTTTTCACAACCAGACTCGTTAATCATTTCACCCTTTTTAATTATAACGTCGCCTGTTATTGGGTTTTTTACATCTGCTGCTGCAACACGTCCCAAAGCTCTTTCTGATAAACTTACTATTATATTTCCCCCCTCAATAATTTCAGATAAATTTATACTTCCTCGACTTTTACAGTCACAATCCTTTTTAGTTACAGTTAAATCTTGAGCAACATCACATAATCTTCTTGTCAAATAACCTGAATTAGCAGTTTTTAAAGCTGTGTCAGCCAATCCTTTTCTAGCACCGTGAGTAGAATTAAAATATTCTAGAGCTGTCAAACCCTCCTTAAAATTAGATGTAATTGGTGACTCAATAATCTCACCTGATGGTTTTGCGATTAAACCCCTCATTCCAGCTAATTGTTTCATTTGAGCAGCAGATCCTCTTGCACCAGAGTCCGCCATCATAAAGACAGAATTAATATCTAATCCTTTATCAGACTTATTTGTTGCCGATATTCTCTTCATCATTTCAGATGCAACTTTATCAGTGCATTTAGACCAAGCATCAACTACTTTGTTATATTTTTCACCTCTAGTTATTAATCCCTCGGAATATTGATTTTCGTAATCTTTGATTAATTGTTTGGTTTCATCGATCAATTGCTCTTTATTATCTGGAATAATCAAGTCATCTTTACCGAATGAAATACCTGCTTTAAATGCATGCTTAAATCCTAAGTCTTTTAGTTTATCACAGAAAATAACGGTGCTTTTTTGACCTGTGTATCTAAATACAAAATCAATTATTTCCGAAACGACCTTTTTAGGTAAAACTCTGTCAATTAAAGAGAATTTTATATCTTTATCTTTAGGTAGAAGATTAGCTAACAAGAATCTACCGGCTGTGCTCGTATGTTTTTCAAATTTTTTGTTACCTTTTTCATCAACCGTCTCAAACCTTGATATAATTCTTGAGTGTATTTTTATTTTTCCTGATTCTAGACCTTGCTCAATTTCAGATTCGTTAACAAAGTACCCTTCAATTTTCTTTTCTTGGTATGGAGGGAGAGATAAATAATAAATTCCAAGTATCATATCTTGGCTGGGAACTATAATTGGTTTGCCATTTGATGGACTTAAAATATTATTTGTAGACATCATCAAAACTCTAGCTTCAAGTTGAGCCTCTAAACTTAAAGGAATGTGCACCGCCATTTGATCTCCGTCAAAATCTGCATTAAATGCGGCACAAGTAAGTGGGTGCAATTCAATTGCATCTCCCTCTATCAATTTAGGTTCAAAAGCCTGTACACCTAACCTATGAAGTGTCGGCGCTCTATTAAGAATAACCGGGTGTTCTCTTACAATTACTTCTAAAGCGTCCCAAACAGCATTAGTCTCTTTTTCGACCAACTTCTTTGCCTGTTTAATTGTTGAAGCTAACCCAAGTTTATTAAGTCTTGCGTATAAGAACGGTTTGAATAATTCTAATGCCATTTTTTTTGGCAAACCACATTCATGAAGTTTTAAATCTGGACCAACTACTATTACTGATCTTCCTGAATAATCTACCCTTTTTCCTAAAAGATTCTGTCTAAACCTACCTTGTTTACCTTTAAGCATCTCTGCTAAAGATTTAAGTGGACGTTTTCCTGTTCCAGTAATTACTCTTCCTCTTCTTCCATTGTCGAAGAGCGCATCAACAGACTCTTGCAACATTCTTTTTTCATTTCGCACAATTATATCCGGTGCCTTTAAATCCATTAATCTTTTAAGACGATTATTTCTATTAATTACTCTTCTATATAAATCATTTAAGTCTGAAGTAGCAAATCTGCCTCCATCTAATGGTACTAAAGGTCTTAATTCTGGTGGTATAACAGGTATAACTGTTAAAATCATCCATTCAGGTTTGTTGCCTGTCTTAATAAATGAGTCTATTAACTTTAATCTTTTAATTGATCTCTCTTCTGAAACTTTAGACTTAGTTTCATTGATATTTTTTACTAAAATTTCCCTTTCTTGTTCTAAATTTATATTTTTAAGTATTTCTAATATTGCCTCGGCTCCAATACCTGCTGTAAATGATTCATCACCATGCTCATTTTGATATTTTATTAATTCATCCTCTGACAGTAGTTGGTTCTTTTTTAAACCAGTTAGACCAGGTTCAATAACGATAAAATTTTCGAAATAAAGAACTCTTTCAACTTCTTTGAGTTTCATATCAATTGCTAAAGAAATTCTACTAGGAAGAGATTTAAGGAACCAAATATGCGCTACCGGTGTAGCAAGATTAATATGTCCCATCCTTTCACGTCTGACATTCGATTTAGTAACTTCAACACCACATTTTTCACAGATAATACCCCTGAACTTCATTCTTTTATATTTTCCACACAAACATTCATAATCTTTGATTGGTCCAAAAATCCTTGCACAGAAAAGTCCATCTTTTTCTGGTCTAAATGTTCTGTAATTTATTGTTTCAGGTTTTTTTATTTCACCATATGTCCACGACTTTATTTTTTCAGGACTTGCTAATGAAATTTTAATACTATTAAAATTCTGAGAGTCTGATATCTCAGTATTTTTAAAAAGATCTTTGAGTTGTTTTTTCATAATTAATTTAGCTCAACATTTAATGCCAAAGATTTTATCTCTTTAACTAATACGTTAAAAGACTCAGGTATTCCTGATTCAAAATTTTCCTCTCCTTTAACTATTGTTTCATAAACTTTGACTCTACCAGCTACATCATCAGATTTAACTGTAAGTATTTCTTGAAGAGTGTAAGAAGCACCATATGCTTCTAAAGCCCAAACTTCCATTTCTCCAAACCTTTGACCACCAAGTTGAGCTTTTCCTCCTAGCGGTTGTTGTGTTACTAAACTATAAGGACCTGTAGATCTTGCATGAATTTTATCTTCAACAAGATGATGTAATTTTAACATATATATAGTACCAACTGTTACATCTCTATCAAATTTTTCACCTGTTCTTCCATCCCACAAAGAAGTTTGGCCAGTCATAGGTAGTTTGGCCAAATCAAGCATCTCTGTTACATCTTTTTCTTTAGCTCCATCGAAAACAGGTGTTGAAATTGGAACACCGCTCATTAGATTTTCACATAAGTCTGAAAATTCATTCTTGGATAATTTTTCAATTGAATTTTCCAATATTTCTTTTCCATAAACAGATTTTAAAAAATCTTTTATTTTTTGTGACATTTCTAATTTTTTTTGGTTTTCATTTATCAGATTTTTCAATTTATCTCCTAGTTCTGTGCAAGCCCAACCTAAATGTGTTTCTAAAATCTGACCTACATTCATTCTACTTGGTACACCCAAAGGATTTAAAACAATGTCAACAGGTTTTCCATTCTCTCTGTAAGGCATATCTTCTACAGGTACAATTTTACTAACTACTCCTTTATTGCCATGCCTTCCTGACATTTTATCTCCTGGTCTTAATCTTCTTTTTATTGCCACAAAAACTTTTACCATTTTCATAACACTTGGTAACAAATCGTCACCTTGTCTTATCTTAAGAACCTTATCCTCAAATCTTTCTTTAATATCCTGGATTGCATTCTGATATTGCTCTCTTAGTTTTTCTAATATTTCATTTTTATTAGAGTCTTTAATATCTATTTTAAAAATTTCAGAGATAGGTATTTCATTTATATTATTTTGATCAATTTTATCTCCTTGATTAAGGTTTTTAATTTTTTTTGAAATTTGTATTCCTGATAAGATTTGAGCTGCTCTTTGTTTTATGCTTCTTTCTAGAATTTCTTCCTCTACTAACTTGTCTTGTTGAACTAAGTCTATTTCAGCTCTTTCAATTGTAATTGATCTCTCATCCTTTTCTATACCATGACGGTTAAAAACTCTCACATCAACTATTATACCTCCACTACCACTTGGCATTTTTAACGAAGTGTCTGTAACATCAATAGCTTTTTCACCAAAAATAGATCTTAATAATTTTTCTTCAGGTCCAGATGCTGTGTCGCCCTTTGGAGTAACTTTACCGACCAATATATCCCCTGGTTTGACTTCTGCGCCAATATAAACAATTCCAGACTCATCTAAATTTTTTAACGCTTCCTCGTTTACATTTGGTATATCTCTAGTTATATCCTCTTCACCAAGTTTTGTGTCCCTTGCCATTACTTCATATTCTTCGATATGAACTGAGGTAAACACATCGTCTGTCACGCACCTCTCTGAAATCAATATTGAGTCCTCGAAATTGTATCCTTGCCAAGGCATAAATGCTACTGTAACATTTTTTCCAAGTGCTAATTCACCGATTTTTGTTGAAGGACCGTCGGCAATTATATCGCCACGTTTAACTTTATCACCTACTCTAACTAAAGGTTTCTGATTTATACAAGTATTTTGATTTGATCTTTTAAATTTTTGTAAATTATAAATATCAACACCTGATTTAGAAAAATCAGTCTCACTTGTTGCTTTAATTACAATTCTTTTTCCATCAATTTTATCAACTACACCGTCTCTTTTAGCGACAATTGTTACACCTGAGTCTAATGCTACATCACTTTCTATACCTGTGCCAACTAAAGGTGACTCCGGTTTTAAAAGAGGTACAGCTTGTCTCATCATGTTAGATCCCATAAGAGCTCTGTTAGCATCATCATTTTCCAAGAATGGTATAAGGGAAGCGGCTACTGACACAAGTTGTTTTGGAGATACGTCTATATAATCAATATTTTCAGGTTTAGATAAAATAAAATTTAAATTTTGCCTACTTGATACTAAATCCTCGGTAAATTTTCCATTTTTATCAACTTTTGAATTGGCTTGTGCAATAGTGAATTTTGTTTCTTCCATTGCTGATAAATATTCTATTTTTTCCTGAACAACTCCATTAACTACTTTTCTATAGGGAGACTCTATAAAACCATATTTATTAATCTTCGAGTATGTTGATAAACTATTGATCAATCCAATATTTGGTCCCTCAGGTGTTTCGATTGGACAAATCCTTCCGTAATGAGTTGGATGAACATCTCTTACTTCAAAACCAGCTCTTTCTCTTGTCAAACCACCAGGCCCTAGGGCTGAGACTCTTCTTTTGTGAGTAATCTCAGATAAAGGATTTGTTTGATCCATAAATTGAGATAATTGTGATGTTGCAAAAAAATCTTTTAAAGAAATTGTCAATGGTTTTGCATTAATTAAGTCTTGAGGCATTGCTGACTCTATATCAAGTGTAGTCATCTTTTCCTTAATTGCTCTTTCCATTCTGTAAACGCCAATTCTTGCTTGGTTCTCAACTAATTCACCAACAGATCTTACTCTTCTATTTCCTAAATGGTCAATATCATCAACTTCATCTTTACCATCTCTTAAATCAAGCATTTTTTTTATAATTGCCAACACATCATCAGTTCTTAAAATCGTAATTTTGTCTGAACAATCTAAACTCAGTCTGGAATTAAGTTTTACTCTTCCGACATCTGAAAGGTCGTATCTATCTGAGCTAAAAAAAAGATTGTTAAATATTTGTGTTGCTATTTCTATTGTTGGTGGTTCTCCAGGTCTTAAAACTTTATAAATTTCATTAATTGCATCATTTTTTGAATTATTCTTATCATTAAATAATGTTAGTAAAAGGTACGGACCTTTATTAATAGTATTGGTATATGCAAGTTCTAGAGAAAATATTTTGGCTTCTATAAATTTTTCTATTATTGTTTCATTAAGTTCTGAACCTACCTTAAATTCGTCCTCACCAATTTTAACATCTTTAATTAAGTATTTACCTAAAAGATAATTATTAGAAACATAAATTTCTTTAAGACCATCAGAAGCTAATTTCTTTGCTTTTAAAAAGTTAACCTTTTCACCTTTTTTAATAATAATTTTTTTATTTTTGGCGTCAATTATCTCCTCAGTAAAATTCTTAGACTTATAATTTTCAGGATTAAACTTCGTTTTCCATTTTTTTTCTTTTTCGTCATAGGTATAAATTTCTTTTTCGTAAAATTCTTTAACTATATCACTTTTATTAAAACCAAGAGCTAGTAGCAATGTTGAAACAAGTATTTTTTTTTTACGATCAACTCTAAAGTATAATAAATCTTTTACGTCAAATTCAAAATCAAGCCATGACCCTCTATTAGGTATAACCCTGCAATTGAATAATAATTTTCCACTAGCATGTGATTTACCTTTATCGTGGTCAAAAAATACCCCCGGACTTCTGTGCATTTGATTAACTACAACTCTCTGCACTCCATTAGTAATAAAGGTACCACTATTTGTCATCATAGGAACTTCACCCATGTAAACTTCTTGTTCTTTTGCAGATAAAATATCTTTAGTGTTATTTTCTTGATTTATTTCATAAACAACTAAACGTAGATTACATTTTAATGCTGATGAATAAGTGAGTCCTCTCTGTATGCACTCCTCAACATCAAATTTTGGTTTCTCTAGTTTATAACTTATGTATTCTAGTGTCGCCTTATCATTAAGATCCTCTATTGGAAAAATACCTTTGAATACTCGATCAAAGCCTTTTATGAATTGTGGAGCTACATCTTCTTTAAATTCTGTTAACTCTTTATAAGAATTTTTTTGGACTTCGATTAGATTAGGTATTGATAAACTTTCTTTTAATTTCCCAAAATTTTTTCTAATATTTTTTTTTTTAGTAAAAGATAATTGCATTTATTCCAACTGCTTTAAAAAACTAAAACAGCCTATAATTTTTTAATTCTTTATTTAAGCTCTACTTTAGCGCCAGCTGCCTCAAGTTTTTTCTTCATCTCTTCGGCATCTTTTTTGCTTACACCAGATTTTATTTCTTTTGGTGCACCCTCAACTAAGTCTTTAGCTTCTTTTAAACCAAGTGCTGTAACTGCTCTAACTTCTTTAATAACGTTAATTTTTTTATCCCCTGCTGAAGCTAATACAACCGTAAATTCATTTTTCTCTTCTGCAGGTGCTCCTCCAGCTGCTGCTCCTGCTGCTGGTGCTGCTACTGCTGCTGCTGCTGTAACACCCCATTTTTCCTCAAGTTGCTTTGATAGTTCTGCTGCCTCTACAACAGTCAGTTTAGATAGTTCGTCTATGATTTTATTTAAGTCCGCCATAACAAATATGTCCTAAGTTATTTTTTTGATTTTTCGAGCGCTAAAATAGCGATTTTTGAGCCGGGTGCAAGCAAAATACTTGCGATTTTTTGTGCTGGAGAGCTTAAAATACCAACGATTTTTGCTCTAGCCTCATCTAAGGTCGGCAAAGTTGCAATATTTTTAACACCCGCAACATCTAATAGGTCTTTACCCATTATACCACCAAGAATTTTTAGATTTTGATTCTCTTTTGAAAAATTAGTTAGAATTTTTGCTGAAGTTATTGCGTCATCTGACATTGCAACAGCTGTAGGCCCAGAGAATAAATTTGATAAATCTTTTCTGCTCGTCTTTTCCAGTGCTAATTTTGTAATTCTATTTTTTGTAATTTTAAATTGTATTCCATGTTCACGCATTTTTTTTCTTAATTCATCAAGTTGTTTAACTGTTAAACCTTGATAATGAGCAACAATAACAGCTTCAGCTTTGTCTAGCTGCGAAGACATTTCGCTAATATAAACCTGTTTTTTTTCTTTGCTCATCATAATTAAAAACTCTTTTCTAATTTTATCTTGTATGAAACACCCATTGTAGATGTAATATAAGTAGATTTGATTAAATCTCCTTTAACTATAAGGTTTGACTTTTCTTTCTCAAGTGAACTGATTACTGCATTGAAATTTTTGATAAGTTTATCATCAGAAAAAGATTTTTTTCCTATACTTAAACCAATATTGCCGTCTTTATCATTTTTTAATTCAACTTGACCTGCTTTTGCGTTCTTAACTGCTTCACCAATTTTGTCTGTAACAGTTCCTAGTTTTGGATTTGGCATTAATCCTTTAGGTCCTAGAACTTTTCCTAGTTTAGATAATTTTATCATCATAGATGATGAGCAAATTAATTTTTCGAAATTCATCTCTCCATTTTTGATTTTTTCAATTAAATCATCACCTCCAACTAAATCTGCTCCTGAGTCTTTAGCTTCTTTTAACTTACTTTCTTCACAAACAACAGCAACTTTTACTTTTTTACCTGTTCCACTTGGAAGATTAACCATAGATCTTAAGTTTATTTCATTTTTCTTTTGTTTATTGTTAATTAAAATATTTATATCTAGAGACTCATCAAACTTTGTATTACAATTTTCCTTAACTTTAGATAGCAAATTATTTATAGGCTCAGCCTTTAAAGTATTCGTATTTTTTGGAAGCTTTTTAAATCTTTTTGAACTCATTAATCTTTTACCTCAATACCCATAGATCTAGCAGAACCTGCTATTATTTTAACAGCTTCTTCTAAATCATGAGCGTTTAGATCAACCATCTTCTTTTTAGCTATTTCTTCAGCCTGTTTTTTTGTAATTGATGCAACGATATTTCTTCCAGGTTCTTGTGAACCACTTTTTAATTTTGCTGCTTCTTTAATGAAGTGTGATGCTGGAGGTGACTTTATTATAAAATCAAATTTTTTGTCTTTATAAACAGTAATTACAACAGGGACCGGTTTGCCCATAAAGTTTTTTGTTTTTTCATTAAATGCTTTACAAAATTCCATTATGTTAATACCTCTTTGACCTAAAGCTGGCCCAACAGGTGGAGCAGGATTAGCTTGGCCACCATTTATTTGTAGTTTTACATATCCACTTATTTCTTTTTTTGCCATTAGCTTACCTTTTCAATCTGATTAAATTCTAAATCTACCGGTGTTGGTCTTCCAAAAATAGATACTGAAACTTTTACTCTTGATTTCTCTTCATCAATATCTTCGATCATTCCAGAAAAAGATGCAAAAGGACCGTCTACTACTTGAACTTTTTCTCCCACAGAATAATCTATTGTTGATTTCGATTGCGCAACTCCATCTTTTATTTGACCTAAAATTTTTTCTATTTCCTTGTCAGATACTGGAACAGGTACGCCCTTACTCCCTAGAAATCCACTTACTTTTTTTATTCCTTTAATCATATGATAAATACTATTATCCATTTCGCTTTTAATTAACACATATCCAGGAAAATACTTCTTTTTTCTTTGAACTCTTTTTCCTCTTTTTACTTCAGTTACGTCATGAGTTGGAACTACAATTTCCTCAAATTTATCGGCTATTTTAGCCTTATCAGCTTCCTCTTTAATTAATTGAGCTACCTTATTTTCGAAGCTTGAATGAGATTGAATAATGTACCAGTTTTTCATTAAATCCCTATGTTTAATATAATATCTAAAAAAAATTTATAAAATTGATCAATTAACAAAAAAAATAATGAAGCAATTATTGCCATTATCGCAACCATTATAGTTCCTTGGATAGTTTCTTTTCCAGTTGGCCATGTAACTTTGAAAGCCTCTTGTTTTACTTCTTGAAAAAACTTTAATGGGTTTTTCATTATATCATTCTCCTAATTTTGGCAGGAGCGGAGGGAATCGAACCCCCAACCTCCGGTTTTGGAGACCGGCGCTCTACCAATTGAGCTACACTCCTAAGGGAGTTTACTCTATAATTTTCGTAACTACTCCTGCACCTACAGTTCTTCCACCTTCTCTAATTGCAAAATTTAGTTTTTCACTCATAGCAATTGGTGTAATTAATTTAACTGTAAACTTGGCATCATCACCTGGCATCACCATTTCAGTTCCTGACGGTAATTCTACCTCTCCGGTAACGTCTGTAGTTCTAAAATAAAACTGCGGTCTATATTTTGTAAAGAAAGGAGTATGTCTTCCACCCTCTTCTTTTTTCAAAACATACGCCTGAGCTTCAAATTTTGTGTGTGGAGTTACTGATCCTGGTTTACATAGCACCTGACCTCTTTCCACATCAGTTCTTTCAACACCTCTTAATAATGCACCGATGTTGTCTCCAGCTTCTCCAGTATCTAAAATTTTTCTGAACATTTCTACTCCAGTACAAACTGATTTTTTAGTGTCCCTGATACCTACTATTTCAATTTCTTCTCCAGTTTTAACAACACCCTGTTCCACTCTACCTGTAACAACTGTACCTCTACCAGAAATTGAGAAAACGTCTTCAACAGGCATTAAAAAAGGTTTATCTTTTGGTCTATCAGGTTGAGGAATAAAATCATCTACAGCTTTCATAAGTTCCATAATTGCATTCTTACCTATTGCATCATCTTTACCTTCTACAGCTGCTAGAGCAGATCCTTTAATTATTGGAGTCTTGTCTCCAGGAAACTTATAAGATGTTAATAATTCTTTAATCTCCTCCTCAACTAAGTCTATCATTTCTTTATCATCAACTTGATCGACTTTATTTAAGAAAACTACAATTGCTGGAACACCAACTTGTCTTGCTAAAAGTATGTGTTCTTTTGTTTGTGGCATCGGTCCATCAGCAGCATTTACAACTAAAATTGCTCCGTCCATTTGCGCTGCACCAGTAATCATATTTTTTACATAGTCAGCATGACCCGGACAGTCTACGTGTGCGTAGTGTCTTTTATCAGTTTCGTATTCAACGTGAGCAGTTGAAATCGTAATACCTCTCTCCTTTTCTTCAGGGGCTTTATCAATCTGATCATAAGCTGTGAATTGAGCACCACCTTTTTCAGATAATACTTTTGTTATAGCCGCGGTTAAAGTTGTTTTACCATGGTCTACGTGTCCAATTGTACCAATATTACAATGTGGTTTACTTCTATTAAATTTTTCTTTCGACATTCTTTATCCTTACTTTACTTTTTGTTTTAATTTAATTTGGAGCGGGTAAAGGGAATCGAACCCTTACATCCAGCTTGGAAGGCTAGCGTTCTACCATTGAACTACACCCGCAAAACCAAGTTAACACTCCAATTGCTAAAAATTTTTTTGAGTGGTGGAGGGGGAAGGATTCGAACCTTCGAAGACCGAAGTCAACGGGTTTACAGCCCGCCCCATTTGACCGCTTTGGTACCCCTCCTAAAATAGGGGAAAGCGTCCCCTTGTTCAAAAAACCTTTAAACAACAGGGGTTTTATATATTTTTATTAAACAATTGCAATATGTGAAATAATAAGAAAATACTAAAAAATTAAGTAAAAATGGGAAAAAAATGACAAATTCAAATTTTTTTATAGTCGGAAAACACCCTGTAACAGAAGCCCTCAAAAATCCTAATAGAAAAGTCTTAAGAATATTTTTAACTGAGGAAAGCAAAAAAAGTATTAACAGAGAAAATCAAAATATTAACTTACTTAAAAATGTAAAAGTTTTTTTTAAGACTAAAAAAGAACTGGATAAATATTGTAAAAATGAGCAAATACTTCATCAAGGTTATGTTGCTGAGGTTGAGCCATTGATAAATAATTCTTTGAAAGAATTAATAAATTTAAAAAAAAATATAACCTTAGCTTGCCTTCAAAACGTTACAGATCCAAGAAATATTGGTTCAGTTATAAGAAGCGCAGCAAGTTTTAAAATCGACGGTTTAATTGTTCAAGAAAGAATTTTTCCAGAAACAAGTAAAACTATGTATAAAGCAAGCAGTGGTGCTATTGAACACATGAATATTTTTAAAGTTTCAAATATAAATTCAACTTTGAAATATTTAAGGGAAAAGAATTTTTGGGTTTACGGATTTGATAATAAATCAAAAGAAGTATTTACAGAAAAAAATTGGAAAGGAAATAATGTTCTACTTTTTGGATCTGAGGGATTTGGTCTCAATCAAAAAACTGAGAAGTATGTGGATTTTTTTGTAAAGATAAACATTAATAATAAAATTGAAAGTTTAAATATATCTAACTCTGCTGCAATTATTTTCCATCATTTAAGTAGCTTGAAAAGAGATTAGTCTACAAGATACAGCTTTGCCTCTACATGCAAATTTTTTTTAGTGTCAATTAATTTATTATTTTTTATATTTTTAGGTACGCATTTAAAATTTGGATCAGTTGAATAACAGATAAACCAAAAATCTGTATTTTGATTTTTAAAATCGTTTTTTTCTACAAAAATCAATTTAGAAAATTTCTGATTATTCATATTCTTTATATAGTTACTAAATAGAAAAGAGTTACCACCAAAATCAAAAACAACAACATTTGTATTACTGTCATTAATATAATTTAAAGTTTTTTTAAATTCTGGTTTTGTATTTATTCTTTTAAAAATTTCAATATAATGATTAGATAAAGTCATAATAGTAAGGAAAGATATTAAAAAAATCTTTAATTTTTTATTGTGTATTTCGCTAATTAAAAAAGTGATAAGAGCAAAAATTGGTATTAGAATAAATATTATATACCTATCATGAAAAACTGGTGTCCGAATTATTGCATAACCTAAAGGTAAAAGATAAGAAAAAAAAATTAAGATTAAAAAAAACATGTAATTATTTTCTCTTAGTAAAAAAATTTTACTACTTTTAATGATTAAGAACATTAACAAAATCAAATAAAAATAACCCATAATCTTTGAACCAAAAAATCTAGGAAAATAAAATCCATCAAAAACATTTTTAATGTCATGAGAAAGCATGTAATTATCAAATGAAATTTGATAGGAAATATATTTATAATTTAAAAATAGATAAATAATCAAAATAATTAAATAAAAGATTGAAAAATTTTTGTATTTGTTGCTGAATAACAAATAACGATAAAACGTATATGTAATTTGTGAAAAAAAAATTATTAGCGAAAATGGATTTACTGAATAATTAATCACTGAAAAAATTATAAACAAAATAATATCAACTATTTTTTTATCTTCTTTGAGCAATCTCAAATAAAAAAAGATGTTTAAAGAACTGGTTAATAATAAAAGAGAGTATGGTCGTAATTCTTGAGAATATTTGATTATATAAATACTAACGCAAGCGAGAAAAGTGGTTAAAAGAAAGTAATTATTTTTTTTTTCTTGATACGAAATTAATCCAATGAAAATAAACGAGAGAGATCCAAAAAATAATGTCAAATATCTTGCTATATCGGGTGTGTATCCAAAAATTTTAAAAAAGTATTTTAATACTAAATTAAATAGAACTGGATTATGGTAATCTGTTTCATTATGTCTAGCTATTGTTTCAGGGTAAGATAAATTTGGGTCAGCAATCCAGAATGAGCTTACTTCATCTAACCATAAATCCTCAAAATTAATCTGATAAAAAATTGTAAAAATTCCAAGAAATAATAAAAAAAAAAAGAAAATTTTATCACCAAAATATATCTTATGGTTCATATTTATTTACAAATATCAAATTAATCAAAAAATTAAATATAAATTAGAAATAGAATTTATTATAATTTTGTTATAAAAGATCGATCAATGCCCTTGTAGCTCAGCTGGTAGAGCAATTGATTTGTAATCAATAGGTCCGCGGTTCGAGTCCGTGCGGGGGCACCACTTCACTTACTTTTTCATCAAAATAATTTATGCAAAAGCTATTCTTACCACAATAAGTGTGGTCAGAGTGTGGACGGATTTGTAGACCAATCAAGCGATCATTATTAAAAAAAGCTATTAAGCTTAACCACACTATTATCATCAAATGCAATTTGTTTTACAATGAAATCTATTTGCATATCGTCAAAATTAACATCTTTGAGTTTTGAACATTCATTGCTAAAAGTTACATCTTTTCCTGCTTTAAAAAGTTTTGAACTATTTGACTCTACAAATGCTTTTCTTAAAATATTGTACTTTATTAATTTTTTACCAAATAGATCTTTAACAACAATGTGAGCATCTATATATTTAATATCTTTTTCATAATTATTTAAAATTTTATAATTGAATATGATTTCTTTAGATAAATCACCTTTATCTAAACAATACAGTTGAATGACTTCAAATTTTAGATTGTGGTCTTTTGAGCTGCATGCAGATAACAGCAAACCCAGAGCCACGATCCCTAAAAGTTTTTTCATCTAACCTTTTAATTCTTTATAGGCTTCATAAAATAATAAGTTAATACTTAGAAATACACATATGATGAAAACTAACATTGCATTAAATAGACTAGTATCAAAAAATGAAATTAAAAATGTCATAGCGAAACACCCTATTGAAATAAAAAAAGACATGACATCAGTCCCCTCAGTTCTACCTCCACTTTGTCTTTCTTTACTCGCCATCCAAAAAATTGGACCAGTAGCAACTCCGTAGCACCAAAGCATAACAGGAAACAAATGTGCCTCTCTTTGAACATTTGCTAAACCAAAATTATATACATAAAGTATCCAAACTGAAAAAGCTGCTAGAAGAAGTAAGTTTCCCAAATACATAAATATATATCCAATTACGTTTTGTTTTTTTTCAATTAATTTAATTCCAGCAAATTGAATAGCTGTTGAAGGAAGCATTATTAAACCTAAACCAAAAGAACTAAATAAAAGAGCTATGAAACCTGCACCAATTAAAAACCAATAATCTCCAAGTATCACTAACCAAATGAAAGCTGCGATTCCACCAAATCCATTCATAAGCATTAATGGAACGCTCACTGCTAAAATTAATTTATCCATAAGAAACACTATCACTATGCCAAGAGTGAGACCATACTAAATTAATTCAAAACACTATGACCACGATTAATCATACATTTTCTATAAATGTCTTCGTATTGTGTTTGGGCAGTTGGAGATAACAGCCAGAAACTTATATTACTTCCTAAGCTAGTATTGTCTTTAGCCATCTGTTTGCAATGCTGGAGATCATTACTTATTTCTTTTGCTTTATCCTCATTAAATGTCCCTGATCTTCCACCAGTATCCACGATAGGTTTGTAGCTAGCACATGATGTTAGTAGTCCAAAAAACAGGGTAATCAAAAATATTTTTTTCATAATCCAAGTTTACCAAATCCTTTATCTTGACACAATCATGATTTTTAAATGTATTTGATTTATAGTCGATTTATTAAAGCTGAATTGAAAAGTTTCTAAAACATAAATGTATCAACGCTTATTGTAACCCAATTTTTTTTTTACATTTATTAATGACAAAGTTAATTACATCATAGTATGCAGCTCCACCCTCATGTTGTACTAGTTTGACTAATTCTGTATCATTATAATTATCATCGAAATGATCTGCCGAGCATTTGCAATATTCTTTTGTAACTTTGAAACCACGATTTGCTTTAATTGCTTCTTCCATACAACCATCATACAGCTCATTATAATAAACTTTACTTATCTTACTTTGGCAAATATTAAAAATTGCAAATGAAAAAGCTAAAATTAGAAAAATTTTTTTCATATTTAATCGGTTTCCTTTCCTATTTGATCTAACAAATTTTTTATTTTGTATATTTACAATATTTCTCTAAATCTTTTGCTGAACTTTTACTTAAATTCATAAGATTTAGATTATCTGTTTGATCATCTAAATTATTTTTATATTCAATTACGATATTATTTTTTCTTAGGTAACAATCCTCTTTGTAATTACCGGTTTTTTCAAGTAAATCTTTAGTTGTTGAATATTTTCTTCTTGTTGTTATAGAAATGCCATCATCAGTTTCGTATGAGTCAAATTGGTGAGTGGTAGAATTATAATTAATTATCTCACCATCAACTTCTTTTTCAGAGATATTATTTTTATTGCTTAAAATTTTCTCTATTGGATGTGGCTTTTTAAAAATATGATAAGCATACGCTGCTAAAATAAGAAATAAGCCAAATGCTAAAAGAAATAATGCAAGAGCTTTAGTGTATCGCCATGTGCTTTTAGTTCTTCTTAATCTTGCTTTTTCATCAATATATTCATTAACTGGATTGAAGTCATGAGTAGTTGTTTCGTAAATTCTGTGGACCATTATTTTTTCTTCTTATCTTTATCGTAGTTAGGTGCTTTAAATGGTCCTTTTTTTAATAATTCCTCATCATCAGTTGGTAATGGAACATAAACCATTTCTTTTCTTAGTGTTTCAATTTCTTTAGGAACTTCTACTTCCTTTATTACAATTTTTTCTACCTCAACAGGTTTCTCAACAATTTTTTCAACAATCTTTTCTACCTCAACAGGTTTTTCAACTATTTTTTCGACAACTTTTTCTACCTCAACTTTTTTTTCAACAATTTTAACATTTGGATCCCTAAACCTTTTAATTCTGCCCCAGATAAATTTATTTAATAATACAAAGAATTTAGAAAGTCTTATTGAAACACCTTTCCAATAAGCCGTTTTTTTATTTCTAATTACATGTAATCTTGGATCTAACAATACTAAACTTGCAAAAGCTAACATTGTACCAGTTACAGAAATTATGAAACTTAATACTCCAAACCATAACCAGAAAGCCGCAGTTATTGCGCCTCGAGGTAAATCTGCATAAACAGACTCTTCAACCATACCTTCTTCTCTTCTAATTTTCTTTTCAAAGCCTAATATTTGTTTTTCTAATCTTGATATTTGTTTATCTATAGCCTCATTGTCCAATTCGCTATTTTTATTAAATATTGAAAATAGATTATCAAACCAACTTTTTTCAGTTATTGAATCGACTTTTTGTTGTTGTAATTCAAAAATCTGAAGATTAATTTTCTCTATTTCTTTATTGTAATCAACTATGAACCAGCCTTTTAACCATGTTGCAACTCTAAATACCTGATTATCGGGTGCAAGTTTATCAATCTGATCAATAAGTTTTAACTTATCGTTTTCTAATTGTTCCAATTGACGGTCTTTTTCTTCTTCACTTATATTAAATTTTGCCTGTCTCGCCTCAAGTTTTTTAATTTTTGATGCAATAATTGCTAATTGATCATTCAAAGGTTTTATTTTTGAGTTAGTTCCTTCTTTAATTGTATTTATTCTACCTTCATTATTTTTACTTGAAGCTCTTATTAGCTCGTCTCTCCTTTTCTCCTTGAATTTTTTATCTTTTACATATTGTTCAATTGTTTTATTATTAAGATCAATTTGTTTATTAATTTCACTAGAATTTGAACCAAGAATTCCTACTTTTTTCTTTTTAGCTGGTAATTCCGAATTTTCTTTCCTCAAATCTTTTATATCAGTATTTAATTGATTAATTTCTTCTGTTAATTGTTTTATTGTATCCTGATTACTGCCACTTTCTTTGATGTCTTGAATTAATGTTTGATCAGCAACCATTATCTCGTTAATTTGTTTATTTATTTCTGATCTTTGTTTTATTAATTTTTCTATATCTTCATCTAAATCTGAAACTCTAGCATTTTCACTTAAATTTTCTATTTTGGTTTTTACATTATTGTAATCGACTATAAGTTGATCAACTATTTTAGTTCTATCTCTATTTATTCTTTCAAAACCAGTAACTATAGTCTCAAATGTAGAAACGTTAACTAAAATGAGTGCAATTAAAAAAACAACTCTCCAAAAAAATCTTACAGAATAATAAACTGCATTAGCTAAAGGAATTTTAGTTAATTCAACGACAGCAACAATTAAAAAAATCAATCCTATTGTAAAGTCATTTAAAGTAACATTGTATTTAGCTAGATCTGCTGCAGTTTGAACTTGTTCACCATCAACTTGTTTTGATCCAAAGATCATTATCAAACCAATACAAACACCTATTACTGCAACCATAATTTCTATAGCCCAAGCCATTCTGATTAAGAATTTTCCTTTTGAACCTGTTTGCGATTGAGGGAAGAATTTATTAAATATGTTATCTAGATTAGGCATTTACATTTCCCTTTTTTTCTTTTTTTAATGATGATGTAGCTTTGTTAAAATAATTTTTTATACATTCTTGAGTTTGATTAAAAAAACCTTTTGTAATCCCAAAAATATTTGCAACTGATCTAATATCTTCATCTTCAGATTCAGAGTAAACACGATCTGTATGTGCCAATTTATATAATACTGCAATTATAAATTCTAAAAATTCTGGGTGTTCATCCTTAAGTAATCCTTTTAAATTTTTTGCATCATTTTCAATTGGATTAGGATCATTGTAAGCTTCTTCTAGAATTCTAATTAATATTTTTTTTTGTTGAGGTTCGTGTGGAATAATTTTAAGTATTTCTTCTTCTTCTATTTCACTGAAATGGCCATCAGCTTTACATAGTTTTGCTGAGAGAATAAGTACACCAATTATGCAAATAGTTTGTTGAGACTCGTGCCTATACTTTTCCCAAACATCAATTTTTGACATCAACAATCTAAACATAGTGTTAATGAAGAGTAAATAATTAATTATTAATAACTATCTTTAATTATAGCCTTTTCCATACATGCAATTTCTAAAGGCAGCATTATTTTCAGCAATGCTTGATATCACTTTGCTTGTCTCATCTGGTGCACACATAAGCGGGTTCCTACAAAGATAAATTGGATAACGAGAATCCGCAAAACTATCACAAAAATTCTTATCTAAACTTAATTTTGAGTTATCTCCACTTTGATGAGTCCAAGTTTGTCCTGCACAAGAAGAAAGTAATAGTAACAGAAATATGAATTTTGATAATTTCATTTGATTAAGATGTTTCTCTTCTCAATTGTTCAATCTTAATTTTATTTTGTAAGCTTCTATTTTGATCATAAAGAAGATTAAATTTTATTTTCTTATTTGTTTTAACAACTATTTTTTTTGCATTTCTTACTTCAATATTGTCTGCTACAGAACTTATTGGTCGTTTCTTTGGGTTCAGATTTTTTATAATTATTTTAGTTTTATCGCCGATTATCTTCCCTTTCCACCTTCTAGGTCTAAAAGCACTTATAGGTGAAATAGATAATTTTTTTGAATTTAAACTTAAAATAGGTCCATGAACTGAAAGATTATAAGCGGTACTTCCTGCTGGAGTTGATACAAGTACTCCATCTGAAACTAGCTTTTTAATTATTTGTTTTGACCCCTGATTGATTGATAAAGAGGCAGCCTGCCTACTTTGACGTAAAATTGATACTTCATTAATAGCAATATGTTTTTTAATTTGATTGTTTTTATCAGTGACAGTCATTTCTAATGGTGAAATTGAAATCATTTTAGCTCTTAATAAATTTTTTACTACATTTTTTGAGGAATATTTATTCATTAAGAAACCATAATTTCCAGAATTTATTCCATAAAAAAGTTTTTTTGAATTTTTATTCTTTTTAAGAGTTTGAAGCATAAAACCATCTCCACCTATAACGATTGATAAATTTATTCTCTTAACTATATTTTTTTTTAATATTTTGACTAAAGATTTTTTTATTTTTGATGATTTAATATTTTTATCAGAAATAATTTTTATTCTACTCACTTTAATGGTGCCCTCGGCCAGACTCGAACTGGCACTCCCAAAAGGGCAAGGATTTTAAGTCCTTTGTGTCTACCAATTTCACCACGAGGGCATCTGTTATTTTCATAAGTGTTTATGCTAATATTTATAATTGAACAAGATGAATAAGTAAATTTTTTTTATTTTATCTCTCTATTTCCGAGAAATTATTAAGGATTCATTTTCTTTCTTAATTTTTCCAATTCTTTAACAGCTTCTTCCAATTCCTTTTTTAATTTTTTGTCTTCCTCTGACAATTCTTGATCAGGGGACCAAGCTCTACAAGCTTCTTGGAAAACAATATGGTAAGCTGTTCCAACATTGGGACTTTGCCAATCACCTCCCCACTTTGCTGATCTTACAACGTTTCCCTTCATAGTATTGCCATCCTCCATTTTTACATCATAATACTGTAGTAAATAAGGTGTGATCATGTTTTCATTACATCTTGCTTTCATATACATTTGAACCGATAAATATTTTTTTCCATCTGATGTGACTTGATTTTTTTTAAAAGATATTAATTGTATATATTTTATTTCATTACCCTCACCAGCCTTTATAGAGTTATAGTCTAATAAGTAAGTTTCACCATCAACTTTAGCTACAGATCGAAAATCTCTTTCAACAGCAGAAGTACTATTTGAGAAAAATAAACTTAAAATCATAATACTTAGGAGTTTTTTCATTAGCGTTTCTTTGATTTTTTTTTAAAAAAAGACATTATTTTTTAATTTCTTGTACATTGTCTTCTAGCTTTTCTAGCTGCCCATGACTCAGATGTTTCTTTTGAATAATATTCAGGCGAATTTTTTAATTCAGATTTATAAACTTTATTATAACAATGATCTAAAGATGAGAATGATTTCTTATAAATAGGTATAGCAATTATAATTGCTCCTACAATTATAGATATTGCTATAATTATAAAACCATTAAAATTTTTCATTGTTTAATATAACATAAATTTATCTCTCTGTGCGAAAGTCTGGTGCAAGTTCTCCTATAAAATCCTATTTTCTATTTATTTAAACACAATTTTTGACCTTCTCTAAGAGCCTCTGATACATTTTTTAAATTCCAGTTATTGGAATTAATATCAAACATTTCTTCAGCCTGCCAAAAAGTTTTCTTTTCAAAATCTTTAAAAACAATCATTAGTTTTACATTAAGCTCATCTTTATTTTCTAAAAACTTTATATGATCATCTATTTTATATAAGCCAGTTGTTATCCAAACCATATGTCCACCTAGAAATTTACTTGAACTTTTTATATCAGCTAATATTTTATTTCCAAAAGCCTCAAGTCCAACTTTTTTTTTGACTATATCTAAAATTTCTGGATGATTAGCCATAGTATAAAATGTAAACGTGTCCTCTACAATATCACAGTTACCTTTGGTACTTATTAATAAACGATATTTATCTCCGTGAGTAACGGTTCCATGAGTAGAAACAGAAATAAACTCGTTATTTAATACTTTTTCTATTTCCCAGTTTTCGACAGCTTTAACCTGTGAGTTAAATATAACAATTAATACTAAGGTTAATATGTTTTTCAACAATATCTGGTGTAATTTAGCTTTCATCAATTTCCCAAGGCACAAATATATAGAGTTACTATATAATTATATCTCACTGATTTCTAGTTTTTTACTAGTTTAAAAAAATACTATTTAGAATTAGTGAAGATCTTATATATTTTCTTTTTTGTATTTTCTGCCTGAGATTTCATTTGAATAAATTCATTCTTTTGATACTCAACGGTCTTATTCCACTCATTAAACATCCATTTAGAAACATTTATCCTAAAATGGTTTAAATGATTTTTATCATTCGCTGCCAAAAGAATATTATTATTAAATAAAATAAGGAAAATAATAAATAATATACTTTTAAGTTTTTGTTTCATATTTTATTACCGTATACGTTCTAAATTTATCACCTTGTTTAAAAGTTTTAGTAAAAACAACCTTATAATTATTCAAAGATGTCTCTAATATCTTATTTTCTTCAACAGTTTGATATTTGCTATTAACACCCTTTTTGTTCTCTGTTCTAGTTTGTTTTTCACTTTTCAAAATCGAAGAACCGACAACATCAGCGACGTTTACTTTTGCATTAAGCAATGATTTAGTTTTTGAAACCTCTAAATCTGAGCTTAAACCAGATCCACAGCCATAAGTTTTGGACTGGTCACTTTTAAACTTATTGCAAATTTCTGCATTAAGTTTCAACAAATCATTACTATTGTTAATTATTGTTTTCTTTTCAGCATAATCTTTTGAACAAGCTGAAAGAAATACTAATAAAACTACTAACATATATTTCATTTTTTTTTCCTTTCTTTTTTTATTTATATAGCCTCTAAAACTAAACTTAACATTAGAATTAAAGTTGTTTCATATTGCGGACTTGATAAAACAGACTCTACGAAGCTAAATTTTTCTCCTGTTATTTTTGTTTCCTCGCAATTTTTTACTTCTCTGTGACCCTTAATTACATTGTTTTCTGTAATAGTGGTCACTTTGTAGTTACAAACTGTTCTTGCATTTAGATTATTAAAGCTAATTAAAGACAGTAAAAGCACAACTAATGAAATTTTTTTAAAGTTTAACATCTAAATTCCTTTGAATATCTAATTTAAATTCATTTATAAAAGCTGGTAAATAATTTTCAATTTTATCAAGTGCACCTAAAAGAAAAATATGTGTCGAATTTTTTAGTTCTGACTCAAAAATGGAGTTAATGCATTTTTTGTTTTTTTTACAATCTTCACTAACTATACTATTTATTATTTGTTTACCTTTTTCATAATCTCTAGCATAGCCAAAAGTTACTAAAACTGAAGAATAAATCATATACGCAAATATGATTAACTTTAGTGTCTTATACATACTTTCAATTTAGGAAATTTTTTTTGATTTTATAGTGAAATAGTTAGTTATATTTTTCACTTAAAATGATATAAATAATTAAATGACAAAACTAAGAAAACCCAACACGATTGAGTTTGCACTACAAAATGCACTTAAAAATTTAACTGATGCAGAACTAAAAACTGCTACAAATAAAAGTAAATCACATTTTTTTAAATGTGGAGATCCAGATGATAATAATCATACATTATCAATCAATGATGCGATTAGTATAGATGAATTACTATTAAAAAAATCAAAAGGTACACCACTATATGACGCTATAAGTACAAACTTACATGCAATTATGAATCAAACTAATTACTTTGAAAATATTAATTCGATTTTAATGAATATTGGGGGGCGTTTAGGTGACATAATGGACTTAACAGACTCTGCATTCGATCCTAAAAGTGACTTAGGTGCCTCTTTAAGCAAGACTGAAAAGGACAAAATACATAAAGCAATAACTTTGCTAGAAGAAAAAATCAAAAACCTAAAAATATCAGTGAAATAAAAATAATTTTATTTTTTGAGATATTGAGACGAAAATAAAAGAAGTCTGTCAGCTAAATTTTCAATTGGTTTCAATAAAACCCCCAATAACACTTTACTTAATATGTTGAATACTGGCACTCCACCGGTCAGGTTATAAAAAAGAGGGTCTAAAAAATAATTAATATACTCAAATAATATTAAGATCATGATAAAGGTTAATGCAGTTGCATATTTTTGTGATTTATTGTTTTGTTTAGATATAATTGTGAAAAAGAGCAAAATCATAAAAAAAATAATTTCACCTATATAAAAATAAGCAGTCTGCCACCAAGGTTTATTAATTACAAATTCATAATTTAGGACTGGTAAATCTTTATTTCTGGCATTCTTTGAATTAACTTCAAGAATATATTTACCAGGAAGTAAATTTTCGTAAGTAAATTTTCTATCATTTGAAAAAATGATATTTTTTTCTTTGTAATTTACGATATTCGCATTAAAAGAATTATTTTGTTCATCTAAATAGTCTGTAGCTGAAAGATAGAAATCAAATGAATTTTCATTATAATCGAACTCGCTTTTAATACTGTGAACTTCTTTATCATAGGATTGTTGATTTCCTCCAAAAAATATTGGCTTTTGGTTTACTAAAATTTTTGAAAATATAACCTTACTATTACTCTTTCTTTCAATTTCTTTTTTTGTAATATCAAAAATAGCCACTCCTTCATTGCTTGTAAAAAAAATTCTATCTTTATTTAAGAAGTGGTATTTAACAAAAACATTTTTTGAAACTTCAGGTACTAAAAATTCGCTGATATTATCGTTATCAATTTCATAAAATCTTTGATTACGCTTAAAGTTTTCGTAATGAACAGTATGGAATAAATATTTTTCATTTACTGAAACAAGCCTAATTAAATGCTTATTTTTTCCTAATACTTCTTCTGAAAAAATATCACTTTTAACAAATCTATTATAATTGAAGTCGAATTCGTATGTTCCCAACTTCGTTCCAACTATCAAATTATCTTTATATTTTGAGATGTAAAGTTTATCGTTAAATGGTAAACCATCACTAGATGAATATTTATTAACTGAAATTTTTTCATTTTCATCAAATTTTATTCTAAATATTCCTTTTCCTTCGTTAAAAACCCACACCTCCTTTCTAGTTGGTAACTCCACTATTCTCCAAACAGACGATTTTATTTTTTCAACTTTTTGGGATAATTCAAAATTGTTATCAAAAATGAATAAACCTTTTCTTGAACCTACAAAAAATTTATCCTTTAGAAATTCAGATTTTTTAAGAGAATATACAGTTCCAGTAAGTTTTTTTGGAACAATTTGGTAATATTTTTCATCTTTATCTATTCTTCCAAGACCTCCCAAATGTCCTATAACCAAAGAATTATTTAATGGCTTAATACTCCAAGTTTGGCTTTTTACATTTTCATTAGCTACAGGAATAAATTCAGCACTTAAATCATCCATGTTTCTACTCAATTTTCTAAGACCTGTAGCAGACGAGATAAAAAAATTATCATTAAAAAAATTTAAATCATAAACAGTACCACCAGTCTTAGAATATAATTTTGGATAAAATCTAAATTGGGATTTAATAAGTATTTTTGCTATTCCGTCATCAAGTCCAGCCCAAAGGTTTCCAGATGAATCTTCAAATAAAGACCTAACATTATTTGATCTCATACCTTTATCTGAATTTAAGTGATCAATAATTTCAAGATATTTATTTAATATAAAAATTCCATCATATGTAGCTAATGCAATATTTGAATTTTTTAATTTATATGATCTATATATGGTAGTTTCATTAATAATCTTATTTTTAAAATCAATTTTCTTTAATTCATTATTGTCAGAAATATATATTCCTGAATTTCTTGTAATATACAATTTTTTATCGTTAATAATGTGAAATCCGTTTACAGTTTTTGACTTGGTATTAAAAAATTGTGACTCTTTTACAAAATCAAATTTTTTATTTTTTTTATTAAAACTATATAAACCAGTGTTTCTTATAAATACAAATAATTTTTTTTTAGTAAAAAAAGATCTTTCTACTCGCTCATCAAAAGAATTGTCCAAAACAGTTACTTTTTGTTTTTCAACCAAAAATAATTTTTTGAAAGATCTAAAAAATATTAAATCTTCACCTATTACATGAGTTTCATATATGGCAGCGTTAGATTTGTAATTAGGAAGACTTTTACTAAGGCTTTTGTAAGAAATCTTATTTTCTTTGTCTATTTTAATAAAACCAAATTCACCTCTGCTTCCAACTATAACATTGCCATTGTTATCGGTTGAAATTGATCTCGCACTTTTAAAGTTTGGTAAACTAATTAGCTTCCAGTTAAGTCCATCGTAAATTAATACGCCGTTGTTGTTTGCAAAGTATATTCTTCCGTCTTTATCTTCAGTTACACCCCAATTTTGAGTTAGTGCACCATAGTCAGAAGGTGAATAGTTTTTTATTAATGGAAGTGGTTCTGAAAAAACCACTTCCATCTTTAAGAAAAATAGTAAAAAAAAAAATATTTTTTTACTTAAGTTTTTTTCCGTTAGCGTCAGTGAAACTTCCGGTTAAAATCATAATGAAATCAATCAAAGCCCAGATTCCAAGTCCACCAAATGTAAATATTTGTGCAACGCCAGTGCCAACTTTGCCAACATAGAACCTATGTACGCCAAAACATCCTAAGAAAAAAGCCAGTAAGGCTGCTGTTGTTTTAGATTTTTGCATAATATTCTCCTCTTATTTTATCGGAAGGTACTTTTATTGGATTGTAAAATCAAGTGGGAAAATAATAAATTAGCTATTGTGGGAGCTAATAAATTAATTATGGGAATTGTATATAAAATTACTACAAATATTCCTAGAATATAAATCTTATTATCTAAATGAATATTAATTACTTTAATTTGACTTTTTTCAAAAAATTGTATTAAAAAACTACCACAAAATTCTTTGCCAATCAGCAAACCATTAATTGCAATAAAAATAAAAATATTAGCTACTGGTAGTAATAGATACAAGGGTAAGATTAATATATTGATTAAAAAACTTTTACAGGCAGCGATAACAGCAAACTTATTTGAGAGATAAAATGAATTTTTTTTTAATTTTTTGTTCCATTTATAGTTATGAATATCTTTAACATCAAAAAAAATTTTCTCAGCAAATAAACCCGAAATAATAGATCCTATAGGAACTAATATTAAAGAAACTAATATCCATGAAGTGAAAAATTGGATTACACCTAATAATATTGAAAAAATTTTTAAACTTACAAAATAATATATAATTCCATCTTCTTCAAAATTTGACGGGTCTGAAAGATTGAATAACGAGGAAAATAGAAAATAGTAAAATAAAATAAAAATTAAGACTGCAATTATCGTTGTAAGTAAAATTGAATATATTATTGTTTTGAGAATTCTTGGATTTTCTAAGTCTACTATCGTCTTATTGAAAGTTTCTTTAATAAAATTTAACAAAATTTATAGTTTTGAAAGACCTAATTTTAATTTAATCAAATTTTTATCAGCACCATTTAATGATTTTACTTTAAAACCATTACTAATCAATTCATCTGTATAAAGTTTGTTATAAAAAAAAGCAGTTACAAAACATGCAAATCCAAAAGTTACCCAACCTAAAACGAAAAATATTGCAGCCCACTTCCAATCACTTCTAAATAAAGGAACAAAAAAACCGAAAAAAAAGTTAGTCCATGAGAAACCTATTGGAGCCTCTCTAAGTTGCTTGGTTTTTTTATTCTGAAATGTTATTACTGCAAAAGCCATAAAAATATGATTTATACGTATTAATGATAAGTTTTGCAATAGATAAGGCATTTAAAAACTATTTTAATTTCAGCGGAAGATCGAATAGGTCTGAATTTTGGTATTTTTTTTTATTTATTTTTCTAGCAAATGTTTTAACGAACTTTATCGACACATGGATTTTAGGTTACCATTCTGAGGAGATTGGTTTGATTAGTGGAATTTTTTATTTAGGCACATTAATTCCTCAATTAAGCATAATTACAAGAAGATTACATGATACTGGAAAAAGTGGATGGTGGTTCTTACTTTCCTTTACAATCATTGGATTGATCCCTCTATTAATATGGTGGTGCACGAACAGTGAGCAAAATAAAAACCGTTATGGAAATATTCCAAAAATGTTAAGTGATTTTTCATGAAAATTTTTTTCTCAAGTCTAATTTCTTTTTTTTTTATTTTTAACGTACATGCTTCTACAAATTTTGAGAAAATTTCTAATGATTTTGAATTAATCTATAATGAGTGGAACAATCGTGAATATGAAAAATATGAACATATCTTTAGAAGAGATCATGAAAATGCATTTAGTACATGTGTTGCCGCTAAATGTGGTGCAGGCCTTCTTGATCATTACAATACAATTTTATACGCCTTACAAAATGCGACAGGAGAAAAAACTGGCCCATTTGGAAAACGATTTACATGGGATGAATATCAAAATTATAAGAATATTTATTTTGAACAGAAAAGTTATTCTGCCTATGCGATTAAAAATATGAGAACATTTTTAAAAAAATATAATACTTCGATTTTGAAAATAAAAAACTTATGTGGAAAAGAGGATATGGCAGATATTGAAAGTGATAAACTTCAAAATATGAAAATTAATAAAGATCAATTATGTAATAATTTAATTTTACAATCAGAGGAAAATTTAAAAGTTTTACAGTTGGAATTGTCAAATTTTAGAACTCTTTTGAATTATTCTTTAAACGAAAATCATAATAATTCTCTTAAAAAGTCGTCAGAGTTATTAGTCTCGTATAATGATAAAATTTTATCTTTATTGGATCAAGGCTTTGTTAAAATAGAAAAAGATACACAATCAATAAACCTTTTAACTGAAAATTTGCAGAGAGAAAAATTACTCAGAAAAAGATCAAGCTTGTTTGGTATTAAGTTTTTAAGTTTTAAAAACGATTACTTAAATAACATTATTGATAATGATAAATTGGATCCAACTGTTGAATTTTTTTACCAAAAATTTGATAAATTAAAAGTATCAATTTTTAGGTATGAATTTAATCCTGAAGCAAAAAATGACATTTTTGAAAGATATTACTTCGATACTTTAAAGATAATAGATAAAAATGATAATCCTGAACCTGTAGTAAGAGTGGTAGCCTTTTCTAAGCAAATTTACGATGACAGGGATATCTGTTATGTGGCTGCAAAAAAAGTTGTTAATCAATTAATAGAACAAAAAGAACTGCCAAGATTTGTTAACTCTGTTGCGGATGCTACTACTTTTAGATTATTAGACTCAAATAATAATGAGTATATGTTTAGTTATAGCTCCTATTGTAATAGCTCTTTCTTTTCAAATAAATATAGTTTTAGTGTACAAGTTGGTATTGAGGCTCATTTATTAGGAAAAGTAACTGAGTCTTTGATTGATGACCTTGCAATAAGTAGACAGCACTATAACATTTTAAAACTTATGGGCTATAAATTCACTGATAAAAAAAATAAATTGAAAGATAATAAAGTTAAATTTTAATTTTTTTTCTATTCCATTTTTGAAACTGCTTATAGCTGTAATAAATACCCACAATTATTAAAATAAACCCTAAAATTGGAGCTACATGCATAAAATAATTATAAAAACTATGTAATATAATTGGTATTAAGATTGATAATATGAAAAAATTATTTTTATCCTCTTTTTTTTTAGCCAATAGATAATAAGAATAAAAAATTCCCATTACTGCACCAAACATTGCATGCGCTGGAACTGCTGATATAGCTCTTAACAAAGCCACTTCGTATGATGCGCCATACAACGAGTAAACATAATAAATATTTTCTAAAGTCGCAAAACCTTGAGATAAACAAACACAGTAGACGATTCCATCTACGGGATGATCATAATCTTTATATTTTCCAATAATAGTTACAAGGATTAAAAACTTTAAACTCTCCTCAATAGGTCCCGCTGATAAAAAAGAATGAGAAATTGAAACATCAATTTTTAGGATATTCCAATTACTTATTAAAAGATCATTTGCAATACCTGCTGGTATAATGATTGCAAGTCCCCAAAGAAATGTTTTAATTATTTTTTCCGTTGGTTCTGGAAAACGATCACTCTGGGTTACATAAAGTAGTATAATAAGAGAAGGCGCTATAGTTAAAGATAATAAAATCAATTAGCTATTTTTTTGGAACTGGACCGAAATGATTTTTTTTCTTAGTTGTCTCAGTAACTAACCAAACTAATACCACAATACCTCCAATGATAGTTAGGTATAACAACTGCCACCAACCAGACTTACCAGTGTCATGAAGTCTTCGACATCCAACTGATAACTGAGGAATTAATAAAGCTAGAGAAGCTATAGAATTAAAAAGTACAAAGTTGCCAGTGCTATCAATGACAAAATCTATAAATGTAGTTCCTAAACTTACTAATACGCCAAAGAGAATAAACCACCAATACTCAGATCTTGTAGCTCGACCGTTAAAGTTGGCGTAGTTTTTTAAACATTTTTCTATAGATTGTTGAAAGTCCATATCTAATAAGTATCAATTATAATTTATATTTCAAGTAAATTAATTAAGCATAGGATTATCGAAACTCCTAAAAATAGAGCTTTCATCATCATAATAAATAATTTGAATTCTTATGTTTTTCATTTCAGGATGATAAATATAAGTCCATTTTTTTAAAGCCTCCTCATATTCAGGGCTGTGGTTGTTAAAAATTATATATTTTGTATTAGGAACTGGAATAGCATACTTGTAATCTGCTCCCCAAACTTCTGGTTTTAAAAAACGAGCTCCTTTAAACAAAGTCATTCCTTCAAAATCACTTTCAGCGGTCCAATAAGCGTTTTTTCTGCGTTCTTTAAACTCATTTTCACAAGAAGGAAAATTTATTGTATTTACTTTTCCCTGATCAATTTGGATTTTCATTATTTTAATTGCACATCTATATGTTAATACACCCCTTAAGCTATAATTATAATATCTATCACGTAAATCCCAACTCACCCACTTCGACCTTTTAATCCATTTTTTTTCACTTTTTAGAAATTCATCTTTTAAATCTAATTCAATTTTAAATGGACCTTTAGGATTATTGTTAAAATCTAAATACTTTACATAAAAAGTTCTTTTTACAAACTTATACTCCTGAAAAGAAATTTGACTATGCGGCCAATAAAGACCAGTTCTAGGATCAATAGACTCAGAAAAACCTAGAGATATATAATTTTTGTCATCTGTTGAGTAAAAAAATTCTCTTACAGTTTCCATGGGTTGTAAATTGATACTCACACTTCCTTCACCTCCAAACATTAAGCTGTAGTCAATTTTTTTGATGTTTTCTTCAACATTAACACCATCAATTTTTTGCTCAATATCATCTAATTTTTTTGTAATATCTTTGGTCTCCTTTTTAATTTCTTCTGTGGTAGTCTTTATATCTGTTAAATCTTTTTCTATTATACCAAAATCACTTTGGACCTCTTCGATTTTTGGGAATAGATTTGCAAACAAACCATTCTTAAAAGAATTTTGTTTAGCAAAATAAACAGCACCACTCATTATCGCAACCAGCCAAAAAAAGATAATTAGAAAAGAAAATTTCTCATAGATACCTTTTTTATAAAAGTTTAATAACCTGAAAATTATCAATAAAAGTATAGCTAGAATAAAGATATATTTAGAGAATGGTGCTAATGGCTCAAGTACATCTGCAATAAAACTTCCTAATGACGCCAGTATAGCTAGAAGCCCTACAGCTTTTTTCGATTTTGCACTCAAAATTTTGATTATCATTTATTCGATTTAAAAAAGGTTATTATTTATTACTCTTTTCCTTGGCCTTTTAGTATGAGATAACCTAAACCTCCAAGAAATAGTGGCGTAAATTTTGAAATTTGGTCGGGTAAGAAATAAGTTAAGTTAATATCTAAGTAAGATAACCCAAAATCTGCGAATGCAGCTGCAATTAAAATATAACCAACTATTTTTCCCATAAGGAAGAATAACATAATATTTGATGAAATGAACATTAATTTAATACAATTATTTGCTTATTCTGGCTTTTTTTAACGGTCAAAATAATTTTTCCTTTTATTAAACTCTGATTTCAAAAAATGAATATTAATAACCAGTATGATGTTAATCCTGAGATAATAGTAAATATTACATTTCTAGAAAAATATCCAATTATTATCGCTGTAAGAGCTCCATAAATTTTAGGATCCGTAAGAGTTACCAAACTCCCATAATCATCTAAAAGAACGCCAGGGAAGATTATAGATGGAAAAACAACTGAGGGCACATAATTTAAAATTTTTCTAAAATTTTCGTTAAAAATATTTTTATCTATTAATGTAATCATTCCCATTCTAGTGAAATAAGTAATAAATCCTGCAATAA
The DNA here is from genome assembly GCA_902564265.1 of uncultured Pelagibacteraceae bacterium. Lineage (GTDB taxonomy): Bacteria > Pseudomonadota > Alphaproteobacteria > Pelagibacterales > Pelagibacteraceae > Pelagibacter. The sequence goes on along the minus strand of CACFAI010000001.1, from coordinate 67,389 downwards.
ATATTGAAGTCCAGGTCATTTTTTTAATTTTAATATTAGAAATGCTGCAAATAGGCCAATTAATGGCGAGATTAAAATATAAGATTTAAATGGTGCGTTATAAAAAAAGGTTGCTGTTAAACCTGAAACAATCATTACTGCTAAATGATCAAACTTTCTTAATTCATTGATAATTATTGCAATAAAAGTTAAAGGAATAGCAAATTTTAATCCTAGTTCTTCTGGAACAATAGATCCTAAAAATATACCTATAATTGTAGCAATTTGCCAACAAAGCCAAAGAGTAATTCCAGATCCCATTAAGTGGTAATAATTAAAACTTTGTTCACTATTTTTTTTTAAGTAAACATTAGAAACTGCAAAACCTTGATCAACGATAAAATAGGAAATAAAAAGTTTTTTTATCAATGATAGTTTGTTTAGATATTCAGATAAAACGGCTCCATATAATAAATGTCTCGAATTTATTACTCCAACAGAAGTGATGGCGATAAGAGGTGACGCTCCGCCTGATAACAGTTGTAAAAAAACAATTTGTGAAGCGCCACCAAATATAATTAAAGATGTGGCATAAGTCATGATTGGATCAAAACCTAATTCAATACCTATCGCGCCAAATATTATTCCAAATGGAATAACTGAGAGCAAATGTGGTGCTACGTCAAAAAATCCTATCTTAAAGATTTGAAATTTTGATAACATTTTAACCTTTTAAGGCTTTAATTAAAAAATTAGTGTCTAAACCACAATCTTTATAACCTTGTTTAATGATATTTAAGTATCTTGTACTTGGATATTTAAATGGAGTTTTATTTTCCATTGAATATGCCATTACATCCTTGCCCTCATATTTGAAAAATATTTTTTTGTAAAGAATAGGAAAGTCTTCATATTTATCTAAACAAGATTCATCTTTATGTGTGATTTCATATAAAGCTCCTTGGACACTAGATCCTTTTTTATACTCTATGTCCGCTACACATAAAGCACTTCTAAAAGTTAATCGATAATCTTGAAGAATATATTTTTTTAAATATTTGCAGCCAGAACATCTGCTTTTCATCTGTTCTTGATGAAGGTTACTGCCATAGGCAAAATATAACATTATACCTCGTTTACTATTTGAATTTTTTGTTCTTCTACAAATTTTAAAATTTCATTATTACAAGTATCAATTTTATCTTTATCGGTAGATCTTACAACAATAGAAACACCTAGTTTTCCAGCACGAAAAAAAGGATAGCTTCCAATCTCAACATCTTGATTGTTGTTCTGAACTTTGGTTAAAGATTTTGCAATTTCACTTTCTACAGTTCTAAGATTTATTGTGTGACTTAAAATAGGTGCTCCACCAGTAATCAAATGATCTAAACCTCCAAGCATTGATTTAAGGATTGAGGGAACTCCTGGAAGTGAGAAAACATTTTCAACATAAAATCCTGGTGCACCACTCGTTGGATTTAATATAAGTTTAGCAGTCATAGGCATCATGGCCATTTTTTTTCTACCTTCACTAAATTCACTTGGTTTGTAATATTTTTCCAATATCGAAAAAGCTTCCTTGTGATAACCATACTCTATATTAAATGCTTTTGATACCGATTCAGCAGTTATGTCATCGTGAGTTGGGCCTATTCCACCTGATGTAAAAACATATGAAAATTTTTTTTTAAAAGTATTTATTGTTTCAATAATATCTTTTTCAATATCAGGAATTATTCTTACTTCCTTTACCTGAACTCCCAAGGAATTCAACCATAGTGACAAAGTACTTGTATTGATATCTTTAGTTCTTCCAGAAAGAACTTCATTTCCGATAATAATTATGCCCGCATTTATTTCTTTTTTATTTTTCATATACAAATATAAATTAATAAATATGAAATTTACCAATACTTTGATCAAAGGCAAATTAATCAAGCGGTATAAAAGATTTTTTGTTGATATCAAAGTAAATAATTCAAAGATTACTGCACACTGTCCTAACACTGGCTCAATGATGGGTCTTTTAGAACCAGGAAATACAGTCTTTGTATCTAAAAACAACGATCCAAAAAGGAAACTAAAATTTACATTAGAAATGATCATGTCTAATAAGCGTATGATTGGTGTTAATACTCATAGAGCAAACAAAATAGTATTTGATGGTTTAAATAACAATTTAATTAAAGAGTTTAAAAATATTAAAGAAATAAAACCAGAATTTAAATATTCTGATGATACTAGATTTGATTTCTTGTGTGATAAAAATTTACTTGAGGTAAAAAATGTAACCCTGTTAAGAAATCACGACATTGCAGAATTTCCAGATGCTATAACAACCAGGGGCTCAAAACATTTAATTAAATTAGCTGAATCAACAAAAAAGGGCTACAAACCATATGTCTTATTTTTAACTCAAATTGAGGGTATAAATAAATTTAAAATAGCTAAAGATATCGATGCTGAATATTATAAGAATTATTTAAATGTTAAAAAAATTGGTGTTAAATTTTTAGCTTATAGATGTAGATTAAACGATAAAGAAATCAAAATAGAAAAAAAAATAAATATTATTGATGAATAACTATTTAGAAAAATTTGAAAAGATGAGGACTGCTGGATCTCTAGCATCCAAAACTTTAGATATGATTACTGATTATGTAAAAGAAGGAACTGCTACAAATCAAATTGATAAACTTTGTTATGAATTTATAAGAGATAACGGTGGCTTCTCTGCTCCACAATTTTATAGAGGATTTGAGAAATCAATTTGTACTTCCCTTAATCATGTTGTTTGCCACGGTATACCTAGTGACAGAACACTTCAAGATGGAGATATTGTAAATATAGATGTAACAGCTATAATTAACGATCACTATGGAGATACAAGTCGAATGTATGCTGTTGGCGATATTTCTGTAAAATCAAAAAAACTTATTAACGTTACTTATGAGTCTCTTAACAAGGCAATTAAGATATTAAAGCCTGGAAAAAGAATTGGCGATATTGGTTACGAGATACAATCTTTCGTAGAAAAAAATGGTTTTTCTGTTGTAAGAGATTTTTGTGGTCACGGAATAGGAACAAACTTTCATCAAGAGCCAAATATACTTCACTATGGTTCAAAAGATACCGGGGTCGAGTTAAAACCAGGAATGACTTTTACTATTGAGCCCATGATAAATGCTGGAAAATATCATACTAAAGTTTTAAATGATGGTTGGACAGCAGTTACAAAAGATAAAACATTATCTGCGCAATTCGAGCATACTGTTGGGATTACAGAAAATGGTTATGAAATTTTTACAGAATCTGCTAAAGGATATAAGGAGCCTCCTTACAATTAATGATATCGAGATATTCAAGAAAAGAACTTACAGAAATTTGGTCAGAAGAAAACAAATATAAAATATGGCTTGATGTTGAAATAGCAGCGGCTCAGGCAATGGAAAAACTGAAAATTATACCCAAGGGTGTGTCCTCTGTAGTCAAGCGAAGAGGTAAAATTAACGTCAAAAGAATTCATCAAATCGAAGGCAAAGTAAAACATGATATAATTGCTTTTCTAACCTCAATTACTGAGAAAGCAGGAATTAAAGCAAGATATCTACATCAAGGTATGACTTCGTCAGATGTTCTTGATACGAGTTTTAATATTCAATTAGTCCAATCAGGAAAATTTTTAATGAAAGATTTAGAGAAATTATTATCTGTAATTAAAAAAAAAGCTTTTAAGCATAAAATGACTCCGTGTATTGGAAGAAGTCATGGTATTCATGCAGAGCCAATTACATTTGGTTTAAAGCTGGCATCTTATTATGAAGAATTTAAAAGAAATAAAAAAAGATTAGAAAATGCTATAAATGAAGTTTCAACTTGTGCTATTTCTGGGGCAGTTGGAACTTTTGCTAATATAGATCCAAGAGTGGAAGTTTTTGTATCAAAAAAATTAAAACTGAAGCCTGAACCAATATCAACACAAATTATTCCAAGAGATAGACATGCATATTATTTTTCTGTTTTAGGAATTATAGCTGGATCAATTGAAAGGTTTGCAACTGAGATTAGGCATTTACAAAGATCTGAGGTTTATGAGTTACAAGAATTTTTTTCAAAAGGCCAAAAAGGATCTTCCGCAATGCCTCATAAAAAAAATCCAATACTTAGTGAAAATTTAACAGGACTTGCAAGACTTGTGAGAAGTAGTGTTATTCCTGCACTTGAAAATATTGCTCTTTGGCACGAGCGAGATATATCTCACTCTAGCGTAGAGAGAAATATAGGCCCTGATGCTAATATTACTTTAGATTTTGCTTTATTTAGACTTACAAATCTTGTGGATAATATGATTATTTATCCGAAAAATATGATGAAAAATCTTAATATAACTAAAGGAGTAATTTTTTCACAGGAGATGATGTTAGAACTTACAAAAGTTGGTCTTTCAAGAGAAAAGGCTTATAAAAAAATTCAAACGCATGCAATTAATAGCTTTAACAAAAATACTAATTTGATTGAATTGATTAAAAAAGATAAGTCGATTACATCTTTAATTCCAGAGAAAAAAATTAAAAAAGTATTTACATATTCAAAACATTTAAAAAATGTAAATTATATTTTTAGAAGAGTGTTTAAATAATGAAAAAAGGTAAAAAACTTTATGAGGGAAAAGCAAAAGTAATTTTTGCAACTGAAAGTAAGGACTTTGTAATTCAACACTTTAAAGATGACGCAACTGCTTTCAATAATCAAAAAAAGGCAAAAATTGAAGGTAAAGGTGTTTTGAATAATAGAATTTCAGAACATATTTTATTAAATTTAGATCAAGTTGGTATAAAAAATCATTTAATTAAAAGACTTAACATGAGAGAACAGCTCATCAAACACGTCGAAATTATTCCGATTGAATTTATTGTTAGAAATATTGCAACTGGCTCTCTTACAAAAAGACTTGGGATAGAAGACGGCACTATCTTAGAAGATCCGCTAATTGAATATTGTTTAAAGAATGATGAGTTAGGAGATCCTCTGGTATCAAAAGAGCATATCTATACTTTTAACTGGGCAACTAAAAAAGAAATAGAAAAAATAGATAAACAATTGCTAAGGATAAATGATTTCATGGTAGGAATGTTTCGAGGGGTTGGTATTAAACTTGTAGACTTTAAAGTTGAGTTTGGAAGATTTGTGAACAACGGAAAAACAGATATATTACTGGCAGATGAGATTAGTCCAGATACATGTAGATTGTGGGACAATAAAACTGATAAAAAGTTAGATAAAGATAGATTTAGAAATAATTTAGGAAATTTAATTGATGCATACCAAGAGGTAGCAAAAAGACTAGGCATTCTTCACGAACAATCCAATATAAGAGCTGTTAACTTCGAAAAACCAAAAGCGGTAAAAAACAAAAAATAAATGAAAGTAAAGGTAATTGTTACTCTTAAATCTGGAGTTCTTGATCCTCAAGGTAAAGCAATACAACAAACTTTAAATGGAATGGGTTTTGCAAATGTTAAAGATGTTAGACAAGGAAAATATTTTGATATCGATATTGATGAAAGTGATGAACAAAAAGCAAAAAATTCTGCAGAAGAAATATGTAAAAAGCTTCTAGCCAATCAAGTCATTGAGGATTTTAAAATTATTTAATGAATTCATCAGTAATTATATTCCCAGGATCTAATTGTGATAGGGATATGGATGTTGCATTAAAAAAATTTGGTTTTAAAAATAAAATGGTTTGGCATGACGATGATAAATTGCCTAAAAGTGACTTAATTGTCTTGCCAGGTGGATTTTCTTATGGGGACTATCTTAGGTGTGGAAGTATAGCTGGAAAATCTAAGATTATTCAATCAGTTATAAATTTTGCAAACTCTGGAGGTTTAGTTTTAGGAATTTGCAATGGGTTTCAAATCTTAACAGAAACTGGTCTACTAAAAGGGGTTCTTCAACAAAATAAAAATATTGAATTTATTTGCAAAAATATATTTGTCAAAATTAATAATATTGAAAACAAATTTTTTGAAAATATAGATAAAGATGTCTTAGAACTTCATATTGCTCATAATGAAGGTAACTATTTTTGTACCGAAGACGAATTAAAGTCATTAGAAGATAATAATCAAATCGCAGCTTACTACTGCGGCTCTGATGGAAAAATTGATGAAAAGTCAAATCCGAATGGTGCAATAAAAAATATTGCTGGAATATTTAATGAAAAGAAAAATATTTTAGGAATGATGCCTCATCCAGAACGAATGATAGATCAAAGTTTATCTGGTGAAGATGGCTCAATATTTTTTGAAAATTTATTAAAAAATTTGAAATAATGGAAGTAAATGAAAAAATTGCAGTAGATCATGGTTTAAAACCAGATGAATATAAAAAAATTTGTGATTTATTAAAACGTATACCAAATATAACAGAGTTAGGTATTTTTTCAGCAATGTGGAATGAACATTGCTCATACAAATCTTCAAGATTACATTTGAAAAAATTAAACACTAAGGGAAAAAAGGTGATTCAGGGTCCGGGTGAAAATGCTGGTGTCATTGATATTGGAGATGACGATGCAATAGTTTTTAAAATTGAAAGTCATAATCATCCCTCATTTATAGAACCTTATCAAGGTGCAGCAACAGGTGTTGGTGGAATAATGAGAGATGTTTTTACAATGGGCGCAAGACCAATCGCAAACTTAAATTCAATTCATTTCGGTTCAACACAACACAAAAAAACTAAAAATTTGTTAAGAGGTGTCGTTAAAGGAATTGGAGGATATGGAAATTGTATTGGTGTCCCAACTATAGCTGGCCAAACTTGCTTTGATCAATCCTATAATGGAAATATTTTAGTAAATGCAATGACATTAGGTTTAGTAAATAAAAATAAAATTTTCTATTCAAAAGCTGCAGGATTAAACAAACCAGTTATATACGTTGGATCAAAAACTGGAAGAGATGGTATTCATGGTGCAAGCATGGCATCAGCAATATTTGATGACAAAATAGAGGAAAAAAAACCAACTGTTCAAGTTGGAGATCCTTTTACTGAAAAACTTCTTTTAGAAGCTTGTTTAGAATTAATGTCTGACAAATCTATTATTGCAATTCAAGATATGGGTGCAGCAGGATTAACTTCATCAAGTATTGAAATGGCATCAAAAGGAAATTTAGGAATTGAATTACATTTAGATAAAGTTCCATGTAGAGAAGAAAAAATGACACCTTATGAAATTATGTTATCTGAAAGCCAAGAAAGAATGTTAATAGTTTTGGAAAACGGTAAGGAGGATAGTGCAAAAAAAATATTTGATAAATGGAATTTAGATTTTGCAGTAATTGGCCAAACAACTAACTCCAAAAATATTGAACTTTATTTTGAAAAAGAAAAAGTAGCAAATGTGCCAATTAAATTTTTGGCAAATGAAGCTCCTATGTATGATAGGCCTTGGAAAAAAACTAAACTTCCTCAAAAAATTAAATTTTCTAATAATGATTTTAAAAAATTAAAATTTAATGATGTCATAAAAAAAATGATTTCTCACCCAAATATTTGTTCTAAGCAATGGATATGGGAACAATATGATCATACTGTTATGGGAGATACAATTCAGAAGCCTGGTGGTGATGCAGGAGTTGTAAGAGTGCATGGTACTAAAAAAGCAATAGCTTCATCAGTTGACTCATCTGCATCTTATTGTCATGCGCATCCATTCACTGGTGGAAAACAAGTGGTATGTGAAGCTTGGAGAAATTTAGTTTCAGTTGGCGCTGAACCTATAGCAATAACAAATTGCTTAAATTTTGGAAACCCAGAAAAAAAAGAAAATATGGGAGAATTTGTTGAATGCATTGATGGCATTAATGAAGCAAGTAAATACTTAAATTTTCCTGTCGTTTCAGGAAACGTATCTTTTTACAACGAAACAAAAGATAAAGGTATTAAACCTACCCCAACAATTGGAGGAGTAGGCTTAATAAAAGACTATAAAGATTTAATGACTATGAGGTTTAAATCAAAAGGGAACTTAGTTTTAATCATTGGAAAAACAGAAGGAAATTTAGATCAAAGTATCTTTGCAAATGTAATTTTAAATGAAAAAAAAGGACCACCGCCTGAAATAAATTTATTTAATGAAAAAAATAATGGAGAAACAATTCTTAAAATTATTAAAGAAAAATTAGCCTTATCAGTCCACGACGTATCTCTAGGTGGAATAGTGATTGGTGCCTTAAAGATGTGTATAGAAGGCAGTAAGGGAATTAAATTTTATAAATTCAAGAATTTAACAAATATTTATCAATACTTTTTTTCTGAGGATCAAGGCAGATATATTATTGAGGTAGACAAAAATAACCTAAAAAAAGTAGAAAGTATTCTTAAGAAAAACTCTGTGCATTTTGATTTATTAGGAGAAACAACAGACAAAGAGATTATAATTAATGATGAGCCAACTTTTACAGTGGACAAGGTTACAGAATTTTATAAAGGTTGGTTATATAAATATATGAGTTAATTATGGCAATGGATTTGAAAGAAATTGAAAAAATGATTAAAGAAGCACTACCAGATGCATCTATTAATATACAAGATTTAGCTGGTGATGGTAATCACTATTCCGCCACAGTGACTTCTTCTCAATTTAAAGGTAAGAATAAAGTACAACAACATAAAATGGTTTATGATGCTCTTAAAGGAAAAATGGGAAATGAACTTCATGCTCTAGCATTAAAGACAAAGGAAAATTAATGGATCAACAAGTTAAAGAACAAATAGAAAATTCAATAAACAATAACGATGTTTGTTTATTCATGAAAGGAAGTCCAGAAGCCCCGCAGTGTGGTTTCTCATTAGCTGTTTCTAATATCTTAAAAATCTTAGAAGTTAAATACCAAAGTGTTGATGTGTTGCAAGATCAGAAAATTCGTGAGGGCATTAAAATATACAGCGAGTGGCCAACGATCCCTCAACTTTACATTAAAAAAGAATTCATCGGCGGATGTGATATTATCAAGGAAATGTTTGAGAACGGTGAACTTAAAAAAGTTTTCGACGAAAAAGGTATAGGTTATAAAAAATAATCTTATCTTGAGTAATATTCGATTACTAGATTTGGCTCCATAACAACAGGATAAGGAACTTCTTCAAACTTTGGTGTTCTGACAAACTTAATAGATCTTTTCTTTTCATCTACTTGTAAGTATTCAGGTATATCTCTTTCTTTATTAGCTAATGCAATATCTATGATAGCTAATTGTTTTGATTTATCTTTAATCTCGATAGTGTCTTCTTCACTTAAAAGGTAGCTTGATATGTTTACTTTTTTACCATTCACTTTTACATGTCCATGATTAATAAATTGTCTTGATGAAAAAATCGTACTAGAAAATTTTGCTCTATAGATAACTGAGTCTAGTCTTCTCTCTAATAATCCTATTAAATTTTCTGCAGTATCACCTTTTTTCATAATGGCTTTTCTATAAACATTTCTGAATTGTCGCTCATTTATATTTCCATAGTATGATTTTAGTTTTTGCTTAGCCTGAAGTTGAGTTCCATAGTCTGAAAGTTTTGCATTTTTAGATTGTCCGTGTTGTCCTGGAGGATATGCTCTTTTGTTGAAAGGGCTTTTTGGTCTTCCCCAAAGGTTTACCTTTAACCTTCTGTCTATTTTGTGTTTAGAATTTAATCTTTTTGTCATTTAGTGAAATGGGTTATAAACTTAACATCTTATTTGTCAATCAACGTTTTTTTCCTAAACTTGCAAATACGCTAGATAAAATACGTGTTTCTTTATCTGAAAGTTCCATTCTATAAAAAATGTTTCTTAAATTTTCAAGCATTATAGGTTTTTTTTCTTTGTGTTTAAAAAAATTTATTTCATTTAGGTTATTTAGGCATAAATTTATCATCGCTTGAATTTCTTTTTTAGATGCTTTCTTTATCTTTTTTGACTTTTTAAATTGGCTAGATTTGGAATTTAATAAACTTGAGATGAATTGCGCAATAATTATAAGGCTATGGGATAAATTTAGAGATTTAAAATTTATGTTTGTGGGTATTTGTAAAGTGTAATTTGCATAACTAACTTCTTTATTTGAAAGCCCTGATGCCTCTGAGCCAAATAAAAATCCAATTTTTTTTCTAAAATCTATTTTTTTTAGACCCTCAAGATTGATATGTTTCACATTTTTGTTTCTAAATCTTGCAGATGTAGCGATTAATATATCAATATCTCCTAATGAACTTTCTAAATTATTAAATACTTTGCTTTTCTTTATGATGTTTTTTGCTCCGACAGATATTGCTAATATTTTATCGTTTGGAAAAATAGGTTTTGGATCAATCAAATATAACTTTTGAAAATTAAAATTTTTTATTGCTCTTGCACAAGCACCAATATTTTCTGATAGCTGTGGTTTATGTAAAATAAATGTAACTTTATTCTTGTTCATTTATTTGATGCCATGATTTCTATTGTAGTTAGACAATGTTGAGGGATTAATTCCTTTAAGATATTTATGATCAACATCCCATATAGAAACCTTTAAAGGGTAACACTTTGCAACATCAGATGAATGTTCTGATCCACAGTCTCCACCTGGGCAAGCAGATAAAACCCCTAATAGATCTGTTTCTGCAAAAAATTCTAAATAATCGCCAGGTCTTACAGGACTTGATTTCATAAAGTATTGTTTAGTGTCATTAGTAAAACCAGTAAGCATAAATACATTTAATACATCGTGCACAATTTTTTCTGCATCATCTAATTTGACATTTTTCTCTTTAACCAAAGCTCTAGTTAAGTTTGAATGACAACAATAATGATAATCGTTGTTTGATGTTAGTTTATATGTGTAAGGATCGCATCTGGTACCAATAACATCGTGGACTGAGCCCCCATCTTTGTCATAACCATACCAATCTAATGTATCCCACGTAATTGTAGCTAATGATCTTAAATACGGGAAGCTACTAAACATTTTATCTCCAACTGAAATATGTGTTCCGTAGAGAGCTCTAGTTTTTCCAGAATAAAACTTTTCCTCTAAATTATTAGCTTGAAATAAATTTAAATCTCCAACTTGTGGTCCTTCAACACTTTCTATTCTAAAGAAATTACCTGATTTAACATTAAAAGTTTTAGCATCTCTTGGAGGGACTATAACTTCATCGATTTGTTTAATGTATTTTCTAGCTTCATGCAATATTTCAAGATTATTATTTATGTTTTCATTTGGGTAACAAACAACAGGATCTGCTCCTACCCTGCTTTCTATATCAGTAGGTTTCTTAGAGAACTTCTTGATTTTCATTTATTTACTTGCAGGAGCTTTATCCTTAAATAATTTGAAATCTAAACTATCGATAAGAGCTTTAAACGATGCATCAATTATGTTTGGTGATACACCAATGGTAAACCAATTTTTTCCTTGAGAGTCTGTACTTTCGATCGAAACTCTTGTGGTTGCCTCAGTTCCTGTATTTAAAATTCTTACTTTGTAGTCAACTAGTTTTAAATCTTTTAAATATTCAGAGTATTTTTCTAACTTAGTAACATTTTTTCTTATCGCGTTGTCTAAAGCATGAACAGGTCCATTACCCTCACCTTCGCAGACTATTTGTTCACCATCAACTTCTAATTTTGCTTTTGCTCTAGAAACAATTTTATCTTGATCATTTTTTGAAACTGAAACGTCATATTCTTTAATTGAGATATATCTTGGAATTTCTCCCATTACTCTTCTCGCTAGTAATTCGAAAGAAGCATCAGCTCCATCGTAACTGTAACCAATAAATTCTCTGTCTTTTACTTCTTCCAAAAGTTTTTTAACTTTTGGGTCGTTTTCTTCAATTTCTATTCCAATTGTTTTTAGTCTAGACAGAATATTTGATTTACCTGACTGATCAGAAACAACTATATTTCTATTGTTACCAACATCTTCTGGATTTATATGCTCATAAGTTTTAGGATCTTTTTGAACGGCAGATACATGTAATCCACCTTTGTGTGAAAATGCTGCAGCACCTACATATGGCAAATGTTTATTTGGTTTTCTATTTAGTATCTCGTCAAGTAATCTTGAACATTGTGTAATGTGTTTAATATTTTTTTCTTTAATACTTATTTCAAACTTATCCGATAATTCTTTTTTAAGATGAAATGTTGGAATAATCGACATTAAGTTAGCGTTACCACATCTTTCACCTAAGCCATTTATTGTTCCTTGTATTTGTCTTGCTCCTGATAAAACGGCTGCGATTGAATTTGCAACAGCATTACCAGTATCATTATGTGCGTGGATACCTAAGTTTTCACCAGGAATATGTTCTGAGACTTCTTTAACTATTTTTGTAACTTCATGAGGAAGTGTTCCACCATTAGTATCACAAAGAACTATCCATTTAGCACCGTTATCGTATGCAGCTTTAATGCAAGCTAAAGCATATTTCGGATTTGCTTTGTAACCATCAAAGAAATGTTCTGCATCAAACATGAATTCTTTATTATTTTTTACAAAATGTTTTGTTGTTTCCTTAATATTTTCTAAATTTTCCTCCTTGGTTATTCCTAATGCGACATCAACATGGAAATCCCATGACTTTCCCACTAAACAAACAGAATTGGTATTTGAATTTAAAATTGCTGACAAGCCTGGATCATTTTCAGCACTTCGTCCAGCTTTCTTTGTCATCCCAAAAGCAGTAAAGGTGGAGTTTTTTAAATCTAAACCTTTCTGAAAAAATTCTGTATCAGATGGATTGGCACCTGGCCATCCTCCTTCTATATAATCTACACCAAGATCATCTAAAGCATGGGCAATCTTTGTTTTTTCATCAATTGAAAAATGCACACCCTGGGTTTGAGCCCCGTCTCTCAATGTTGTATCAAATATGTATAATCGTTCTTTACTCATTTTATTTTCCAAGTTGTTTTATCATCTTTATCTTCAATTAAAATACCTTTGTCTAAAAGTTCGTTTCTGATTTCATCAGCTAATTGGTAATTTTTGTTGTCTCTAGCTGTGTTTCTATCTTTTATCTTTTGCAAAATCTCTTCCTCTGAAATTTCTAAAATATTCTTTTTAAACTCTTGCCATTTTGATTTTGGCTCAGTTAACAGACCAATAAAATTACATGCTGTTGTAAAAATTTCTTTATCTTTGTCAGATCCTTTGGCAGCTTTGTCATATAATTTATGAATATTACTTATATACCCAGGTGTATTTAAATCATCGTAAAGAGGAACTAAATCATCATCTGGTATCAATACTTTACCTTCTGGTTTTTTTTGGCACTCGTACCATTTATCCAAAGTTTTTTTTGACTGTGTTAATAGATTTTCATTCCAATCCATTGCTTGCCTATAATGAGTTGACATTAATGCTAATCTTAATACTTGACCATTATACCTTTCATAAAAATCTTTTATTTTAAAAACATTTCCTTGAGACTTTGCCATTTTCTCATTCGAAACCGTAATAAAGCCATTGTGTATCCAATAATTTGATAATGATTTATTTTCATTTGCACATCTTGACTGAGCTATTTCATTTTCGTGGTGCGGAAATAATAAATCACGTCCACCTCCGTGTATATCAAATGTATCTCCAAGAAATTTTTTTGACATTGCTGAACATTCTATATGCCAACCTGGTCTACCTCTTCCCCAAGGAGAGTCCCATCCGGGCTCATCTTTTGTAGATGGTTTCCATAAAACAAAATCTTCAGGTCTTTTTTTATTTTCTGATACCTCAACTCGGGCCCCTGCAAAAAGTTCATCAACATTTTTATTTGATAGTTTTCCATAGTCTTTGAAACTCGACACGTTAAAATAAACATGTGATTTATTTTCATATGCATTATTCTTTTTTATGAGAATATTTATCATGTCGATCATTAAGGGAATGTTCTCAGTTGCTTTTGGTTCAAAAGAAGGTTTTTCACACTTTAAATAATTGCAATCCTCATTAAAGCGTTTTGTAGTGTCTTCAGTAAGTTTATTTATTGTTATATTTTTATTTTTTGCACCATCTATAATTTTATCATCAACATCAGTAATATTTCTTGCATATAAAACTGAAGAGTTTCCATATTTACATTTGAGAACCTTAAAAAGAATATCGAAAACCACTAAAGGTCTTGCGTTACCAATATGTGGATCATCATATACAGTTGGTCCACATACATACATTCTTACCTTCTTTGGATCTATCGGTTTAAATATTTCTTTTTTACCGCCAAGACTATTAGTTAAATATATATCTTTCTTCATTATATTAGGAATATACCTTTAATTTAGATTTGTGAATCTATTTGATTAATTGGGAATCTTGCATATTGGAATTGGCTCCATTTTATGCAAATTTGCTTTTCTGATTTGAATATATTTATCTCGATTTTTTGAATTCTCGTTATCCATAGCTTCTTCTATTTCTTTGTATGATAACCCTAGTTGACCCTCGTCAGTTCGACCATCATCCCAAAGACCATCTGTTGGAGCTGCTTTAATTATATCATCAAGTATTTTTAGTTCTCTTCCAAGTTCCCAAACTTCAGTTTTATTACAATCAGCTATAGGAGATATATCAACACCACCATCACCATATTTTGTATAAAAACCAACTCCAAAATCTTCAACTTTGTTTCCCGTTCCAACAACTATTCCGTTGTTAGCGGCAGCAACTTGATAAAGTGTTGACATTCTTAATCTTGCTCTTGAATTAGCCATACCATGTTCGCTAGTAAAATCTTTTAGCGTACTTTCGAATGTTTTAAATAAACTGTCTAGTTCAACTGTATGCCCTTCAACATTTTTAAAATTTTTCTTTAACCATTCTTGATGCCTTAAGCTTAAATCGTGTTGGGAACCATTTTGTTTTATTGGCATCGATAATACGATTGTTCTTAATCCAGTCATGGCACTGAGTGTACTTGAAACTGAAGAATCAATTCCTCCTGATATACCAATAACTAATGATTTAGCCTTTACTGGCATTGAATTTACGTAATTTAAAATCCAATCTTTAATAAATATTACTTTTTTAGAAGGTTCCATGATTCAAATATAAGACAAAATTTAAATTTTTAAATGTCTAAGATGCCGCTTTAATTGCATTTCTTGCATAGTTGGAATTCTTTTTAATCTCATCTGAGATTAAGAAAGCCAATTCCAAAGCTTGATCTGCGTTCAATCTAGGGTCACAATGAGTGTGATATCTGCTTGATAAATCTTGTTCAGATATATTTTTTGCCCCACCTGTACATTCTGTCACATTCTGTCCAGTCATTTCTATATGCAATCCACCAGCATAAGAACTTTCGCTTTGATGTACTGCAAAAACATTTTTTACTTCATTTAATACTTTATTAAACGGTCTTGTTTTAAAACCTGTTGTAGATTTAATCGTGTTTCCATGCATTGGATCACATGACCAAATTACATTTAAACCTTCTTTTTTAATTCGTCTTATCAATTTAGGTAAGAATTTTTCGACTTGATCGTGACCAAACCTGGATATTAAAGTAATTTTACCTTTTTCATTTTTTGGATTTATTACTTCACAAATTTTTGCAATCTCCTCTGGTTTAGATGTCGGGCCACACTTAATACCTATTGGGTTTTCAATACCTTTACAAAATTCAACGTGTCCACCATCCAATTGTCTTGTTCTATCGCCAATCCAAACAAAGTGTGCTGACGTTGCATGGTATTCACCTGTAGTCGAGTCAACCCTTGCCATGCTTTCTTCAAAAGGTAAATGTAAAGCTTCATGTGATGTCCAGAAGTTTACTGTTTTCAATCTTCTATTAAAATCTGAATTTATTCCACACGCATCCATAAATGCTAATGCGTCTGCAATTTTGTCTTCAAGCTCTTTAAATTTTTTAGCTTGAGGGCTTTTTTTAATATATCCTAAATTCCATAAATGAACGTTTTTTAAATCAGCAAAACCTCCATTTGAAAATGCTCTTAAAAGATTTAATGTTGAAGCAGACTGAGAGTATGCCTTGAATAATCTTTTTGGATCATGTCTTCTAGATTTTTCAGTAAAATCAATTCCATTTACATTATCACCTAAATAACTTGGTAATTCTTTATCACCTTGTTTTTCTGTTGGTGCACTTCTAGGTTTTGCAAACTGTCCTGCTATTCTTCCAAGTTTTATAATTGGAAGCGAAGCTGAGTACGTAAGTACCAATGACATTTGAAGAATTACTTTAAATGTATCTCTAATATTGTCAGGGTTAAACTCAGCAAAACTTTCTGCGCAGTCTCCTCCTTGTAAAAGAAAAGCTTTTCCATCAACAACTTGTGAAAGTTGATCTTTAAGATGTCTTGTCTCACCAGCAAAAACTAGTGGGGGAAAAGATTTAATTTTACTTAATACCTGATTAAGTTCCTTTTCACTTTCATAAGAAGGAACATGTTTGACAGGATATTTTCTCCAACTGTTTGGTTTCCAATTTTTCATAATTCAACCTTAAGATGAATATATAACTAAATTATGACAAAAGAGAATACTTATTTTTATTATTCTACTGTTACTGATTTAGCTAAATTTCTTGGTTTATCAATGTCATAACCTTTTTTTAGCGCAGAATAATATGCAAGCTTTTGTAAAGGAATAGTTACTAAAAAAGGAAATAAGTCATCTTCGGTATTCTCAACTTCAATAGTCTCCCAAATATTTTCGGAATAAACTTCATCTTTACTTTTATTTGTAACAAGCAAAACTTTCGCTCCCCTAGCTATGACTTCCTGCATATTTGAAATAGTTTTTTTATAATGTTGATCTCTTGGAGCAATTACCACTACTGGCATTCCATCTTCTATAAGAGCTAGTGGTCCATGCTTCATTTCACCTGCAGGATAACCCTCTGCATGTACATAAGCTAATTCTTTCAATTTTAAAGCTCCCTCTAATGCTATTGGAAATGAATATCCTCTACCTAAAAACATTGAACCTTTTGCATCAACAAACGAACTACATATTGATTGTATCTTATTTTCAGTTTCTAAAGAATGTTTAACTAATTTTGCGAGATTAAATAAATTTTTGATTTTCTTTAAATAATCTTTTTTACTTAAATCTTTCCTTTTTTGAGCCAATTTTAAGCAAAGTATATATAAAACAAGCATTTGTCCTAAGAAAGCTTTAGTAGATGCAACACCGATTTCTGGACCACAATGAATAGGTAAAACGAATTTGGAGTCTCTTGCTATTGAACTTTCAATTACATTTACAACTGAGCATGTTTTCATTTTATTCTTGTTACAAAGATCTAAAGCTGCATAAGTATCAGCAGTTTCACCTGACTGAGAAACAAAAATATAAAGACAATCTTTCTTAAATTTATTTTTTCTATAACGAAACTCTGAGGCAATATCGATACTAACATCAAATGATGTTAATTGCTCAAACCAGTATTTTGCAATAAGACAAGAGTGATAAGCTGTGCCGCATCCGATTAATGTAATAGAATTAATTTCCTTTTCTTTAAATGGAAAATTAAAAATATTTATGTCATTATTGATTTTGTCGATGTATTCATTGACACAATTTTTGATAGTATTTGGCTGTTCATCAATTTCTTTAGCCATGAAATGTTTGTAGTCACCCTTTTCATAATTTTGTTCGTTTGATGATAAATGTAATATTTTTTTATTTATCTTTTTTCCGCTCTGATTAAAAAACTCAACATTGTCTTTTTTAATAATGCAAAACTCACCGTCATTAAGATATGAAATTTTATTGGTCATAGACTTTAAAGCATAAGAATCTGATCCTAAATAATTTTCACCAGGACCATAGCCAACAGCTAAAGGTGAACCTCTTCTTGCGCCAATTATTAAATTAGGATTGTCTTTAAAAATTATACCGAGCGCAAAACTTCCATGAAGTTTTTTTAAAACTTTAATAATTGCATCTTTAAGATTGTCTTTTTTCAAGTATTCAGTAATAAGATGAACAATTACCTCAGTATCTGTTTGAGATTTAAACTTATGTCCTTTGTTAACTAAAAACTTTTTTAACAATGTAGAATTTTCAATTATTCCATTATGAACCACAGATACATTTTCTGATGAATGTGGGTGAGCATTAATGGTGTTTGGAATTCCATGAGTTGCCCATCTTACATGTCCAATTCCGACATTTCCTGTTAACTTTGATTTTGAAACAGCTTCCTCTAAACTTTCAACTCTACCCTCACATTTAACTTCTTTAATGAAGCCAGCATCGATTGTAGCAATTCCTGCTGAGTCGTAACCTCTATATTCTAATTTTTTTAAAGAATTTATAATTGGTGAAGAAACTAATTTGTTACTTGTTATTCCAATAATTCCACACATAATTTATTTTTTTCTTTTATAATTTTTTAATTCAGTTTGCTTTGACCTTGTAAGCGCTAAAGAACCGCTTTTGACATTTTGAGTGATTACAGAGCTAGCACCAACAATTGCTTTTTTTCCAATTTTAACTGGAGCAACCAGTGATGTGTTTGATCCTATAAAGGCACCATCTTCAATTATTGTTTTGCTTTTTTTAACTCCATCGTAATTACAAGTAATTGTACCCGCACCAATATTAGATTTTTTACCTACTGTAGCATCTCCAATATAAGCAAGGTGATTTGCTTTTGAATTCTTTTTTAACCGAGATTTTTTAATTTCAACAAAGTTACCGACTTTTGAACCTTCTTCCAAAACAGTTCCGGGTCTTAAACGTGCGTACGGACCAATTGAAACATTATTATCAACACTTACACCTTCAAGGTGTGAAAAGGCTAATATCTTAACATTGTTTTTGA
The DNA here is from genome assembly GCA_902564265.1 of uncultured Pelagibacteraceae bacterium. Taxonomy (GTDB): domain Bacteria; phylum Pseudomonadota; class Alphaproteobacteria; order Pelagibacterales; family Pelagibacteraceae; genus Pelagibacter. The sequence goes on along the minus strand of CACFAI010000001.1, from coordinate 48,582 downwards.
TTTTTACCTTCGATCCAAAAACAACGTATGGTTCGATTGTTACATTTTTTCCAATTTTAGTATCATTTGAAAAAAAAACAGTCTCAGGCGCAGTCATTTTTACACCCTTATTTAAAAATTTTTTTCTAAATTTATTTTGAATATCAGTTTGTTTCATTGATTTTTTCTTATAGATAAGTATTTATGATAAAGAATTCACAAAATATTTCTTAATAATACTTTTTAAAAATGAGTCAAAAATTCACAGTTTTGGTAGATTTAGATGGAACCATAGTAGATACAGCTCCAGATCTAATGAATGCCCACAATTATGTAATGAAAAAGTTTGGGTTCGAAACAAAGACAACAGAAGAAATTAGAAACCTTGTTGGTAAAGGTGCTGGTGCTTTGATTGGAAGATCTATTTGGGGAACAGCCAAAAAAGAGTTTGGAAAAATATCAGATAAAAAAATTAAAGATGAAATGGTAAAGGATTTTATAGATTACTATGGAAAGAATATTGTAAATGAAAGTAAGATTATTGATGGCGTGATAGAATTTTTGAAATGGTCAAAACAAAATGATATTTCACTGGCAGTTTGCACTAATAAACAAGAACATTTAGCAATTGATTTATTAAAAAAAATAAAAATTTTTGACTATTTTGAATATGTCGCTGGTAGTAATACTTTTGATTATTGCAAACCAGATCCTAGACATTTAACTTCTGTGATTGAAATTCTTCAAGGGGATATAAAAAAATCCTTAATGATTGGTGATAGTGAAACAGATTCTGCTGCTGCTAATTCTGCAAACTTACCATTTATATTGCTCGAGGACGGATATACTGATAAAAAAGTAAGTGAAATACCTCATGATCACTTGGTAACCAACTTTCAGGGTATTGAGAAAATAGTTTCAAAATATTTGAATACTTAAAATAAATGAAGTACTAAACTCAAGAAGGAACAAATTGAAAATACATAAAGTAAAAGTTTTCGCATCAAAAGATAAACTAATCAAAAAAAATCAACTTGCGTGGAAAATTGCAGAAATTGCTAGTGATAATGCCAAATTAAATAAAGATGCAGTTGACATGGTGATAAACAGGATGATTGATAATGCATCTGTAGCTATCGCTTCATTAAACAGAAAAGCTGTAATTACCTCAAGAGAGATGGCAATGAAACATTCAAGGCGTAATGGTGCCACTTTATTTGGAATTAATTCAAAAAAGAAATTTGATTGTGAATGGGCTGCATGGTCCAATGGAACTGCTGTAAGAGAATTAGATTTTCACGATACTTTTTTAGCTGCAGATTATAGTCATCCAGGAGATAATATTCCTGCATTAATGGCTGTTGCACAACAAAAGAAAGTCTCTGGTTTAAACTTAATTAAGGGAATTATTACTGCATACGAAGTACAAGTAAATCTTGTAAAAGGTATCTGTCTTCATAAACATAAAGTAGATCATATCGCTCATTTAGGTCCAAGTGTTGCTGCAGGTTTAGGAACAATGCTTAATTTAAAAACAGAAACCATCTATCAAGCTGTCCAACAAGCATTGCATGTAACTGTTTCTACAAGACAATCTAGAAAAGGAGAAATTTCTAGTTGGAAAGCTTTTGCTCCTGCGCATGCTGGAAAACTTGGTATTGAGGCAGTCGACAGAGCAATGAGAGGCGAAGGAGCACCAAGTCCGATTTATGAAGGTGAAGATAGTGTGATTGCAAGAATACTCGATGGAAAAAAAGCATTATATAAAGTTCCTCTTCCAAAAAAAAATCAGAAAAAAAAAGCTATTCTTGAAACTTACACAAAAGAATATTCAGCAGAATATCAAGCGCAAGCGCTTATAGATCTTGCAAAAAAATTAAATGGAAAAATAGACAATTTAAATGAAATTAAAAAAATAGATATATATACAAGTCATCATACTCATTATGTAATTGGAACAGGAGCAAACGATCCACAAAAAATGGATCCTAATGCAAGTAGAGAAACTTTAGATCACTCAATAATGTATATATTTGCCGTTGCTTTAGAGGATGCTGATTGGCACCACGTTAAATCATATAGCAAATCAAGAGCAAGAAAGAAAAGCACTATAAAGATATGGAGATCTATTAAAACTCATGAAGATAAAAAATGGACGAAACGTTATCATGATCCAAACCCAAAAAATAAAGCTTTTGGTGCTAAAGTTATAGTCACATTAAAAAATAATAAAAAAATTGTTGAAGAACAAGGGATTGCAGATGCTCATCCTTATGGTTTAAGGCCATTCAAAAGGGCTGATTATATTAAAAAGTTTTTAACACTCACAAAAGATATTATAGCCAAAAAAGAGTCAGATAGATTTCTTAGGGATGTTCAAAACTTAAGAAAATTAAAGTCAAATCAGTTACACAAATTAAATATTGAAATTAATAGTAGAAATATTAAAAAAAATAAAAAAATTGGTATTTTTTAATGCACTTTATTAAAAAAAAAATAAAAGAAAAAAGAAAAGATTTTGTTGATAAATTAAAAAGTGGAAAAATTTTAAGAGTTCCTGGTGCATACAACCCATTAACCGCTAAAGTAATTGAAGAAATCGGCTATGACGCTGTTTATGTTTCTGGTGGTGTTATGTCTAATGACCTTGGTTACCCAGATATAGGTCTTACTACACTTGAAGATGTAAGTAATAGATCAAAACAAATAGCACGAGTAACAAACTTACCCACAATTGTAGATATAGATACTGGTTTTAAGTCTTGCAAGAAAACTATTAAAACTTTTGAAAAATTTGGAGTGACAGCAGTACATATAGAAGACCAAGTTGAAAGAAAAAGATGTGGTCACCTTGATAACAAAGAACTTATTTCTGTTAAAAAAATGATAAAAAAAATTGAAGAGTGTGTTAAAGCAAAAAAGGATAAAAATTTTAAGATAATTGCGAGATCTGATGCAAAAAGTGTTGAGGGAATAGATAAGATGATTGATAGATGTAAAGCATATATCGACGCAGGTGCTGAAATAGTTTTCCCTGAAGCTTTAAAAGATAAAGGTGAATTTGAAAAAGTGAGGAAAAGTCTAAATTCATATTTACTTGCAAACATGACAGAATTTGGAAAATCAGATCTTTTAGATTATAAAGAGCTAGAAAATATGGGTTATAATATTGTTATATATCCCGTTACAACTCAAAGATTAGCAATGAAGAGTGTGGAGGAAGGTTTGAGAAAAATTTTTGAAGAAGGACATCAAAAAAACCTTATTGATAAAATGCAAACTAGAAGTAGATTGTATGATTTAGTGGATTATGAAAAATACAATGCTCTCGATAAAAAAATATACAATTTTAGTACAGATGGACACGATTAATGACTGAAGATATTAAAAAAGGTTTACTTGGAATTGTAGTTGATGAAACTGAGGTTTCAAAGGTGATGCCAGAAATAAATTCTCTTACTTATAGAGGATATGCGGCGCAAGACCTATGTGCAAAATGTAAGTTTGAAGAAGTTGCATATCTTATTCTAAATGGAGAGTTACCTTCTGAAAAACAGTTAAAAAATTTTGAAAAAATTGAGAGAAAAGAGCGAAACCTATCAAAAACATTATTAGAAAGTATTAAGAATTTTCCTAAAAAATCACATCCTATGGATGTGGCTAGAACAGCAGTAAGTATAATGGGATTAGAAGATAAAGAAACTAAAGATAATTCTCCTGAAGCAAACTTGAGAAAAGTCATGAGAATTTTTGCTAAAACACCTGTTGCTTTAGCTGCATTCTACAGAATTAGAAAAGGAAAAAAAATAATAAAACCAAAGAGTAACTTGTCTTTCTCGGAAAACTTTTTTTATATGTGTTTTGGTAAAGTTCCTGAAAAAGAAATTGTAAAAGCTTTTGATGTATCATTGATATTGTATGCAGAACATAGTTTTAATGTTTCTACATTTACGGCAAGAACAATCACTAGCAGCTTGTCAGATATTCATGGAGCAATTACTGGCGCCATTGCAAGTTTAAAAGGACCATTGCATGGAGGTGCAAATGAAGAAGTAATGCACATGATGAGTAAGATAAAAAAACCTGAAAATGCATTAAATTGGATTAACAACGCTTTAGATCAAAAAGCTGTTGTTATGGGTTTTGGTCATAGAGTTTATAAAAGCGGTGATTCAAGGGTACCAACTATGAGAGAATATTTTTCTAAAGTTGCAAAAGTAAAGAAAGACAAGAAGTTTGAAAAAATTTATGACATTGTCGAAAAGGTCATGATTGAAAGAAAAAATATTCATCCCAACGTAGATTATCCTACCGGACCAACTTATCATTTAATGGGATTTGACACTGATTTTTTTACACCGATTTTTGTAATTTCAAGAATAACAGGATGGTCCGCACATATTCTTGAGCAACACGCTGCTAACAAACTTATAAGACCATTAGCAAGTTACAAAGGTAGTAGTTACCGAAAAGTGGTACCAATCAATCAAAGATAATTCAACTAAACTTACTTAAGTTTACGAAAAGGCCTCTGTCCAGTTACCTTGTGTTGATGCTTTTGAATACTCTGTTGCCCTTCCTTCAAAGAAGTTCATGTGCTCAACAGCATTCAACATAGTATCAAGCCAAGTAAGCGGATTTTTTTCTACATCGTAAATTGGCTCAAGACCTAACTGAACCAGTCTTCTGTTTCCAATAAATCTAATATAGTCCTTAACCTCTTGAGCTGTAAGACCTTTCATTGGTCCCATTTCAAAAGCTAAATCTATAAATGCATCCTCATGCTCTACAATTGTTCTACATGCATCATAAATTTCTTTTTTAAGTTTTGGTGTCCAGATTTCTGGATTTTCTTTTATAAACTCTTTGAAAATTCTGATCATTGAATTACAGTGAAGAGTTTCATCTCTTACTGACCAAGTAACTATCTGCCCCATACCCTTAAGTTTATTGTGTCTTGGAAAGTTTAATAAAATTGCAAAACTCGCAAATAATTGTAGACCTTCAGTAAAAGCACTAAATACAGCAACAGTCTTGGCGATATCTTCTTTTGAGTTTACATTAAAACCTTGCATGTAATCATACTTATCTTTCATCTCTTTATATTTCATGAAAGCTGAATATTCTGATTCAGGCATTCCTATTGTGTCTAATAGATGTGAATAAGCAGCTACGTGTACTGTTTCCATTGCAGCAAAAGCCGTCATCATCATTAAAACTTCTGTTGGTTTAAATACTGTTGTGTAGTGTCTTAAATAACAGTTATTAACTTCAACATCTGCTTGAGTAAAAAATCTAAAGATTTGTGTCACCAAATTTTTTTCAGGTTCTGATAAATTTTTCTGCCAATCTCTAACATCATCTCCTAAAGGCACTTCTTCTGGTAACCAGTGTATTCTTTGTTGAGTTAACCAAGCATCATAACACCACGGATATCTGAATGGTTTATAAACAGGATTTTCTACTAATAATCCCATTTTTTTTGGTTGAATAATTTTTCCTTTTTCCTCTTTTTTTGCTACTGACATGATAGACACTCCTCATATTTGTTTTCGTCGGTTTCTTGTTGTTTTGATTTATAAACATTCGCAGTAATGTCGGTTGATTTCGCATCATTAACATTTTCCGCTCTTTGTATTGATTTAGACCTGCAATAATAAAGACTCTTCAATCCTTTTTTCCAAGCTTGGAAATGAATTTGATGAAGATCTCTTTTATGAACATCTGCTGGTAAAAATAAGTTAATAGATTGTGCTTGTGAAATATGTGGAGTTCTATCCGCACTTAAGTCAACAAGCCATCTTTGATCCAATTCAAAAGCTGTTTTAAAAACATCTTTTTCTTCTTGTGTTAAAAAATCTAAATGTGATACAGAACCTTGATTAGTCGTAATTGTTGACCAAGTTTCATCTGTATCTTTTCCATGTTTTTCTAATAACTTTCTTAAGTATTTATTTCTAACATTAAAAGATCCGGAGAGAGTTTTGTGAGTATAGCTATTTGCTGCAATTGGTTCGACTCCAGGGGAAGTTCCACCGCAAATAATTGAAATTGAAGCAGTTGGAGCAATCGCAGTTTTATTTGAAAATCTTTCTTTAAAACCATATTCAGCAGCATCAGGACATGCTCCTCTTTCTTCTGCTAAATCTTTTGAAGATTTATCAACTTTCTTTTGAATATTTTCAAAAATTTTTTTGTTCCAAACTTTACTCATAACTGACTCGAGAGGTATCATCTTTTTTTGATAGTATGAGTGAAGCCCCATGACACCTAAACCAACACTACGTTCTTTTGCAGCTGAATATGTTGCATCACTAAATTCTTCTGGCGCATTGTTAATAAAGTCAGTTAGGACATTATCTAAAAATCTCATTACATCATCTATAAAGCTTTCATCGTCTTTCCATTCATCGTATTTTTCAATATTTAATGAAGATAAACAACAAACAGCAGTTCTATCTCTGCCCTCTTTATCAATACCTGTTGGAAGAGTAATCTCACTACATAAATTAGATGTCTTAACTGTTAAGCCAGCTAACTTATGATGTTGAGGTATTTGTCTATTAACTGTATCAATAAAAATTATATAAGGCTCGCCTGTTTCAACTCTTGCAGTCAATAATCTGATCCATAAATTCCTAGCTGAAACAGTTGATTGCACAGATCCATTTTTCGGACTCTTAAGTGCCCACTGTTCATCAAGCTCAACAGCTCTCATGAAAGCATCTGAAACAAGAACACCATGATGCAGGTTAAGAGCTTTTCTATTTGGATCTCCACCAGTAGGTCTTCTCATTTCAATAAATTCTTCAATCTCTGGATGGTCAATAGGTAAATAACAAGCAGCAGATCCTCTTCTTAACGAACCTTGACTGATTGCCATAGTTAAAGAGTCCATAACTTTTATGAAAGGAATTATTCCAGAAGTTTTTCCAACTCTTCCAATTTTTTCACCAATAGATCTTAGATTGCCCCAGTAACTTCCAATACCACCACCTCTAGCAGCTAACCAAACATTCTCACTCCAAAGACCCAAGATACCATTTAAACTATCACTCGCCTCATTCAAGAAACATGATATTGGTAAACCTCTTGTAGTTCCCCCATTAGACAGCACTGGTGTTGCGGGCATGAACCAAAGATTGCTAATATAATTGTATAGTCTTTGTGCGTGTAAATTATCATCAGCGTAATGACTTGCTACTCTTGCAAACAAGTCTTGGAAAGATTCATTCTCTCCTAAATATCTATCGCTAAGTGTTGCTTTTCCAAAATCTGTTAGATTTTCATCTCTGCTTCTATCAATCTTAATCGTGATACCCCTAGAGTTTTGAAATAGCTCGGTGTTGTTGTTTAAAGAGAATAAATCTGGACCTTTAGTCTTATTCTTCTGATCAACCTGAGGTTTAAATTCAGAGACAGCTTTTTTTATTGCCTGAGACAAGACTTTGTTCATTATACTCCCTTTTTTTAATACTATTTATTAGTAAAACAACTATATGTTGTGTGCAGATTTCTTTAATACACTATATAAATTAAAAATCAACAGAACATTTATAGAACATAAAAAAAATAGTTCAATAAAAAAATCAAAAAAATGTACATATATCAACATGGAAGTGGAAAAAAAAATCGACCCATTCGGATTTAGGGAGTATGACGCAAGGTGGCTATACCCAAAAAGCATCAACTCGAAGGGAATCGAGGCAGTAGGAAAAGGATTCGGGACCCAAGTTATTAACTCTGAAAAGAATCCAACTGTAATCGTTGGAAATGACTACAGATCCTATAGCGAAGAAGTTAAAAATAATTTTATCAAAGGACTTTTATCAACCGGCTGCAATGTAAAAGATATAGGTCTATGTTTATCACCTACGGTTTATTTTTCTCAATTTAAAATAAAATCCAATGCAGTAGCAATGATAACTGCGAGCCACAACGAAAATGGCTGGACAGGAATAAAGATGGGAATTGAAAAAGGTTTAACTCATTGCAAAGATGAAATGTCTGAACTTAAATCAATTGTAATGAATGAAACTTTTAAGCAAGGTTCAGGTAAATACGAAAAAGTAGAAAATTTTAATAAAGTATATATTGACGAATTATCGAAAAATAAGATAAAGAAAAAATTAAAAGTTGTAGCTGCATGCGGTAATGGAACTGCAGGAATATTTGCACCTGAAATTCTAAGGAACGTTGGTTGTGAAGTAATAGAACTTGACTGTAACCTTGACTATAGTTTTCCAAGATATAATCCAAATCCGGAAGATATGAAAATGTTACATGAAATTTCAAAATGTGTAAAAGAAAACCATGCAGACGTTGGTTTTGGTTTCGATGGTGATGGAGATAGAGTTGGAGTTATAGACAATAAAGGAAATGAAATATTTGCAGACAAAATTGGTTTATTAATTGCTAGAAATATTTCTGAGTTACATCCTAACAATAAATTTATTGTAGATGTGAAATCTACGGGATTATTCAGCAATGACGAAATTTTAAAAAAAAATAATTGTAAAACTTTATATTGGAAAACAGGGCATTCGTATATTAAAAGAAAAGTAAAAGAAGATAATGCCATTGCTGGATTTGAAAAAAGTGGTCACTTTTTTTTTAATAAACCCTTGGGATTTGGTTTTGACGACGGAATAAATTCAGCAATTCAAATTTGTCATTTGATAGATAATCAAAATAAAAATTTGGATATTTTAATAAATGATTTACCTAAAACTTTTCAAAGCCCAACTATGGGACCATTTTGCAAAGATGAAGAAAAATATAAAGTTATAGACGAAATTATCTCTAATATAAAAAAACTTCAGACTGACAAACAAAAAATATGTAATCAGGAAATAACTGACATACTTACAGTCAATGGTGTAAGATTTACTCTTACTGATGGATCTTGGGGTCTTGTAAGAGCATCTTCAAACAAACCATCGCTTGTTGTCGTTACAGAAAGTCCGGTATCAGATAAAATAAAAACCGATATCTTTAGATTTATTGATGATCTACTTCAAAAAACTGGAAAGATAGGTGAATACGATCAAAAAATATAGTTTTAAACTTTATTTCCTTTAATCAAAAAATAAAAACCACCAATAAAAAGAAAAATTTGTTCACTAGTAAATAATTTTTGGGTAATAAACCAATCTGGGTGAGCAATTATAAATATATTTGTCATGAGTATTACAATTACAAGTCCCGCAAATCTTGTAAGCGTATCTCCTATGGGATTTCTCAAAAAACCACTCACAATTAAAATTATTCCAGATAAAAGTTCACTTAATGCAACAAATGTTGCAAGTGCTGGAGGTAAACCAAAATATTCAACTAGACCTGCTGGTGGCAAAGGAAATTTAGCATAGCCGTGAATGATAAAAGCTATTCCAATACCAAATCTTAATAAAAGAGAAGCAAGAGCTTCAAAGTTTAGTAAAAAGTTTTTTAATTTAGAAACCATTAATTAAAATTTAAATAATTTATATTTAAGTTCAAGATAAGTTTTTGAATTATCACCATTAAATATTAAAATATCTGTAAAGAAATATTGTAGCAACTACGTATAAAAAAATTCCAAAAAGAACTTGAACTTTTGCCCTCTCAAGTTTGTGCACTGTATTAGCCCCAATTCTAGCCATTATTGTTGTAATAGGGACGAATATTATAAAGGCAGGGATATTTACAAAACCAATGCTGAGGGGAATATCAACATTCTTAAATAATCCTGACAAGAAAAAACCAATAGCGCCAAACAGTGAAATTATAAATCCAATGGCTGCAGCACTCCCTATTGCTCTATTTATCGAGTAACCAAAGTATCTTAAAACAGGGACATTAATCATAGCTCCAGTAATACCCATTGGAGCTGAAATTAAGCCAGAGATAAATCCAAATGAAAGACGAGGCAGCAAATTAAATGAAGGATAAATTTTTTTATTTTTGTTTTTTGCAAGAAGTAGATAAGCGCCTAAAAAATAGACCATAATTGAAAAAAAAAGAACCAATGATTTAGTATTCATCATAGAAGCAATTATAGTCCCGGTTACGACACCAAAAATAACAAATGTTCCAAAAGTTTTTATTATACCTAAATCAACAGCACCATGTTTTCTATGAGCTAATACTGATGAGAATGAAGTTAATATTGTTATTGTAAATGCAGTCCCAACTGTAAGATGCATAAGATAATCTTTATCTATTCCAAAAGTTTCGAAAATAAAGAAAAGAAATGGTACAGAAATTAATCCACCACCAATACCAAATAATCCTGCAAAAAAACCAACGGGAATAGCTGCAGCAATCATTAATAAAATGAAAAATATGTATTCGTTGAAAATAATCTGATCCACAATTTTAATTTAATTGATACTTAGATATTCTAAAAATGATCTAATTGATACCAAAATTAAAAAAGTTCCAAATATTTTGCTCAGGATTTTTTTATCTATTTTATAGACTGCTTTTGCACCTAACCTAGCCATTATCATAGTAACTGGGACAAACACAATGAAGCCAAGTAAATTTATATACCCCAAACTGAACGGTGTATTAACGTTATCAATAATTTTTCCACCAGTGATCATTGTAACTGTTCCAGTAACAGCGATAAGGAAACCTACTGCTGCAGCTGTTCCAATCGATTTTCTAATATCGTAACCAAATGTTCTCATGAAAGGAACCATCAATGATCCGCCTCCAATTCCTAAAGGAATAGAAATAAATCCGATTAATATACCAGAAATATTTTTTATAAAGTTTGATATTTGTTTTGGATTATCAACTAATTTTTCTCTCAAAAAAATAAAAAAAAGCCCAACCATAAATGCAAATATAGAAAAAAATAACACAAGCGCAGGAGTTTTCAAATTAACTGCTAAGAAAGTTCCAAAAAAAACTCCAATTAAAATAAAAATTCCAAAAGATTTTACCATTTTAAAATCTACTGCATCATGTTCTCTATGAGTTAAAGTAGATATAATTGAGGTTGGTATTATTATTGCTAAAGATGTACCAACTGCTAAATGCATCCTTGTTACAATGTCAAATTCTAAGACTGTAAATGCGTAATAAAGAGCGGGAACCATAATTATGCCCCCACCTACTCCAAGTAAACCAGCCATAAATCCTGCAACTGCTGCAGCAATAGCTAAAACAGTTAAGAGATAAAAAATTTCATTGATATTTAAATTTTCCATTAGGAATTTAATTGATTTGCTTTCTCATTGTTTTGCACAATAGTCATTATGTGTTTTGCTTTTTGAAAATCTGAGTCTCTAGCCATCATATTGTCACTCAAATATCTTTTCCAATCTTTAGAGCCAGGTTGGCCGTGGTATAGTCCAACTGTATGTCTCATAATATGATTTACTTTTGTACCAAGCTTTACCTCTTCCTCTAAATAAGCAATAATTTGTTTTGCTATTTGTTCTCTTGATGGTATTTCATTTGTATTAAATATTTCTTTCTCTATGTCAGTCAAAAAGTAGGGATTTTGATAAATTGCTCTTCCGATCATCACACCATCACAATGTTCTAAATGTTTTTTAATTTTATCAGTTTGTGAGATTCCTCCATTGATTATTATCTCAAGCTCTGGGTTTGCTTTCTTAATTTCGTAAACCATTTTGTAATTAAGTTTTGGTATATTTAGATTTTGCTTAGGAGTAAGACCCTTTAACAGAGCCTTTCTTGCATGAAGTATAACTGTTTTACATCCTGATTGTTTTATTTTGTAAATGAAATTATTTAGATATTCAAAGTCCTCAATTTCATCAACCCCTATCCTAGTTTTGGCTGTAACAGGTATTTTGCATGAATTGACCATGTTATTGATGCACTCTGCAACTAAATCGGGTTCTTTCATCAAACACGCACCAAATGAATTTTTTTGTACTTTTTTACTCGGACAACCCAAATTAATATTAATTTCATCATAGCCAAATTGTTCAGCTAGTTTAGCAACCTCCGCTAATTCACTTTTATCTGAACCTCCTACTTGAAGAGCAACAGGTTTTTCTTCCTCTCTAAAACCAAGTATTTTTTTTCTATCCCCATGAATTGCTGATTTCGTTGCCACCATTTCTGAATAAAGCATCACATTTTTACTGATCAATCTTAAGAAATAACGGTCGTGTCTATCGGTACAGTCCATCATCGGTGCTACTGATATTTTTCTATTTATATTTTTTTTATTAGTATCCAAGAGGTTTGCCCATTAATTTGTCAGGTAACCAAGTTACAATTTCAGGAAAAATACATAAAATTATAATTGCTAAAACCATCATAAACATAAATGGTATAGATCCCCTTAAAATTTTAGATAAGCTTACATCGGGTGTTATACCTTTTATAATATATAGGTTAAGTCCTACCGGAGGTGTAATTAAGCCAATTTCCATATTTATTGTAAAAACTATTGCGAACCAATAAGGGTCAAATCCCAAAGTTGTTATTACTGGCAATAGTATAGCTGAAGTCATTACTATCACAGCCACTGGAGGTAAAAAAAAGCCAGCAACAAGTAAAAAGATATTTATTAAGAAAAATATTACCCACTTATTAGCACTTATCTCTATCATGCTTTGAGCTAGAGACTGGGTTACATATAACTGTGATAATGTGAATGAAAAAAAGTATGACGCAGCAATAATAAACATTATCATCACACTCTCTTTCATTGATACTTTAATAATGTTCCATATTCTTTTTGGCTGATAAATTTTATAAACAACAGCAATAAGAAGAAAGACTAAGAAAGCCCCTACTCCAGATGCTTCCGATGGAGTAGCAACTCCTCCATATAAAACATATAAAACTCCAGCAATAATAAGTAAAAAAGGTAGTACTCTTGGAAGAACTTCTAGCTTTTCTTTTAATGTCGGTGGTGTTCTTTGTCTTAAAGCTTTAGCTGAATCTTTATCAATAAAGTAACTGTGAATTAATGCCCAAAGAGCAAATAATCCAGCCAACATAAAACCGGGTATCAAACCGCATAAAAATAATCTTCCAATTGAAGTTCCAGTAGCCATACCGTAAACAATTAAAACGATGCTTGGAGGAATTAGAACTCCTAAAGTTCCACCAGCTGCAATTGTTCCTGTAGCAATTTGATCAGAATATCCCCTTTGTCTCATTTCTGGAATTCCCATTGTTCCTATTGCTGCACATGTTGCGGGACTTGATCCACTTAAAGCAGCAAAGATTGAACATGCTCCAATATTTGAAATAACTAATCCACCTGGTACTCTCCAAAGCCATCTATCAAGTCCAGTATACAAATCTTTTCCTGCTGGTGAGTTTGCAACGGCCATTCCCATGAGAATAAACATTGGTATTGAAAGTAATACAAAAGAATTTAAACCTGCGTAAAAAGTTTCAGCAAAGACATCAAGCATTTGAAAGCCTTCAAATGAAACTAGAAGTACAACTGAAACAAAACTTAATCCAAATGCGATTGGTATTCCCGAAAATAAAACAATTAAGGTAAATACGGCAACTATTAATGCTATTATTAAAGGATCCATTAATCTAAATCCCCCTCATCTAATAACTTAATTATTTCAGCGATGTATTGAAGTATCATTAAAATTGCCCCAATTAACATTGATGAGTAAGGTATCCAAAGTGGTGGATCCCATATGCTTCCAGTGGTGTAATTTTTGATAAACGCTTCTGCAGTTATCAAATAACCAAAATAGAACAATAAAATAAAAAATAATAAACTTAAAAATGATGTGAATATTTTTAATCTAATAATATTTTTTTTGGATAAAAAATCATAAACCCATTCCATGCTTACATGAGCTTTTTCACTTAAAACGTATGCGCTTCCAATGAATGTAGATGCTACAAGAAGCATTGTCACTAATTCATTTTGCCAAGTTATTGCTCTTTGAAAAAAATATCTTTCAAATACTAGTTCGACTATTATTAATATTGCTAATGCTAGTGCTATTACTGCAAAAGCTCCACAAGCTTTGGAAATTATATCGCAAAATTTAAGGTATTTAGATTTCATAAAAAAAACCCCTACTTATTTTCATAGTAGGGGTTCTTTATATATTATTTTACTTAACAGCTAAAGCCATATCGATCAGTTTTTGACCGCCTGGTACTTTATCTGCAAAATTTTTGTAAGAAGATTTCTTAGCTATTTCTAACCATGCGTTGAAATCATCTTGATCCATATATGCTAGTTCAACACCAGCTTCTTTGTAAGCTTTTTCAAAAGTCTTATCTAAGCCTGCTGCTTGTTTAGTCATATACTTCTCAGCTTTTTTTCCAGCTTTCATCAATGCTTTTTGTTGTTTTTCATTTAAAGCGTTGAAGTTCTTCTTAGACATTAAAATTGGCTCATACATAAACCATAAACCAAATTTTCCTGGAGGTGTTGCACATTTTACTTGTTCATAAATTTTGTAACTTACAAAACTTCCTGAACTTGTATTTGCACCAGTTAGTACTCCAGTCTGAAGACCAGTATAAATTTCAGATGACGGCATTTTTTGAATACCAGCACCAGCTGCTGCTAACATTTGGTTAAATGCTTTTCCAGCTGCTCTCATAACCTGACCTTGAGCGTCTGATGGGTTTCTAATACATTTAGTTTTTGAAGCAAATCCACCTGCTAACCATGCATCAGATAATACTATTACTCCAGCATCATCCATGATTTTTCTAATTTCATCCATCATCGGAGATTTGTTTACTCTTAAAGCATGTTTGTGGTTTTTTACCATTCCAGGCATCAAAGTAATGTCAAACTCTGGGTGAAACTTAGCAGCATATGCTAATGGGAAAGCTGAAATATCCAACTGACCAGTTGTCATCGGCTTCCATTGTTCCTTTGGTTTGTAAAGTGATTTTGCAGGATAAACTCTTATGTCTACACCTACGTTTGCTTTTTTCATTTCATCAGCAATAATTTGAACCATTTCATGTCTTACGTCGTAAGATCCATCGGCTCTTGGCGTACCTGGCCATTGGTGACTAGCTTTTAAAGTTACTGCAAAAGCTGATCCAATAGTTGTGGTTACGAAAACTAATGAAAGAAAATATAAAGATATTTTTTTGAACATTATTTTTCCTCTCTATTATTATTTTATTGGTGTATTAAATGTAACTTCTTGATAAGAGTCAATATGCTTTAAAATACAATTAGCGCTATTAATTATGAACGGACCCTTAAAAGATATATTAGTTTTAGACTTAACTAGAGTGCTGGTTGGTCCATATTGTACAATGATTTTATCAGATTTGGGTGCAAGGGTAATTAAAGTTGAAGCACCTAAAACTGGAGATGACTCTAGAAAATTTGGACCTTTTATTGATGATCAGTCAGCATACTTTATGTCCCTTAATCGAGGAAAAGAAAGTATAGCTTTAAATTTAAAAAATTCAGAAGATAAAAAAATTTTTGAACAAATACTTAAAAAAGCTGATGTGCTTGTTGAAAATTTTAAACCTGGAACATTAGAGAAATGGGGATTTGGTTGGAAGGATTTATGTAAAAAATATCCAAAATTAATTTATGCTTCTGCATCAGGTTTTGGTCAAACAGGTCCATTAAGAGAACTGCCTGCATACGATATGGTTGTTCAAGGAATGGGTGGATTAATGAGTGTAACAGGTCAACCAAATTCTGAGCCAACAAGAGTTGGAACATCAATTGGTGATATTACTGCTGGTTTGTTCACAGCGATAGGTGTTAATGCAGCACTTTACGACAGAAAAAAAACAGGAAAAGGAACTTATATCGACGTTTCGATGCTTGATTGTCAAATTGCAATTTTGGAAAATGCAATTGCAAGATACTTGGCAAAGAATGAAATACCTAAACCAATGGGATCACGTCATCCATCAATAGCACCTTTTGAAGCTTTTAAAACAAAAGACAGTCATATTATAATAGCAGCGGGTAACGACAAACTTTTCGAAAAACTCTGCCAAGTTTTAAATATAAATAATGTTTTAAAAGATGAAAAATTTAAAACAAATTCATCTAGAGCTCAAAATATGGATGAACTAAAAAAAATCTTAGAAAAAGAGCTTTTAATTAAAGATACAAGTGACTGGGTCTCATTGATGGAAAAAGAAAAAATTCCTTGTGGTCCAATCTTTAATATAAAACAAGCTGTTGAAAATCCTCAAATCAAAGCAAGAAATATGATTGTAAATTCATATCATAAAAAAATTGGTGAATTTAAAACTGCTGGTAACCCAATAAAAATGTCTAATTATAAAGATGATGAAAAAAGAGGTGATATTCCAGATTTAGATGAACATAGAGAAAAAATTATTAAAGAATTTTGTAATTAATTTTTTCTATCTCCTGAGACATTTTAAGTAATACTTTTTTTTTATTTAACTTATCTGTTCTAATCAAAAAAGCATCTCTCATTTTTTTTAATGGTGAATGTTTTCTTTTTTTATCAAGTCTTGTTCTAATCCTAAGACTTTTCTTAACTTCTTTTAATGGGACTTTTTTCCTCAAATCTTTCCATCTTCTAATGGAAGCTTCATTTAAATTACAAGTAAAATAAAAAGCTATGTCATAACGGGGATTTTTTTTCAGGATAGTGCTGGCTATATCCCTTCCCTCAACACATATTCTTTTATTTTTTTGGATAATTTTTTTTTGAAATTTTTTCATTATTTCTCTTACGTCTTTATTTTTGGCCAAATAACCAACATGATTACTAATTTCCTGTGAGTGAAGGGATTGCTTTTTTATTTTATTATAAGAGATATTCTTAAATTTCTGTTTTAAAAAAGGAACTATTTTTTTTGGCTTATGCTTAATGATAATTTTACTTGCATATCTGTATAATAATCCAGAATTGATAAGAAAAAGTTTATATTTTTTTGAGACTAATTTTGCACCTGTGCTTTTACCGCTAGCAGCTTCTCCGTCACATGCAATTCTTAAAGACTTATTCATTAAAACTATGTTTAATTAAATAACTTATTTTGATTATGAATGAAATATTATTGTTCTGAATTCTCTGGATTATCAGCATCCTGCTGATCGTTTTCAGCTATTTCATCTAAAGAAACTTCGTTACTTTCCTCTTCTCCACCCTCTTCGGCTGGGGCGTCATTTGATTGAGGTGCATCTGCGTTTTGTAATTCAGCTAAATCTTCTTTTGAAACTTGAATTTTTTCTGGAACTTTTCTCGCTCTTTTAGAAGGTAAAATAGGTGCTCCACTTTTTGAGATTTCTCCTTTATATAAGTTTTCAAAATCATCTCCTATATCTTCATCTTCCTCACTTAAATCATCAACTTGTTCGATATGTTTTCTAAGTTTGTAAACAGCACTATCAGTCAACTCACTTGTTTTGACATTTTCGTTTGCAATTTCTCTAAGTGCAACAACGGTGTTTTTATCGTTATCTTTTTCCACACTAGGTTCAATTCCAGAATTTAATTGAGTAGCTCTTTCCTTTGCAACTAAAACTAATTCATAAGGGCTGTCTACTTTGTCGATACAATCTTCTACAGTTACTCTAGCCATGCGAAGTATTTATACTCTGAAGTCTACAAAATCAAGGTGTTTTTATAAAATAGTTGGATTGAGTTTGTTCTTAATTAAAAATAGCAAAATTAAGGAAATTAAAATATAGCCTCCAGAAATCATGGATATATGTTCTATCGAAAAATCAGAGTCTATCATTAATCCAAAAAAAGCTGTTCCAAATGCTGTTGAAAATACCATTAAAGCAGTGGTAAGCGCTTTAATAGATCCTATAAATTTAACTCCATATAATTCAGCCCATGTTGATGAACCTAAAACGTTAGCAAATCCATTTGATACACCAATAAGTCCTAGAAAGAAAAAAGAGGAAACTGGTGATTGAAAGTAAATTAAAATTAATAAAGAAATTAAAAAAGGGATATTCATATATATAAGTAGTTTTCTACTTGTAAATTTATCAATCAAATATCCAGCTACAAATAGAGTTAACACTGATGCTATTGAATAAACCATAAATGATTGGGCAATAGTATATTCTCCCCAATTTTTTGCAGATAAAATAAATGACTGATAAACAAATATACCTGTAGCAATCCATGGCATTGCTAGCATGTTTAATGCGATAATAATAAATCTATAATCTTTAATAACTTCAGATCTTTTCCATTGTTTTATATTTTCTTTGATTACTTCATTATCATCCTCTCTCGATGAAAGTTTGACATCTTTAACTAAGAAGTAAGAGATTAATGGAAGAAACAAAATTATGGAGACTGAAATGATAATCCATATATTTCTCCAATCCATTATCATAAGAGCATAAATAATTGTAACAGGCATTAAAAATTCTGCAGCGGATAAACCAAACCACCCAGTGCTAAGAGCTTTGCCTCTAGTGTTAGTGAAGTATCTAGATATTGTTGTAGAAGCGGTGTGAGACATCATTCCTTGACCAGAAAACCTCATAAGTAATATTGCAACAAAAAGAAATACTACTGAATTAATTTTCGAAAAGGTAAAAGTTGAAATTGCAAGTAATGAAATAACAAAAAAAGAAAATTTTAAAACATCAAAGTCATCAATTTTTTTTCCAACCCAAATTAGAATTATACTGCTCAGTAAAGTTGCTGATGCATAAATTGAGCCAAATTGTCCATGAGTGATATTTAATTCATTTCTTATACTTTCGTTGAACAATCCTAGAAAAAAACTCTGTCCAAAGCTTGAAAAAAATGTAAAAATAAATCCAAAAATAATTACTTTAATACTTAAATTTTTTAACATTAAATTATGTCTTGTAACGTTGCTTTCATTGGTCTTGGTGTAATGGGATATCCCATGGCTGGATATATATCAAAAGGTGGGCACAATGTAACTGTTTATAATAGAACAGGAGCTAAAGCTGACAAATGGCTTAAAGAATTTAAAGGTAAAAAAGCTGACACACCTAAAGATGCAGCGAAAGACGCTGATTATGTTTTCACTTGTGTAGGAAACGATAACGATTTAAGAGAAGTTACATTTGGTGAAAATGGAATATTTAAATCAATTAAAAAAGGAGCAGTTTACATCGACAACACTACTGCTTCCGCTACAATAGCAAGAGAAATTTATTCGTACGCAAAAAAAAATGGTTTCGGTTTTTTAGATGCACCCGTATCTGGTGGTCAAGCAGGTGCTGAAAATGGTGCATTAACTGTAATGGTTGGTGGAGACCAAGGAGATTATGACAAAGCATTAGATAAAATTGATTGTTATAGCAAAAAAGTAAAGTTGTTAGGTAAATCTGGTTCAGGTCAATTAGCAAAGATGGTTAATCAAATTTGTATTGCAGGATTAGTACAAGGATTATCTGAAGCAATTAACTTTGGCGAAAAAGCAGGATTAAACATGAAAGATGTCATTGAAGTTATTTCAAAAGGTGCTGCACAATCTTGGCAAATGGAGAACCGATATAAAACAATGTTAGAAGATAAATTTAATTTTGGATTTGCTGTAGATTGGATGAGAAAAGATCTTAAAATTGCAATGGAAGAAGCAAAGAACAATGGATCCCTATTACCAATCACAGAAATAATTGATAAGTATTATGCTGAAGTTCAAGATATGGGTGGTAAAAGATGGGATACTTCAAGCTTAATAAAAAGATTTAGAAAGTAAAAGTATGCAACCTGCGTACTATGAAGACTTCACAGAAATTAAGAAGAAAATCTGGTCAATGCTAGATGATGCAGTGACTAATAGAAGTTCTCAATTTAGAATTCCCACTTTTATATGTGGTCATAATAACGATGTAGATGGAAGAATAGTTGTTTTAAGAAAATCAGATCAACAAAATAACTTAGTTCAATTCCATAGTGATATAAGATCAGATAAAATTGAATTACTTAAAAATAATTCCAATGCTGCTCTATTATTTTACGATAAGGATGAAAAAATTCAGGTTAGACTTAAAGTAAACTGCATTATTAATCATAAAAACGACATAACAAAAAATTCTTGGAAGAAAACTCAACATATAAGCCGTAAATGTTATTTGGTTGATAATGGTCCAGGAACAGTATCTGATGTTCCAACATCAGGATTAAAGCCTGACTTAGATAATTTTGATTATACCAAAGAGCAAAGTGAAAGAGGTTATAAAAATTTCACTGTCATACAATGTAAGATTAAATCTATTGAGTGGTTATATCTTGCAGCAAAAGGACATCGAAGAGCAAAATTTGATTTGGAAAATAAAAAGGATACTTGGCTAGTTCCTTAAACTATTTTGACTACTACTTACTGATCCTACTTTTAGATCCAACGAGACTAATATTTATCATTAACAATCTTCTAAATAATATAAGCAAACACAATAAACTCAATAATTGTGATGATACACCTAATAATAACAACAATTGTTTTCTATTTTCTACTTTTGATGAAGTATTTATTAAACTATCTAGATCAGAAGACGATTTTATTCCGAGTTCAGCCATAGCTTCTAACAAATCTTGTAAGTAATTGTTATTGTGTTCTACAAAAGATTTTATAGTTACCAATGCACTTACTGTTTTTTCATTGCCTTCAAGATCTGTATATTTAATTTCAAAATTATTGTCTTTATCAAATTGTTCTGTCAACCAATGATTATCATCAATTAGTCTCTTAAAGTATTCTTCAAAAGAAAATATTTTTTGATCTAATTTTTCATTATCAGTATTAGCAGCTTGAATTGTACGTCCAGATAGTCCGTCAATAACCATTTTATCAGTTAAAATATCTTCCATTAGCCTCGTTTGATCAAGAATATTTGAAAAGTAATAAAATTTCTTTTTATCTTCAGAAAAATTTGATGAAGATACTAAGAATACTGTGTTTTCAAAAGCTAATAAAAAATCATTTACTCTATTATTCATTTTAAGATAAGCAGATCTACTTTCTGATTTAGTTATTATCTCATAATTAGATTTACGAAGTTCTTCCTCATATTGAATAACAATTTGATCAAAAATTAAGGTTAACATTTGAAATATTCCAGCTAAGAGTACCAACGTCCAATTAATAGGTGAAAGTTTCCCCCTTCCTCTTCTCATGAGATTTCTCTCAATTCAAAAACCTGGACTAAAGAAAATATAACTAATTGAAATATAAATGCATATAAAATTGCATTTGTAGACTTATTAGTCATCTCTATAATTTGTTTAGTAATAATTTCTTTCTCTTTATCAACAATTGAATTGTATTCTTGAAAAAACAAATTTATTTGTAGCGTATTAAATTCTGATTGATCTAGGTGAAATATTATTTCTTTAAATGGTATATCAATAAATACTTTTTCTATTTCTTCTATTTCTTCTTTAGTTAAATATTCATCCTTATTTGACGGAAGCTTGTCACTTATTGCATATATATAATTAAGAGCTGCCTGATTTGTGTCTTTTATCTTTTTAAAATTATATTTTTTCTTTAGTTCATCATTATCTATAAGCTCAATATCATCAATCGCATAGTTTATAGTAAGAGGGTACCATCTTAGAAGATAGAAATAATATCTTTTTTTACTGATATTAAAAAAACTGTAGTTTTCAATTGTGTCAAAATTAAATTTTCCTATCTTATTATTTAAATTTCTACTTGGCGCATCAGTAAGCCATTCTTGAATTTTAAATTCTTCAAGTTCAAGCTTAATGATTCTACTCTTTTTTTCATTTAGTTTATTTTCAAAAAATATAGATATTCCCGATGAGATAAGTGCTGCTAATACAAAAAAAATTCCAAGTTCAGAGAAAAATTTAAGTCTTTTTTTAGTTTTTTTATCTGCAGACAATAAATTTTTAATTAAAAAAGCTCTTATCACTTGGTTAGTTCCCTAGTCTTGAATTTTTCTAATTAATAAACCGGTCATTGATCTTTTTTTTTTACAAAACTTATAATCATTTAATAACATTTACCAATATTATATTCTCCTCCACCTTCATTATCAAAATACATATTTTGATGTTTCGCAAACAATGTTTTTTTATTAATTACAAGAGTACCTATTTTGTCCGAGTCAATTCTATAGGCAACTACCTCATTTTGATTATTGACTAAAATTACATGTTCATCACGTTCATATTCAATTTCATAATCATAAATTTTAAGATTATTTTTGGAGTTATAAATTTTAAATTTCATTGTTTCTTTATATTTCCAGTTACTAATGTCAGAAACTTTAAAATGAGTTTCAAATGAACATGTGTAGCTAAAATTATTTGCATAACCAAAGTTACACAACATTAAATTCAAAAAGATATAAAGAGATAGTTTTTTCATAAATTAAAAAATTGATTTAGAATATTTTTTCCAATTGTCTTGATAGTGTTTAGTGTTTTCAAAGACTGCTTTTTTCTCTTCTTCAGTTACTTGTCTAATAATTTTTCCTGGAGACCCTACAACTAAAGAATTATCTGGTATCTCTTTATTTTCTGTTATTAAAGCCTTTGCGCCTATAATGCAATTTTTTCCTATCCTTGCTTTGTTGAGGATCACTGCACCAATTCCAATTAAACTATTGTCCCCTATTGTGCATCCATGAAGCATCACTAGATGTCCGATGGTTACATTTTTTCCAACCTTTAAAGGACAACCTGGGTCAGTGTGTAATACACAACCATCCTGAACGTTTGATCCCTCACCAATATGAATATTTTCAATGTCACCTCTTAAGGTTGCATTAAACCAAACACTTGTATTCTTGTCTAACGTTACATCTCCAATGATAACAGCATTAGGTGCTACCCAATTTTCGCCAGAGTTTTTTGGTTTTTTATTTTCCAAATCGTAAAACATAATTTATATATTCTAACATGGCACTTTTAAAAACTCCAATATGTGATTTCGGTCTGAATGCAATAGATTTTAAGCTTAAATCAATTAATGGGGAATTATTAACATTGAATGATGTCAAAGGCGATAATGGAACTTTGATAATGTTTATTTGCAATCATTGTCCTTATGTAAAAGCTATAATAAGAGAACTTGCAGATGATTGTGCAAAACTTAAAGAAGATGGCATCAACTCAGTTGCGATAATGTCAAATGATACCAAAAACTATCCTGAAGACTCTTTTGAAAACATGAAAAAGTTTTCTGAAAGATATAATTTTTCATTTCCTTATTTAATTGATGAAACTCAAGAAGTTGCAAAAAAATATGATGCAGTGTGTACACCAGACTTCTTTGGCTACAACAAAAACCTTGAGCTCAATTACAGAGGAAGAATAAGAGAATTAAATGATTTAAAGCCTGTGGGTTCGGGTGAAAGTGAGTTGCTTAAATCAATGAAGCTAATTGCTAAAACCCAACAAGGTCCGAAAGAACAATATCCTAGTATGGGATGCAGTATAAAATGGTTTAAATAATGAATTTAATTATCACAAGAAATTTTCCACCTGATGTTGGAGGTATGCAAAATCTTATGTTTGGCCTTACAAAATCACTGTCGGAACATATGATGGTTAAAGTATTTGCTGATGAACATTATCAGCAGGAAAAATTTGATGAAGATTTATCATTTTCAATTGAAAGAGTCGGAGGGCCAAAAATCTTTAGAAAATTTAGAAAAGCTTCATTAATTAATAATTACCTACAAAAAAATACAAAAGTAAAAAATATCATCTCTGATCATTGGAAAAGTTTAGAAAACATCAATACGAAAATAAGAAAAACATGTCTAATTCACTCTAAAGAGATAAATCATAAAAAAGATTCTTTTCTTAATAAACGAGTTGTTAGAGTTTTAAACAACTGCGATCATATCATTGCAAATTCAAACTTCACAAAAAACCTAGGTATTGAAATAGGTGTTAATGAGGAAAAAATCAAAGTTATTAACCCAGGTGTATTTCAAAGAGAAGAAATAAATCCAAAAATTGATGAAAAAATATTAAAGAAACTTGAAGGGAAAGAGCCAAGACTAATTACTGTTGCTAGATTTGATAGAAGAAAAAATCATGAAAAAATAATTATGTCTTTGAGAAATTTGAAAGAAATTTACCCAAACATAATTTATATTTGTATTGGTCAAGGCGATACTTTGGAATCTCAGAAAAAACTTATTAAAGAATTAAAACTTGAGAGTAATGTTTTGTTTTTGAAAAATTTATCTAAAGATGAAAAAAACTCTTACTTAAAAAATTCAAATGTTTTTGTTATGCCATCAATTTCTTATAAAAAATCTGTAGAGGGATTTGGAATTGTCTATATTGAAGCTGCTCAATATGGAGTTCCATCAATTGGTGGAAAGGTTGGTGGTGCGTCTGACGCAATTGTCAATAATGAAACTGGCCTACTTTGTGATGGAAATAACATGGATGAAATCTATCAAAGTTTAGTTGATATATTGCAGAATAATAAATTTAAGGTTTTGGGAAAAAATGCAGAAGAAAATGCAAAAAAATTTCTTTGGCCAGAAATCTTAAAAAAATATTTAGAAATTTTAAAGAGCTAATCTTTCAAAAACTTTCTCTGCACTTAGGTTTTTTAAATCACTAACTTGTATTGCTTTAAAGTTTTCTCTTTCAATACTTACTTTATAAGCTGTCGTATGACTTCCAAACAACGACAGACCTTTAACATTCAAATGTGCTGCCATATGTGCAGGACCTGTATCATTGGCGACAACAAATTTACTTCTCTTTATTAAACCTGCCAGTTCTGAGATAGAAATAGCTTTGTCTTCACTTAGAATAGAAACAGCATCTAATTCTTTTGCTTTTTCTATTTCACTAGGACCAGGAGCTATCACTATTTTTAGATTGGGATGATTTTGTTTTATAAGTTTTATTAATTGATTGTAATATGGCCATTTCTTTTGCTTTAAATGCTCAGAGCAGAATGGAAATAACAATATATAATCAGATAAATTATATTTAGAAATAAGTTTATCGATATTAGAACAACCCCAAGAAAAATCTGGCTTTAAAGTGTGAAATGTTTTTAAACCAGATATCTTTAATTGGTGATCAAATCTTTCTAATACTGGCTTTTTATCAAATTCTTTTTTAGTTTCATTTGCTGGAAGAGTAGTTTCAGAAGAAGACCATTTATAAGATCCTAAATTAGGAAATAAAATTTTTTTATAAAATGAGGTCCTTGAAGAATTCTGTAGATCGTAGACCTTTGTAAACTTATGTTGTTTAATTTTTTTCATTAAAGAAAAAAGATAGATCAAATTAAACCTGGATAATCTTTTATCGACAATTACTTCTTTAATATTAGGATTTTTTTTGAAAAGATCTGAATATACGTGAGATGTTAATAAATAAATAAAATCATCTTTATGGTTATCATAAATATCTTGAATTGCCCCACTAGCTTGAGCTATATCTCCTAGTGATCCGTGCTTTATGATTAATATATTAGACATATTTTTAACAATTTATCACACTATAAAATTTTATGAATAAAATATTAGTTGAAGTATCTGTTGGTGAGTTGTTAGATAAATTAACTATCCTTGAAATCAAAAAAGACAAAATCAAAGACGCAGAAAAATTAAAATTCATAAATTTAGAATATGATTCTTTAAAGGAACAATATGATAAAAATGTGAAAGTTGATGAAAAGATTAAGAGTCTTTTCTCTGAATTAAAAGAAATAAATGCTAAACTGTGGGATATTGAAGATAATAAAAGACAATGCGAAAAGGATTCAAAATTCGATGATCATTTCATTTTATTATCAAGAGAGATACACTTCTTAAACGACAAACGAGCAAGTATTAAGTTAGAAATAAATAATCACACCGGATCTAAGATCAAAGAGATTAAAGAGTATACTAAATATTAATTATTTATTTAGAGAAGATGCAAAATTCCAAGAACAATCAAAGCTTGGGATATAAACTCTATCTAATGACGTATTGCCAAAACTTTTTTCAAAAAGATTTAACCATTTATCAACTTGCTTAGGCTTTTTATCTTGGCTTCCAACTTGTGCAGTTATTGTTCCATTTGGCTTAAGAATTCTTTTTAAAGATTTGATATTTTTTGCGGCCAAATCAATACAATACTGATCATCGTTTAAGTCCACATAAATTTTATCATACTTATTATCTTCAACTGATTTAATACTTTCAAATGCATCTCCCCATACACACTGTACATGATTTTTTGTTGTTGCTTTCTTACCTACCTTAGATAAATATTTTTCACACATTGTTACAACTTCAGGATCTAACTCATACCAATCAATCAATTTAAAACCTTTAGAGATACATTCTCTTGCAACTCCTCCATCCCCTCCACCGATAATTGCAGTTTTATCATTTGATGGATTGAGTTTTAAACCAGAATTTACAAATGTTGAGCTATACAAATGTTCATCATTTTCTGCCACTTGAAGCTCACCGTCTATAAAAAGGGATTTACCAAACTGTTCTAAATCTAAAATTTCAATGTTTTGACCTACTTTTGATGTAAAGTTTTCTAAAACATCTTTTACCATGTAATATTTTTTTAAACCTGGTGAGCTATAAATATCATCATAATAACTTATTGTATCTCTATTGAATTCTTTTTTAACAATTCTTTTATGTTTAATTTCTTTTTTTAAAATATCATAAGCAACATTAGGATTTACTTTTCCACACGTAAAAAAATCAAAACTTATAATTCCTCTTTCTGGGAAAGTATGAAAGCTAATATGACTTTCTGCTAATAGAGCTACAAGAGTGAAGCCTTGTGGTTCGAATTTATACTTTGAAATCTCTAAAACAGTTACCTTTGCTTTCTTTGATATCTTGTAGACTAGTTTTTCAAAGAATTTTGGTTCGTACTCTTTTTCAGTACCTATTATATCTAAAGTGACGTGCTCCCCAACCTTCGTCATAAAAAGTTATCCTTTTTTATAATTTTTAACTTTTTCTAATATTACATCCATCTCACTTGATGAAAGAATCTTAGGTTCTCCTAACTTTATTGCATTTATGTATTGATGGCAAATATTTTCAACTTCTTCTGCAAGTTCGAAAGCTGAGTTTAAGTTATTCCCATAAGCAACTTGACCGTGATTAGACATTAAGCATGCTTTTCTATTTTCTAATGCTTCAATAATATTGTCAGATAGTTCTTGTGTTCCAAAAGTTGCATACTTTGCACACTTTATATTGTCTCCTCCAGCTAACGCTATCATGTAATGAAAAGCTGGAATGTCTTTATTGTGTGCAGATACAGCTGTTGCGTGTGGTGAATGAGCATGAACGATTGCTTTTGCATCAGCCTTCTTTAAATAAATATCTTTATGAAATCTCCATTCCGAAGAAGGCTGCAAACCTTTTTCATCATATCTCCCCTCTAAAGATACAAATACTATATCATCAGCTTTTAAACTGTCGTATTTTTTGCCTGATGGAGTAATTAAAAACCCCTCTTCATTATTGTTCTGAGCTTTAAGTGAAATATTTCCTGATCTTAACGGAGATAAATTTGTACTATTTAGTTTTTGTGCAAATTTTATTATTTCTTCTCTACTCTTAACGTCCATAATTTTTTAAATATTTTAAAAATAAATACCCAAAAATTAGACCTACGCCCATAAGAATATACTGGTAAAGCTTTAATAGTAAAAACTGTGGTGGAAGCTCACTTTCATAAGGGTTCTGCTTAAAAAAGTTTTTTGAACCGTCTTCATACAAATCAACAGGTCCAATAACTAAATAAATTCCATAAATTGTTATATAAATACATGGTGCTAAAGAAAGATAAATTAATGTCTTATTATTCTTAACAATACTTAGCCAATTAGCAGAAACTCCGACTAATAAAAGACAAACAAGTGATAAAATAAGTGGGTTCATTTAAATAAATTTTTTAATCCTTTTTTTGATGCTTCGCAAATACCTTTTTCTGTTATTAAGCCAGTTATATATTTTGCTGGAGTAACATCAAATGCTAAATTCATAGCCTTACTTTTATTTGGGTATATCTTTACTTTTTTTACTTTTCCATCTTCATCAACACCTTCAATTTTTGACAACTCTTCTGAACTTCTTTCTTCAATAGGAATATCTTTTGAATTTTTAATTTTCCAGTCGATAGTCGAACTTGGTAAGGCCACATAAAATGGTATATTGTTATCTTTTGCAGCAAGCGCTTTAAGATAAGTCCCTACTTTATTACACACATCGCCATTAGATAAAGTGCGATCAGTTCCAACTATACACATATCAACTTGCCCTCTCTGCATTAAAATTCCACCAGTATTGTCAGCAATAATTGTATTTTTAATACCCTCTTCATTTAATTCATATGACGTTAAGTTTGCGCCTTGGTTTCTGGGTCTAGTTTCATCTGCCCAAACATGTACGGGAATACCCTTTTTATGTGCATGATAAATTGGGGATGTGGCTGTTCCCCAATTAATTGTTGCAAGCCATCCAGCGTTACAATGAGTTAAAATGTTTACTGTATCTTTTTTTTTTTTATAAATTTTCTCAATTATTTTAAGACCATTTAATCCTATATTTTCGCAAAATTTTATATCTTCTTCGCAAATTTCTTTTGCTTCACTTAATGCAATATCCAAAATTTTTTCGCTATTAACACCTGAAAGTTTTTTCATCATTCTATCTACTGCCCATTTTAAATTAATTGCAGTGGGTCTAGATTTAATTAAGTCGTCACCTGATTTTTTTAAAAAAGATTGGTCATTATTTTCTAATACCGCTAAAACTAAACCATATGCAGCTGTTGCCCCTATCAAAGGTGCACCTCTCACCTCCATTGTTTTGATGGCATTTATTGAATCTTTAACTGTTTTTAATTCTTTAATAACGAATTGATGTGGGAGTTTTGTTTGATCAATTATTTTTACTAAATTGTTTTCAAACCAAATAGTTCGGTATTCTTTGCCTTCAATTTTCATTTACTTAAAACTCTACCTGCAACTGTTTTTAGTTTGTCTTTTGTTTTTTGGGTTCTTTTTTCTGGTGCTGTTATAATAGCCACATCTAAACAATTATTAGTTGGATCTTTAGGATCAATATGTTTTTCAAAATTTTCTATTAGATTTTTAATCATATCTTTTGCTTTTGCAGCATTACCTAAAAGAACTTTAATTACTTGTTGAACATCAACGTTTTCATGATCCGGGTGC
This sequence comes from uncultured Pelagibacteraceae bacterium, assembly GCA_902564265.1. Taxonomy (GTDB): domain Bacteria; phylum Pseudomonadota; class Alphaproteobacteria; order Pelagibacterales; family Pelagibacteraceae; genus Pelagibacter. Next base: position 19,503 of record CACFAI010000001.1, on the reverse strand, counting down.
CAACAATCATAATCTGTGACCATTGATACGGAAGCATATCTTATTTCAGCTTCTCTAGCTAATTTTGCTTCTGGCATATTAGTCATTCCAATTACATCAGCTTTCCAGGATCTATATAAGTTAGATTCTGCTAATGTTGAAAACTGTGGTCCTTCCATAACAACATAAGTGCCATTTCTTTGATAATCGATTTTTTCTTTCTTAATTGCATCTTCACATGCATTCATTAATCCAGTTGAAGTTGGATGTGCCATTGAAACATGGGCTACGATTTCGTCTTCAAAAAATGTTTTATTTCTCGCAAAAGTTCTGTCAATAAATTGGTCAACTATAACAAATTTTCCTGGTGACAAATTTTCTTTAAGTGATCCTACAGCTGAGATAGAAACAATGTCGGTAACTCCAAGTTGTTTAAGGGCATCGATATTCGCTCTAAAATTTATTTTGGATGGACTTATAAAATGTCCTCTACCATGTCTTGGCAAAAAATAAACTTCTTTATTTTTGTAATTAGTTTTTAAAATTTTATCTGAAGGTTTTCCCCATGGTGTATTTATATCTAATAACTCTCTATCCTTAAATTCTTCAACATCATACAACCCGCTTCCACCAATTATAGCTAATTTATTGTTTGCCATATTTAAAAGATAGTTTATTTAATAATATAACGCAAATTTAAATGGATTTAAAAAAGTTTATAAGATCAATTCCTGATTATCCTAAAAAAGGTATTTTATTTAGAGACATAACAACTTTAATTAAAGACGAAAAAGCTTTTGAAGAAACAATTAATCAAATAGTTGAAAGATCTAAAAAGTTTGAATTTAATAAGATTGCAGCAATTGAGTCGAGGGGTTTTGTTTTTGCATCTGCTGTTTCATATATTCTTAAAAAACCTTTTATAATGTTAAGAAAAAAAAATAAATTACCTGCTCAAACTCACTCAGTAGATTTTGAATTAGAGTATGGAACTGCAACTATTGAAGTGCATAAGGACTCAATTAATGAAAATGATACTGTTTTAATAATTGATGATTTAATTGCTACCGGCGGAACAGCTGAAGCAGCTTCAAGACTTATTGAAATCTCAAAGGGAAAAGTTGGAGCGTTTATTTTTGTTATAAACTTATTTGACTTAGGTGGATCTGATAAATTAATTGAAAAAGGTTTTAAAGTTGAAAACTTAATCGATTTTCCAGGACATTAATTTATTTCTGGCCTATACCAAGATTGTTTACCTAATAAAGCATTGAAGGTGCCTAATGTTCTCATTCTATAAATATTTATTTTTTTGTTAAAAGTGAATAGGCAGATAGTATATTTTATTAAGTTTCCTAATAAACTGATTAATCCTAATAAGAACGAGACAATAATGCCTCGATGTTTTTTATTAAAATAAAATCTTGACCACATCCAATGCCAGTTTCTTGAAAGTTCTATCTCCTCACTATATTTATCATCAACAGCTTTGGCTCCTAGATGACGAACTTTAGAATTCATAACGATATATAGTTTTCCACCATTTTTTTTTGCTCTTAAGCATAAGTCAACGTTTTCTAAGTACATAAAAAATTTTTCATCAAAAAAAATATTATCTTCAAAACAATCTTTATTAATAATCATTGAATAACCATCAATCTCTTCAACATTACTAATTGATTTATTATTATTTTTTATTATCTCATCAGAATTTCCTCTATAATTTGGATAAAGAGGGTTATCTGACATAGGTGATAAGATTGCAAAATTTTCTAGTTTTGAAATTGAATTATTGATATTTAGTATAGTGTCACTTTTTAAAACAACATCTGGATTTAGAACATATACATACTGTGTATTAGATTTAACAATACCAAGATTATTACCAGCTCCCATCCCTATATTATTTGACAAAACCACCTCAGTTTTATCATAATTCTGCTCTAATTCTTTTTTTAATTCCTTATCAGATGAATTTTCAATTATTATTTTATGATAATCTTTTGGTAAGGAATTTAAGCAATCATAGATTACTTTTTTGCTTTTAAATGTGACTATTACAAAAGTAAGATTATCGCTTGTAAATTCCATTTGAGAATGAAGTATACTTAAAATAATTATTATTGTAAAAAAAAAAGTAATGGAAAAAATAATTGTTACTGGTGGTTTGGGGTTTATTGGTAGTAACTTAATAAAGCTATTAATTAAAAAAAATTTTTATGTTATTAATATTGATAAATTCAGTTACGCCTCAAACTTTTATAATACAAGAGAATTTTCAAATATAAAAAATTATAAATTTATCAAATTAGATATCAATAACAGATCAAAACTTAAAAAGGTTTTTAACTTATATAAACCTATTGCTATCTTTAATTCGGCTGCAGAAACACATGTTGATAGATCAATAGACAGTCCTGCAGAGTTTATAAAAAGCAACATAGTTGGTGTGTTTAGTTTGCTAGAAACGTTTAGAGAATTTAGTAAAAAAAATAAAAAAACTAAACTAATTCATATCTCAACTGATGAAGTTTTTGGAGATGTTTTAAAAGGTAGAAGCAAAGAAACTGACCCTTACAGACCCAGTTCACCTTATGCAGCATCGAAGGCTTCATCTGATCACTTGGTATATTCTTATGTTAGAACTTATAAACTAAACGCAATGATAACTAATTGTTCGAATAATTATGGTCCTCATCAACATCCAGAAAAACTTATTCCAAAATTGATTTATAACTTAATTAATAATAAGCCTCTTCCCTTATATGGTAAGGGAAAAAATTCTAGGGAATGGATATTTGTTGATGATCATTGTGAAGCTTTATTCAAAGTATTCAAGAATGGAAAGATGGGAGATTTTTACAATATTGGGTCGAATATAAACAGTAACAACTTTGATATAGCAAATTTATTAATAAAAATTGCAAGAAAAAAAATTAAATTGGGTAAAAATGTAAAAATAAAATTCATTAAAGATAGACCAGGTCATGATACTCGTTATGCCTTAGACAGTAAAAAAATTTTAAAAAAACTTAAATGGAAATCTAAAATAAATCTGAGAAAAGGTTTAGAGTACACATTCAACTGGTATTTTAAAAATATGAAATACTATACATCCTTAAAAAAAAAGGATATCACAAAGAGACTTGGTGTAATTAAATGATTAATAAAGCAATTATTTTAGCTGGAGGCATGGGAACTCGAATGAGTCCTTTGACGAAAGCAGTCAATAAACAATTGCTTCCAATTTATGATAAGCCTTTAATTTTTTACCCGCTTTCAATTTTGATGTTAGCAAAAATAAAAGATATTTTAATCATTGTTAATAAGGGACAATTAAGTCAATATAAAAAAATTTTACCAGACGGTAAACGCTTAGGTATTAACATATCCTTTAAAGAACAAATTTCTCCAAGAGGTCTCCCTGATGCTTTTTTATTAGGAGAAAAATTTATAGATAATAAAAACGTTGCATTAATACTTGGAGATAATTTTTTTTATGGACAAAATTTAACTTCAAAATTGATTAACTGCACAAAACTTAAAAATGGTGCAAAAATTATCCTTCATAAAGTTGCAAAACCAGAGTCATTTGGAGTAGCGAAAACTTCCAAAAATGGAAAAATTTTATCAATAAAAGAAAAGCCCAAAAAGTTTTTTTCTGATTTAGCAATAACTGGTTTATATTTTTTTGATAAAAAAGTTGTTGAATACTCAAAAATGCTGAAACCTTCATTTAGAAACGAATTGGAGATTACTGATTTACTAAAAATCTATTTAAGAAAAAAAAAATTGACATCTGATATCCTTGGTCGTGGGGGTGCATGGCTAGATACTGGATCTATAGAGGATTTTTATAAAACGAGTTCTTTTGTATCAGCAATAGAAAACAGGCAAGGTTTTAAAATTGGTTGCCTTGAAGAAATTGCTTTTAACAATAAATGGATTGGAAAAAAAGAAATTTTAAATGCAATTCAATTTTATGGAAAGTGTGACTATACCAATTATTTAAAAAAACTAATTTGATTAATGAAAAAAATAATTTTTACCGGTGGTAGTGGAAGATTTGGCAAAGTATTTAAAAAATTTAATTTAAATAAAAAAAATATTTACTACCCTTCATCACAAAGTTTTGACATAACAAATCTTAAAAAGATGGAAAAATTTATCAGAAAAATAAAACCAAAATTTATTATTCATGCTGCAGCAATTTCAAGACCAATGGATCTTCATGAAGAAAAAATTGATAGAAGTATCAATACAAATATCATTGGAACAGCAAATATAGTAACTCTTTGTCACAAATATAAGATAAAGCTAATTTTTTTTTCAACTAATTATGTTTATCCATTTAAAAAAGGGAATTACAAAGAACATAATCCCTTACTTCCAATAAATAATTATGGTTGGTCTAAACTTGGTGGGGAATGTGCAGTCAAAATGTTAAAAAATTCATTAATTTTGAGAATTTGTATGACTGAAAAACCTTTCGCTTATAAATATGCTTATACAAACTTAAAATCAAATTTTATGTTCCATGAAAACTTAGCAAAAGTTTTTTTTAAATTAATAAATAAAAAAGGCATAATAAATATAGGAGGTCCTGTACAATCTGTTTATAGTTTTGCTAAAAAAGATAATAAAGCAATTAAAAAGAAATTTCTAAAGATTAGAAAAAACAGTCTTCCGTTAAATTCAACTATGAATATAGCGAAGTTTAGAAAAATTTTATAATATATTTTCAACAAATTATCTGATCGAGCTATGATGCAGGATTTAAAGCGATTAGACATGACTTTGTATATCTGCTATTTATTATAATAAATGAGTGAAAATTTAATAAATTCAGAAATACAAAAAATAGTTACACTTTATAAAAATCAAAATTTTAAAAAAGCCCTTCTGGAAGCTAATTTATCTCAGTCAAAACATCTGCAATTGGAAAATTCAAACTTTTATCTAAACTTGTTAGGTCTAATAAACTTGGGGTTAAAGGATTGGGAAAAGAGTATTTTTTATTTTAATAAAGCTATTCAGTCAAATCCAAAAACTTTGGATCCATATTTTAATTTAGGTATAGCCTATTATGATAAGGGAGAATTGACAAAATCTTTAGATTTTTTTTTGAAGGTTTATAAAAGTTCAAATGATAAACGGAGTAAGTTTGCAATAATAAAACTTTTGTCTCACATTAATCCTGTTAAAAATTTTAATAATAATTTGGTAGATATTAATAACAAAATTCAAAAAATTAACTCTAAGATTAATTTTCGAGAGAAAATAAAAGATGAATTCATTTCGGACATAATCGATAAATGCAAATTAGAAGCACAAAAAATTGACAACTTTGAATTCAATGAAGATCAAATTTTCAGAAGAAATGAAATAGACCTAAATTGTGAAAGACATAAACGAATTTTTTTCAAATTTAATACTATTCCGAAATTTTGTTTTAGTTGCATAAAGATTGTAATTTATTTAGATAAACCGTTTGATATAATTAAGCTTGTTCTTTTTTTTGACCAGTATAAAAATTTAAATCTTTTTAATAGAAAATGTATGGTAGATAGAAAATTAAGAAATTTTAGAGGCTATATTTACCTAAATAGTATTGAATCAGCTGAAAAATTATCAAAAGAAATAACACCTGTAATAAAAATAATACTCGGCAAAAAATTTAAACATGAAATAAAAAGAGGTTGCTCGGAGTATGCTGTTAAATATCCTGAATTTAAAGATATTAATCATAAAATGAATTATCCAAAGGAATGGTCAATTAACGAAAAAAAATCTGATAATGATTTTTTCAAAGATGGAATTCCTATAACTAGAAATATACACAAAAGCTTATCAGGTTTAACCTTAAGTGATTTTTTGATTTTTAATAAATGGATAAACTAGCTGTTTAGAGAGAATTTAAAAAACAGACTAAACTTTTTGTGAAGATATTGGTAGCGGGAAGTGGGATCGAACCACTGACCTCGGGCTTATGAGTCCCGCGCTCTAACCAACTGAGCTACCCCGCCATTAAATTCGTATTGATTTATACTACTTATTTTTTTTCGTTCAAACAAGAAATTAAGAAATTGCGTTTAATAAGGGTTTCTCTGTGGACCACCAGTGGACCAAAATTGGACCAAAAAATTTGGTCCATGGGACCCCCGTGTGTGACTAATCATTTTTCTTTTTTAAATGTTTTAGGAAGTTTAGGAAAAATTATAGGTGTTATAAGTCCTATAAAAAAAGCAAGCATTAAGATTATTCCAACTCTTTGAAGTGGATTTTGTTTTGAATTAGAAAAAAACAAATCCCAAATTGACTCCCAAATAATACTCTTAAATAAAATATCAAATCCAGTAATTATTAATATTAGAACTGTTAGATAAATACCGCCACATAAAACAGTTAAAAAAATTCTAGCTATCAAGTTATCATGAGAGGTCATTTTTTATTTAATTGATAAATTCCAAGACCAAATTCATAAAATGCAATATCGCTATTTTCAAATTGTATAAAAGGATAAAGGACCGATTTATTATCTGCGCAAGTTAATTTTTCTACGTAAATTTTATTATTTATTGGAAAATTTAATTTTTTGATATTTTGCTTAAAGATCTTAAATTGTTTATTATTAATAAACTCATCATAGTTATATGTTGTGTAACTACTGACCTCACCTGCACCAAATGGACAATTAAAAAAAACTCCTTCTGATTTTTCTCTTGAAAAAAACTGTTCTTTCCCAATTGTATCCTCTGTTTTCAGGAATACGCTCGACACAATAGCTTTTTTGACAACCCAGTTAGCCTTTATTGGATTAGCATTAATGCTATTTGGTATTAATAAACTAAAAAAAATTATTGTTAATATTTTTCTCATAAAACTATCTTATCAGTGGACCACTAGTGGACCAATATCTATTTTTTTATAGTCCAGCCGTTTTTTTCTAGTGCTTTTATTAGATTCTTACGCATTTGATCTCTAGATGTTTTTTTATCACCTATCTTTTCAAAAAATACAGGTTCTAATCCCCTATCCTTCTTTGATTTAAAATAGTTTTTTATTGATTGTATTATTATTTTCATTTGCCTCCTTTAGCGTTGTGTTTAAAGTCCCAGCAAGTAGAGATATTTTCTAAATCAGGACTAAGAAACTATACAATATTGAAGATCTAATTCAAACATCTTTGCCCATTTTCTCTAATACATTGCAAGTTTTTTCATAGTCTAGTCTTCTAATTTTGCAGAATTGTCTAAGTGTGAGTGTTTTTTTTTTAGAATTGCAGCTTTTGCAAACTAAAATCATATTCTGTTTCGTGCTTAAGCCACCTTTGTGAACAGGATGAATGTGATCTGCATCTAATAATTTAGTATAATTCTTGTTTTCAATATCATACATTTTGTGACAATAGGGACATTCCCATTTTTTTTTATTTAGTATCTCTTTTAATAAACTTGCCCTCACATAACTTGCTGCAGATCTAGCTTTATTATTAAATGCTGCAATTTTTGCTCTATCTTCTTTGTTTTTAGCTCTTCGCTTAAGAGAAACAATTTCATTTAAAGCTTTTTCTATATCCCTACGTTCTACATATAACGTACTTTTTTCATCATCAAGATCTTCAATTTTTTTATGGATTAATTCAATTGGTTTCTTGTGCTTATCTTTTTTAATTTGCTCAAATAATTTTTCATATTTTTTTTGGTATTTATCTTGTGCATCGCCGCCAATTAAAAATTTAATTATTGTTTCTAAGACTGTTAATCCCAGCATCAAACCAATCATTATACCAGGTCCAATTAAAATAAATGCTCCCATAGCTGATAAAATAATTGGAAGATTAACGTTAATTTTTAAATGGAGAAATCCTAATAAAATGCAACCACCAGCAAAATATCCAAAATTATCATCGTATAATTTATCAAAGAAATTTCTAAAGCTTGATCCAGGTTTAACTCCAATCTTTTTTTCTACAGAAGTTTTAATTGTTTCGTCGATATGTTCTAACCTAGACTTGAGATCTTTTATTTTTGTATCTTTTTTATCGCTTTGATCTACTAATTTTTCAATTAAAACTGGGCCTTGTTTTTCAAAAGTCAGCAGTTGATCATAGCTATAACTTTTATAATCTTTATTTTTCATTAAAAACTAACTTATCAGTGGACCACCAGTGGACCAATATTTATGTTTGCTTAAATTAATTAGGAAATTGAGGGGATCGAACCACTGACCTCGGGCTTATGAGTCCCGCGCTCTAACCAACTGAGCTACCCCGCCACTATTTTAAATTACTTTGTAGTTATTCTTGTTATGTTTATATTACCAATGTAAAACATTAAAGCAACGTATTGTATCAAAGCATAAATTGCTATCGGTGTAATATATTCAATTTCATGAAACAATTGAGCGCCAACTATAAAACCCATCGCACCATTTTGCAGCATAGCCTCAATCATTATAGTTCTTTTTACCTTAATATCTCTTAGGGTGTAAGTTGTTATTATATACACAGATGTTAGTACTGATATGATTACTACAAAAGCAATTGCTCCCGCATCAGCAAAATAACCACCTAAATTTCCTTGCTCTGTAAATATCGCAACTAACAAAATAATTATAAATAAAGCTAGAGCAGCTCTATCAAATTTTAAATTATTTTGCTCAGAAAATCTTTTAAAATTTCCCCTTACTAAAATTCCAACAAATGTTGGTAAAGCTATAAATAAAAACATTCTAACTGAAAACTTGAGAAGATTTAGATCAAATTCTACCGATGAAAAGAATGCAGCATAAATCTTCAAAAACATTGGAATGGTTATGAACGAAATTAATCCACAAATGGAGGTAATAGTTATTGATAAAGCAACATTTCCTTTAACAAGTTTAGTTGCATAATTTGACATTACTGCAGAAGGTAGAATAAGTAACAAGAATACTCCAAGTTGAAATTCAGCTTGCATTGGAAAAAAAGAAATAATGATAATTCCAATTAATGGAAGCATTATCATTTGGCATATAAGTGCAACAATAAGATTTCTGGGTTTTTTCAACACTTCAAAGAAATCTTTATAAGATAAATTAAGACCTAAAGAAAACATGATGAAAATCATGCCAAGTGGTCCAACAGTTTTTACAAATTCCACAATTCCCTCATGAGCTTTATGAAGGAAAAAAAATAAATTTCAAGGCATTTTTGTTCATTTTGGGGTTGCGGAAACATAAAATTTAGGATTATTTGCGTAAATAATAAAAAATGTCATTAAGAGAGTTAAAATTTTCAAATCAAATCCAAGAAGATCAAATCAAATCTGTCTATCACAAAAATTTTAATTATATTGTTACAGAAAGATTTTATTTCCAACAACAATGGCTGCATGCTGCTTATAATAGATTTAAAGACTTCGATAAATATTTAATCTTAATTCATTTAGTACACAAAACTTTTAAAGCATATGGAGATTATCAAATTAAAAATTCATTTGATGAGTTTTATGCAAAAGAAACTTACGAAATACCGAAAATAAATGTAATTGATTTGTCAAGAGAATTGCTAATCTCAAAGGAAACAACTAGAAGAAAAATTTTAGAAATGGAAAGAGATGGAGCCATTAAAAAAGATAAAAAAAAAATAATGATAAATCGTAAAGGACAAGAGTACCAAAAGCCGAAAGATTCTATACGAAACATGTCTAGATTGCTTTCAAAATTTACTGAATTTCTAAGTAAGGCAGGTTATTTAGACAAAAAAGTTGAAAACTCTGTTCTAGATAAAAAGATAAGAGATAATTTCACACAAATTTGGACTATCTTTTTTGAATTTCAAATACCAACTATTGTGGGTTGGAAAAAATTTTTTGGGGATATAGAGACTTGGTCTATCTGGGCTCAATGCGCTTATAATCAAAATCTTGTAATGAATAAAGGTTTTAAAGAAAGTGTAAGTCCGGAATTAACAACAGATAATTTTATTGAAAAAATTAACAATTGGGGAAACCAAGGTTTAAATGCAATGACCATATCTGAATTATCAGGAATACCAAGACCTACAGCTCTTAGAAAATTAAATACTTTGCTTAAAAGAAAATTGCTTAAAAAAGATAAAAATAATCTTTATCTTTTATTCGGGTTGCCGAGATTGGATACAATGACTATTGAAAAAGATGTAACTTTAAAAGCAGTTCGAGATATTAATAAAACTAATGAAGAAAGATTTATTAGAATGTTAACGAAAATATTGAATACTATCGTATTTAATTAAAGAGACGCAATAATACCAGTTATCACTATCACTGAACCAATTAATCCTAGAAATAAAAGATTTTCTTTTCTTTCTTTTTTCTTCTCGTCTCTAACTCTTGATAGTAAATCGTTGATATCAACTTTGATATTTGGTGTTTTCTTTAATTCAACTTGTTGGTCAAAGTCTGATGTTTCTCCACTCATAAATCGTATTTAACATCACCCGATTCGGTTTTTCAAGAAAAGCGTTGTTCAAAATGAGTTGTAATTTTTTGAGCTTTGTCCAAAATGGTGCTAAAGAGAGCTCAACTTTTTATCATTAAGAGGTCTAGTTATCACAGATGCCGGGTATTTTTTTTTCTCAACCTCTATCTCAAAGGCTTGTTTATCTATTTGATCGCTAGTTAAGCCTGAATTAATATAGCCAAATGCTAAATTTTTGTTGTAATTAAAAGAGTAACAGCCAGAAGTTGTACGACCCACAATCTTATCTTTTAAATAGATCGGCTCGTCGTGGAGCAGAAGAGGCGCTCCTTCTTTAGAATGGTTCAAAATGAGCATTTTAAATTTCTTATGGTCCTTTTTGTCTCGCTTTTTTTCCAAAGCAGCTCTTCCGATAAAATTTATATTCTTTTTAAAACTAACAGCAAAGTTTAAACCTGCCTCAAATTGGTTTTCTTCAGGTGAAATATCGTGGCCCCAATGTAAATAACCACTTTCCATCCTCATAATATCCATTGCATGCATTCCACAAAGAGAAATTTTATAAGTTTTACCTTTATCAATTAAAATATCAAAAAGTTCTAAAGCATTTTCTTTTTTTACATAAAGTTCAAAACCTAATTCACCCACATATGAAATTCTTTGGGCCCATACTTCTACATCATCAATTTTAACAAATTTAGCTGTACCAAATTTAAAGTTTTCATTAGAAAAATCATCTGTACTTATTGAAGAAATCATTTCTCTACTTTTAGGACCAAATAAACCTAAACAACAATAGTCTTCTGTTACATCAGTTAATTTCACATCTTTAGAAATATGCTTTAAAATATGAAATTTATCATGTTCTCTATTTGCAGCAGAAGAAACAATTCTAAAATAATTCTTTTCAATACAAATAACAGTTAAATCAGTCTCAATTCCACCATCTGAATTCAACATTTGTGTATATTTAATTTTACCAGGTTCATTTGGAATATTTGCTGTACACAATATTTGCAATTCTTCGTGAACTTTTTCACCTTTTAAATCAAATTTTGAAAATGGGGATAATTCAAATAAACCTACATTTGCTCTTGCATTTTTTGTTTCAAACTCTGCACTTGGATACCAATTTTGATAATTGTAACTATATTTGTAATCTTTATTTTTCTCATCTTTTGAAAACCACATTGGTCTTTCATAACCACCTGAAACACCAAAACATGCACCATGTTCTTTTAATCTATCGTGATAAGGAAGAGTAATTACATTTCTTGAAGTTTTATGTTGTTTATATGGCCAATGCATTCCATATAAATCACCAAGTGTTTCTGTTACCCTTTCTTTAATAAAATTAATACCAGAGTGAAATTTTTGAAATCTTTTAATGTCATAACTAAAAATATCTTCATTAATATGACCGTTCATCATCCATTCAGCTGTTACTTTACCAACACCTCCTGCACTTGCTATTCCAATACTATTTAAACCACAACAAACAAAAAAGTTTTTAACTTCAGGCACTTCACCTAATAAAGTATTTGTATCTGGTGTAAAAGATTCTGGTCCTGCAAAAAACTTTCTAATTCCTGTTTTTTCTAAAATAGGAAATCTTTTCATACATGCATTTAAATAAGGTTCAAAATGTTCAAGATTTTCTGGAAACTCACCAAAAGAAAAATCTTCTGGAACTTTATTTGTTTTATCAAATGCAGGAATTGATTTTCCTTCAAATATTCCTAAAAGTAATTTTCCAGCATCTTCTTTGAAATAAGTTCTACTATCAAAATCTCTGATTACTGGTAAATCTTTTGGTACTTCTTTTATTGGTTCAGTAATTACATAAAAATGTTCAGCAGGATATAATGGAATACTTACACCTAACTTTTCTCCAATTTGTCTTGACCACATTCCTGTTGCTAAAACAATATATTCACACTCAATTTTTTCTCCATTAACAACCACACTTTCTATTCTTTTATTCTTTACTAAAATATCTTCGACAGGCGAGTCTTCAAAAATTTTTGCACCTTCTGCTCTTGCAGCTTTAGCAAGTAATTGAGTTATTCCGGATGGATCTCCTGAACCATCGCCAGGCATTAAAATACCACCCAACAAATCATCATTTTTAATTAATGGAACTTTTTCTTTGATTTGATCTTTATTTAAAATTTGTACATCAACATCAAAAAGTTGAGCAGTGGTTGCTTGTCTTTTTAATTCTTGCCATCTTCCCTCTTTTTGAGCAATTGACATTGCGCCGTTTAATCTAAGCCCTGCTGAATGATCCACTTTCTTTTCTAATTCTTTATACAAATCTAAAGAATATTTTCTAATTTTTGTAATTGTTGCAGAGGGTCCTAGTTGACTAACTAATCCTGCTGCATGCCAAGTGGTACCTGAAGTAAGTTTGTCTCTTTCTAAAAGGATAACATCTTTCCACCCAAATTTTGCTAAGTGATAAGCACATGAACATCCAACAACCCCACCACCAATAACCACAACTTTTGTGCTACTAGGTATTTTTTTACTCATCTAATTAATTTTTGATTGCTTCTCCTGCACTAACATATTCGTGACCAAAAACATCTGCAACAGCTTTATAGGTCACATGTCCTTTATGAACATTTAATCCTGCTAAAAAGTTCTTATCTTCACCTAAGGCTTTTTGATAACCTTTATTCGCTAATTTTACTAAATATGGAAGAGTTGCTTTATTAAGTGCAAATGTAGAAGTTCTAGGAACTCCACCTGGCATATTAGCAACGCAATAATGAACAACATCGTTAACTATATATGTTGGGTCTCCGTGAGTAGTTGGTTTACTTGTTTCAACACATCCTCCTTGATCAATTGCAACATCCACTATTACAGAGCCTCTTTTCATTAATTTTAACATATCTTTAGTAACTAATTTTGGAGCTTCTGCACCAGGAATTAAAACGCCACCAACTAATAAATCTGCTTCAGAAACTAACTTATTTAAATCAACTTTATCACTTTGCTCTGGAATAATTTTATCACCAAACATTTTTACTAATTGTTTTAATCTTTCTTCAGACTTATCAACTATATGAACTTTAGCTCTCATGCCTGTTGCAATAATTGCAGCGTTCTCTCCAACTACTCCACCACCAAGAATTAATACATTTGCTGGCTCACCGCCTGGTGCCCCACCTAATAAAATACCTCTACCCTTTTGATTTTTTTCTAAACAATGTGCTCCTGCTTGAACTGACATACGTCCAGCAACTGCACTCATTGGTGCAAGTAATGGAAGTCTACCATTATCATCTGTAACTGTTTCATAGGCAATATTTACACTTTTGGATTTAATCAATCCTTCAGTAAGTTCTTTTGCAGCTGCTAAATGAAGATAAGTATAAAGAATTTGATTTTCTCTTAACATATCCACTTCAACTTTTTGAGGCTCTTTAACTTTAACTATGATGTCTGCATCATTAAAAATATCTCCAGCTGTCTTTGCAATTTTTGCTCCAGCTTTTGTATACTGATCATTATCAAAACCAGCTTCAAATCCACCATTGTTCTCAACTAAAACTTCATGACCCTCACCTACTAAAGTTTTTACACTTTCAGGGGTTAATCCAATTCTATTTTCTTGTGGTTTTATTTCTTTAGGAACGCCAATTTTCATTTAGAAAATTAATTTTTCTTACTTTTAGAATAATTGCTAATACCAGTTCTTAATTTTTCAATTATTTCATCAATATGTTTTTTCTCAGATATAAACATTGGTGCAATAATCAAACAGTCTCCTGTAGCTTTAAAGTTTACACCAGCATCATAACAATGTTTGAAAGTTGTAAGTCCTGCTCTTCCAGGTTTTTGATCCATCTTCATATCAATTCCACCCATCATTCCGTAACCTCTTATATTTTCTACTGCCTCTAAATCTTTTAAAGACATCAAGCCATCTTGGAAGTACGGTGCTAATTCTTTTACTCTTTTAAAAATATCCTCTTTTTCAAAAATATCTTGTACAGCTAGTGCAGCTGCAACTGAAATTGGAATACCTGAATAAGTATAACCATGAAACAATTCAATTGTTCCTTTTGGAGATGCATCCATTATCGTGTCATAAATTTCTTCTTTACTTGCAACAACACCCATTGGAACAATTCCATTTGTTGTAGCTTTTGCCATAGTCATTATATCTGGCGTAACTCCAAACTCTTGTGCACCGAAAGCAGAACCTGTTCTTCCCCATCCAGTTATAACTTCATCAAAAATTAAAAGTATTCCATGTTTGTCACAAATTTCTCTTAGTTTTTGTAAATATCCTTTAGGAGGAACTAATGTTCCAGTTGAACCAGCAATTGGTTCAACAATACATGCTGCAATATTTTCTGCACCAAAGTTTGTACAAATTCTTTCTAAATCTTCTGCTCTATTTGCACCAGTATCTGGTTGTCCAGAAACAAATTTGTGTTCTGGTAAATGAGTATGTCTCATATGAACAACGCCTGGCATCAATACACTTGCAAAAGTTTTTACGTTATTAATCATTCCACCAACTGAAGTGGCTCCAATATTCATTCCGTGGTAAGCTCTTTCTCTTCCAACAAATCTAAATCTATGTCCTTCACCTCTTGCTTTATGATAAGCGATTGCAATTTTTATTGCTGTTTCAACTGCAGTCGATCCGCATATTGTATAAAAAATTCTATTTAAATTTCCTGGTGTGTGTTTTGAAATTCTTGTTGCTAATTCAAACGATCCACCAAAACCTTGTTGGAACGGTTGAGCATAGTCTAAAGTTTTTAATTGATTTGATATTGCATCTATAATTTCTTGTCTGCCATGACCTAAAGGATTACAGAATAATCCTGAGCTTGCGTCTATTTGAGTATTACCTTCATGATTTTTTAAATAAACACCTCTAGCCTCAGTAATTAATCTTGGTCTTTCTTTAAAGTCTTTATTGGATGTAAATGGCATCCAATGTTCATTGAGCGAATTTGGTATAGAAGGTTTTTGACTCATTTTTTTTATTCCTAATCTTTAGACTAATTAATATTAATTAACTATAAAAATCTATTATAACAGTACAACTAAAAATTGAATAGTCTATTTTGACACCCATTCCTATTAACAACTTCATTTACATTGGTTCTATTTTCAACTTAAATGCTGCTTATAAATTTAAATAAGGAGAGGAATAAATGAGAAAAATACTAAGTTTTATTCTTGGAAGTATCCTAGCTCTTAACTTAACTATTTCAGTTGCTAATTCAGCTGCAAAAGAAGTTAGAGTTGCTTACTTTTTAGAATGGCCTAGTCCAAACCTAGAGGACATGCAGAAGAAAAATTTTGCTAAAGCTTTAGGTGTACCAGTTAAGTGGACTAACTTCACAAATGGTGGAGCAATGACTGATGCTATGTTAGCAGGAGACATCGATATTTCTTACTCACAAGGTTTAGTACCATTCATAAACGCAGTTAAATCAAAAGCACCTATCAAGCTTGTTGATATAGCTATGGAATATGGAATGGGAGGAACAACTTGTGTAACTTCAAATGCTTCAGGTATTACGAAAGCTAATGCTACTGAACTTGAAGGTAAAAAGGTTGCTGTCCCACTAGGAACAATGGCTGAATACGTTTTTGATGAAAGTATGAAAGTTGTTGGCGCAGACAGAAAAAAAATGGATATCATTCAAATGGACCCTGAAGAAGGTGCTGCTGCTTTAGTAAGCGGTAATGTTGTAATGGCATGTTTATTTGGTGGTAATTCAATTAAAGCTGCAACAGCTGTTGGAACAAGATTACTTACAGTTCAAGAAGCAAGAGACGCTGGTATCTTAGGAATAGATATTACTTCAGTAACTACTAAATTTATGAGAGAAAATCCTGAAATGCTAAGAACTTTTATTGAAGTTACTCATGAAGCTAATGCTAGATACAGAGCTGGCAAAAGTGACATGAACGCAATGTCTAAAGCTTCTGAAATGAAAGTTGGTGATATGAAAGAAACTTTAAGTGGTTTCAAATTTTTAACACCAGCAGAGACTAAGCAATCTATGACTAAAGGAAATCTAGATGCATTCTTAAAAGGAATGGGAACACCTAGAGGAAACGTGGACACTAGTTTCTTACCTTTATAATTAGAAGGTTAAATAGAATTAAATAGGCGCCAATTTTTTTTAATTGGTGCCTATTTTTTTTATACAAATTTTAATGTAATGTCTTGTTATGAGTGATTTAGTTTCTCAAAATCTAAATATGATCTTTAAGTCTCCAAAAGGAGAAACTGTTCATGCATTAAAAGATTTAAATTTCACAATCAAAAAAGGAGAACTATTAACAGTTCTTGGTCCATCAGGATGTGGAAAAACAACTTTATTAAATATTGCAGCTGGTTTTATTAGACCTACATCAGGAACAATAACTTTAGGTTCAAATGAAATTAATGGTCCTGGAGTTGATAGAGGAATGGTATTTCAACAAGGAGCTTTGTTTGAATGGTTAACAGTTTCTGAAAATGTCAACTTTGGATTAAGAATGAAGAAAAAAGATCCAGGTGTAACTCAAAAAAAAGTTGATGAGTGGTTAGAAATAGTTGGTCTTAAAGGTTTTGGAAATACTCCCACTTATCAATTATCAGGTGGTATGCAGCAACGAGTAGCGCTTGCTAGATGTTTAATTAATGATCCTGATTTAATTTTAATGGACGAACCTTTGGGTGCTTTAGATGCTTTAACTAGAGAAAAAATGCAATCACTTGTTTTAAAAATTTGGAAAGAAACAGGAAAAACAATTATCTTAATTACTCACTCAGTTGAGGAGGCTTTGTTATTAGGTGAACGATTGTATGTGATGGCACCAAGACCAGGTAGAATTCACAAAGAATATAAACTCCCATTCGCAGAAATGGGATTAAAAGAAGACTTAAGAGAAATTAAAAAAAATAAAGAATTTTCATCAAAACGAGAAGAAATACTTTCCATGATATGGAATATGGAAGAAGAAATAATGGGAAAAGAGAATTAAATGTTTACCCAATTTATTACAATATTAATTTTAGTATCAATTGTTGGATGTATTCTTTACGGAAGAAGATTAATTCGAACAGAAAAAGTTGACGCTGTATTTGGTAACCCTGAAAGAGCTAAAGGTGGAACACATTGGATTATTGTGGGAAGTAGTGCGATACTATTAATTTGGTTATATTACTCTTGGGATATAGCGAAAGGTTTTTATCCTAAATCTGCTAACGAATTGTGCCAGGTAGCAAAAGTTAATGAATCGCTTTTAGGTTTAAAGTATCAATTTCCCATAGAAGAGAGAGAATTTAAAAGTACATCAATAATAAAAATTGAAAATAAAAATCTTCAAATAATCACTAAAGAAATACAAAGTTCACCAGATTTAAGCAGTCCACAGAAAACAACTTTAGTTGGATTTATCAACGAGACGAAACAATTAATTCCATTACTAACAAATGAAAATTTAATGGAAACAGATACAAAGATTCAGATCAAAGAAATGACAGAAGAAATAAGACTTTTAACGTCAAACTTTAAAAAAAACGATTACCCATTTGAAACTGATGAACAAAAAAATGAGAGATTAAAAGCAGTATCTGAAGAAGGTGGTTGGGGTATAACAAAAGTTCAATCTGGCACAGGTTCAATAGAAAACACAATTGAAGTCCCTTTGGTCCCAGCTACTGATAAAGGTCTTAAGTTTGATGCTGCAGCAAAGGAGCTTGAGATTATAAATGATAAATTCTTTAAATTAAGAAATCATAATCCGCAATTCAAAAATTCTATTAAATCTTTAAAGGACAAAATAAAAGAATACAGAGGCAACTTAGACGATACAGAGGAAGTAGCATCTACCTTTGCAAAAAATATTGTCAAAATTGCAAGAAGAATAGAGTATGGAAGTATTTATCCACCAAATGCACTCAATGAAATGCAAAATGCAATTGTTGAATTCGATAATGTTCAAAAATCTAAACAAGGAGGGTTACGATTTATAGATATGTTTTTATTTCCTGCGGGAACAATTGTATCAAGTGGAACGAGTTGCTCTGAACAAGGTTCTGGAAGATGGCTACCAAAACCATCAGATACACTTAATAAATTTATCTTAATGTCAAAACCAAGCGTTGGTTACAAAAATATACCATTACTTTGGATTGATATGATGGATGTAAGTAAAATAATTGGATTTATTTTACCAGATTGGATAGCCGACATTCTTCCAGGGGAATACCCTATCCATACAAAAGACGGTGTAGTTGAACAAAACTTTAAAGGAAGAGTTCTAAAAGTTGTTACAGGAGATTTCAAATTATTTAAAATTCCAGTTCCTTACGGGCATATTTGGGATTCATTTTTAAGAGTCTTTTTGGGACTTATCTTTGGAATTTTGATTGGAGTTCCGCTTGGATTATTTATGGGTTTAAATAGATTTGCTAAAGGTTTCTTTGACCCTTTAATTGAACTTTACAGACCTGTGCCACCATTAGCATGGGCTCCTTTAATCATTTCAGTTCTAGGTATTGATAATACTGGAAAAGTATTCTTGTTATTTATGGTCTCATTATCAATCATGATCATTTCCGCACGAGCTGGTGCATCTGGAACTCAACTATCAAAAATTCATGCAGCACATTCTCTTGGTGCATCTAAAAAACAAATTTTGAGATACGTAATCTTCCCTAACTCTTTGCCTGAAATTCTTACAGGAATAAGAGTTGCGGTTGGTATGTGCTGGGGAACACTTGTTGCAGCAGAATTTTTAGCAGGTACTACAGGAATTGGATTTGTTGAAAATGTCGCAAAAAAATATTTCCAATATGAAGTTATTTGGATAACTATTTTCATTATGGGTATGCTGGGACTATTATTTGACGTTACATTAAGAAAAATAATAGATAAAACTATTCCATGGCGTGGAAAAGGTTAATTCTATTTTTATTTATATTTTCAGTATCAGCTGAAGCAACAGAATTTAAAATAAATAAAATTGCAGATTTAAATGCCCCTTGGGGCTCAACTTTTATATCTAATAAAGAATTGCTGATTACTGAAAAGTCTGGAAAAATTA